>JAICWH010000096.1 GCA_025934895.1 Nocardioidaceae bacterium | reverse complement strand
GCGTCGCCAGACGCCCGGGTGGCCTCGATGACGAACAGCGGGAAGCCGCCCGTGGTCGCGAAGAGCAGCGCCGACTCCTTCGTCGACAACCGCCGACCCGCCACGGCGGTCGACAAGGTGGCGGTCTGCTCCGCGTCGAGCGGGGCGAGCGGCACCTCCTCGACGTGGTGCGCGGTGCGGACCCGGCTCAGCCACGCGGTGGTCTCCGGGTCGGCGACGCGCGGCTCGTCGCGCAGGGTCATGGCCACCATCAGTGGCCGGTCCTCACCCAGCCGGAGCAGGAACGACAGCCACGCGAGAGTCTCCTCGTCGCACCACTGCAGGTTGTCGAGCACCACCAGCAGGGGTCGGTGGAGGGCTAGGAACGGCCGTGCGAGGCCTTCGAAGAACCGGTGCCGCTGCCAGGCGTCCACCTTCGCCCGCGCACCGGCGGCCGGTGGCGCAACGCCGCTGGTCGGTGTCTCGTCCGGCACCAGCCGCTCGACCTCGCGACGCCAGACCGGGTCGACTGCGCGGGCGGCAGCACGCAGGTCCGGGCTGCGAAGCCAGTCGGCCACCGGGGCGAGCGCAAGCCGCGCCGACGTGTCGAAGCAGTGGGTGGCCACGACGGTCGCCCGACCCCTGACCTGCTCGGCCAGCTCGTCGACGAGACGGCTCTTGCCGACACCGGCGACCCCGCGCACCGCCACGACCCGCGGCCGCGAGTCGAGGACCGTCGACGTCCAGAGGGCAGTGGGCGCCTGCAACGGTGCTGCGCGGCCGATCAGCGGCGTGGCGACGGCTCCGGCCCGTTGCGTGGGAGGGCCCGGCCGGCGCCGGGGACCGGGGCGCACGCCGGGGGGCCCGATCAGCCGCTCCATCGCTCGGCGGGTCTCGGGGCCCGGCGCCACCCCCAGCTCCCGTTCCAGCACCGAGGCGCAGTGGTGGTAGGTGCTGATGGCACCCGCCCGGTCGCCGAGCTCCGTCTGCAGGGCCATCAGCGCCCGGTAGCCGACCTGCTCCAGCGGCTCCAGGGCGATCCGTCGGCGCGCCGCCTCCTGTGCCCCGGCCGGGTCGCCGACCCGGCCGGCGACGTCGGCGAGCAGGTCACACAGGCCCACGCACTCCCGGCGCAGCGCCTCTCTCTCCTCGAGCACCCAGTCGTCGTCCTGCATCGGCAGCAGGTCACCGCCGTACGCCGCGCAGCCCTCGGCGGCAAGCCTCGCGGCCGCCTCGAGGTCTCCGGCGGCGAGCCTGCGCCGGGCCTCGTCACGGCAGGTCCTGAGCACCCGTACGTCGACGCGGCAGGACGGCGTGTCCCGCCAGCAGAGGTCCGTCGAGGTGACGACCAGGGACCCGTCCTCCCCGAGCAGCCGGCGCAGGTGGTGCAACTCGCGCCGGAGGTTGGTCAGCGACTGGGCGTCACTCGAGTCGGGCCAGAAGAGCCCGGCGACGCGTTGCCTGCTGACCGCGGTCCCGGCCTGGGTCGCGAGGCGACCGACGAGCGCGAGGGTCCGCGACGACCTGGACCGGATCTCGCCGGTCACGTCGTCCTCGATGGTCTGCTCGCCCAGCAGCGAGATCTTCAGCATCCGCGACACCACCCCGGGGCCGCTGACTCTAGCGTCCGGAGCGGTGGGAGGCCGCTGGTAACTTGCGGTCATGGCTGCCATCCCCGAGCCGGGCCGGCTGGTCCCCAGCAGCGGCCCTCGTCTCGAGGTGAGTCCGCACGTCTGAACCGGTGGCGTCCGCCGTGCACGCGGCCGCCGGCCCGGCGGGCACCGTCTCGCCGGACTGGCGCCTCGCCGTCGTGCTCGTCCTGCTCCTGGCGCTCGCGATGGCCGCCTCGGCGGTGGGCCGGCTCGGGGTCGAGCGGCAGCACCTGACAGCGGCGGTCCGAGCGGTGGTCCAGCTCACGGTCGTGTCCGCCGTGATCGCCGCCGCGCTGGCGTCCGTGTGGTGGTCCATCGGGTTCGTCCTGCTGATGTTCTCGGTCGCGACGCTCACCTCGACCGGGCGGATCGGCTGTCCGCGCTCGCAGCTGCCGTGGGTCGGCGCGGCGATCGCCTGCGGGGTGCTCCCGGTGCTGGGGCTGGTCCTCGCGTCCGGCGTGGTGCCGTTCAACGGCGCCGGGATCATCCCGATCGCCGGCATCGTGGTGGGCAACACGATGACCGCCGCGACCCTGACCGGCCGGCGCGCCTACGACGAGCTGAACCGCAGCTTCGGCACCTACGAAGCCGGGCTGGCGGTGGGCCTGACCAGCCCCGAGGCCGCCTTCGAGGTCCTCGCTCCCTCGGCGAAGGAGGCCCTCACCCCCGGGTTGGACCAGACCCGTACCGTCGGCCTCGTGACGCTGCCCGGTGCCTTCATCGGGGTGCTGCTCGGCGGCGGCACCCCTCTGCAGGCCGGCTCGGCGCAGGTCCTGGTGCTGATGGGCCTGATGGCCGGGCAGGCGGTCACCTCAGCCGTGCTTCTGCGGCTGGTCGCCGGCGCTCGCGTCGTACGCCGCGACCTGCTCGCCCGCTATCCCCGATGAGGTCCCCGATGCGCCTGGCCCGGCTGTCCGCTGCCCTCTGCACGGCCACCCTGCTGGCCTCCGGCTGCACGGGCGGACAGCAGCCGGGCACCTCACCGACCGGTTCGGCGCCCGCGACCGTCCAGCGGTACGTCGCGATGGGTGACTCCTACAGCGCCGGGCCCCTGATCCCCACCACCGACCTGGCCGGCGGGTGTGTCCGCTCCGACCACGACTACCCCTCGCTGGTGGCTGCGCGGCTGCACGTTGCGCACCTCGTCGACGTCACCTGCAGCGCGGCGACGACGCGGGAGCTGACCCATGCCCAGCACCCCTTCGCCGGCTCCAGCATCCCGCCGCAGCTCGACGCGGTCACCCCACGCACCGACCTGGTCACGCTGGGCATCGGTGGCAACGACCTGAGCCTGTTCGAGTCGCTGGTGCGGGCGTGTTCGCCGGTGGCCGCGGGCCGGGCCGCGGGGGCGCCGTGCCGGGGACGGCTCCGGTCGGGCGGGCCGGACCTGCGGGCGAGGACCGCGACGATCGGCCGCCGGGTGACCGGAGCGCTGCGAGCCGTCCGGCATCGCGCCCCGAGGGCCACGGTGCTTCTCGTCGGCTACCTGCGCCTGGTGCCGGACCGGGGCACCTGCCCCGCACTGGCACTGGCACCCGCCGACTATGCGGTGGGTCGCCGGACCACTGTGGCTCTGAACCGCGCCCTGGCCCGGGCTGCGGCGTCGACCGGCGCGACGTTCGTGGACATGTACGCCGCCTCGCGTGGCCACGACATCTGCTCCTCCGATCCCTGGGTGAACGGGCGGACGACCGACCGGCGCAAGGCGCTGGCCTTCCACCCGTTCGCGGCCGGGATGCGGGCCGACGCCGACCAGGTGCTCGCAGCTCTGGCCGGCAGCGCGTCTCCCGGCAGCGCGTCTCCCGGCAGCGCGTCTCCCGGCAGCGCGTCTCCCGGCAGCGCGTCTCCCGGCAGCGCGTTCGGGGTGCCTCCTCGGTAGGGTCACCGGCCATGAGCGCTCTGGGCGGGCTGGTCGAGCGGGGCCTGGTGGCCCCGGACTGGGCCGAGGCGCTGGCGCCGGTCGACGAACGCATCGCGGCGATGGGCCGGTTCCTGCGCGAGGAGGTCCGTGCCGGCCGCAGCTACCTGCCGCACGGCGACCAGATCTTCCGTGCGTTCAGCCGGCCGCTGGCCGACGTACGCGTGCTGCTCGTCGGCCAGGACCCGTACCCGACCCCCGGGCACCCGGTCGGGCTGTCGTTCTCGGTCGCCCCGGACGTCCGGCCGCTGCCCAAGAGCCTGGTGAACATCTACCGGGAGCTGAGCACCGACGTCGGCTGCGACCTGCCGAGCAACGGGGACCTCTCGCCGTGGTTCGAGCAGGGGGTGATGCTGCTCAACCGGGTGCTCACCGTGGCTCCCGGTGCGCCCGCCTCGCATCGCGGCCGGGGCTGGGAGCCGGTCACCGAGCAGGCCATCGCCGCGTTGGTCCGCCGCGGCGGCCCGATGGCGGCCGTCCTGTGGGGACGCGACGCGCAGAGCCTCAAGCCGATGCTCGGTGACGTCCCCTGGGTGGAGTCCGCGCACCCGAGCCCGCTCTCGGCGTCCCGCGGCTTCTTCGGCTCCCGGCCGTTCAGCCGGGTCAACGCCCTGCTGGACAAGCAGGGCGGCGCGCCCGTGGACTGGCGGCTCGGCTGAGCCGACGGCGCGGCACCCGATCCGCGACGAAGCCGCGCTTTTTGTCGACCTATTCAGTAGTATTAGCGTATGCCGTCGCAGACCCTCACCCTGCCGTCCTTCGAGGACGCCACCGTCGTCGTACCCGCGCCCGGCAGCGAGCCCGGCAACTGGTCGGGTGCCGCGAGCGCGGTGCTGGTCGAGGGGGTCTACTGGCTGACCTACCGCGTGCGGCGCCCGGTGCGCGAGGGACGTGGCGTGTCGGTGGTGGTGGCCCGGTCCGAGGACGGCGAGCACTTCGTCACGGTGTCGGAGGTCCGGCGTGACGAGTTCGGCGCCGAGTCCTTCGAGCGGCCGGTGCTGGTGCGGCGCCCCGACGGCGGCTGGCGGCTCTACCTCTCCTGCGCGACACCGGACTCCAAGCACTGGTGGATCGAGGCCGTGGACGCCGACGAGCCGATCGGCCTCGAGCACGGCACCCGGACCGTCGTGCTCCCCGGGACCCGGGAGACGGCCGTCAAGGACCCCGTCGTCCTCGTCGACGAGACCGGCTGGCGGATGTGGGTCTGCGTGCACCCGCTGACCCGTCCGGGCGAGGAGGACCGGATGACCACGGCCTACGCGACCAGCAGCGACGGGCTGGTCTGGGACTGGCACGGCACGGTTCTCTCGCCGACCGAGGGCACCTGGGACCAGCGCGGCACCCGGGTCACCGCGGTGCTCAGCGAGTCCCCCCTCGTGGTCCTGTACGACGGACGCGCCCGCGCCGAGGACAACTGGCACGAGGCGACCGGGGTGGCCCGGTCCACCGACGGCCGGACGCTCGTGGCCGAGGAGGGGCCGGTGCTGCGCTCGCCGTACAGCGACGGCGCCCTGCGCTACGTCGCGGCCGTCCCGGTGCCCGAGGGCGGCACCCGGTTCTACTTCGAGGCCGCCCGCCCCGACGGGGCCCACGACCTGATGTCCAGCGTCAGTCCCTGACCCGAGCGATCAGCGGAACGGGCCCAGCCGGGCGTGCCTGTTGACGTCCTTGTACAGCAGGTAGCGGAACCGGCCGGGCCCACCCGCGTAGCAGGCCTGCGGGCAGAACGCCCGGAGCCACATGAAGTCCCCTTCCTCCACCTCCACCCAGTCCTGGTTGAGCAGGTAGACGGCCTTGCCCTCGAGGACGTAGAGCCCGTGCTCCATCACGTGCGTCTCGGGGAAGGGGATGGCTCCTCCGGGCGTGAAGGTGACGATGTTGACGTGCATGTCGTGACGCAGGTCGTCGGTCGCGACGAAGCGGGTCGTCGTCCAGGCACCGTCGGTGTCCGGCATCGGGATCGGCTCGACGTCCTGCTCGTTGGTCACGAAGGCCGGCGGTACGTCGACCCCGTCCACCCGCTCGTAGGCCTTGCGGACCCAGTGGAAGCTGGCCACCTCCCGGCCCTCGTTGTGCAGGGTCCACTCGGTGGCCGGCGGGAGGAACGCGTAGCCGCCCGCGGCCAGCGTGTGCGTCGTCCCGTCCACCACGACGCTGAGCTGTCCTGCGACGACGAACAGCACCCCCTCGGCGCCGGGGTCGAGCTCGGGCCGGTCACTGCCGCCGCCCGGGGACACCTCGACGAGGTACTGGGAGAAGGTCTCCGCGAACCCGGACAGCGGGCGCGCGAGGACCCACAGCCGCGTCCCCTCCCAGAAGGGCAGGAAGCTGGTCACGATGTCGGTCATCGTGCGGCGTGGCAGGACCGCGTAGGCCTCGGTGAACCGGGCCCGGTCGGTGGTCAGCTCGGTCTGGCCCGGGAGGCCACCCCGGGGGGCGTAGTAGTGCGTCGTGCTCATCTCAGTCCTCTCCTCAGCAGGCGGCCGCGCGGCTCCGCGTCGATGTCGACCCTGGTGCCGGCGAGCCAGGTGCTGCGCACCACGCCGGCCAGGGGGCGGCCGGCGTACGCGGACACCGGGTTCTTGTGGTGCAGTCTGGCGGGGTCGACGACGAACGCCTGGTCGGGGGCGAACACGCACAGGTCGGCGTCCCCACCGAGCGCGACCCGGCCCTTGTGGAGCAGGCCCGTCTGGTCGGCCGGGCCTTCGGCCATCCACCGGACCACGTCGACGAGGGTGTGCCCGCGTCTGCGGGCCTCGGTCCACACGGCCGGAAGCCCCAGCTGGAGCGAGGCGATCCCTCCCCAGGCGAGCCCGAAGTCCCCCACGTCGAGGCGCTTGAGCTCCGGCGTGCACGGGGAGTGGTCCGACACCACCAGGTCGATGTCGCCGTGGGTAAGACCCCTCCACAGCTCCTCGCGGTTGTCGGCCTCGCGGATCGGCGGGCAGCACTTGAACTGGGTGGCGCCGTCGGCGACCTCCTCCGCGGTGAAGGTCAGGTAGTGCGGGCAGGTCTCGACCGAGAGCCGGACGCCGTCGCGCCGGGCGGACCGGATCATCGGGATCGCGTCGGAGCTGGACAGGTGCAGGATGTGCGTGCGTGCACCGGTCCACCGGGCCAGCTCGATGACCGTGGCGATGGCGAGGTTCTCCGCACCGCGGGGCCGGGAGCGCAGGAACCCGTCGTAGTCCTCCCCGTGCGGGGAGACCGCCCGGTCGATGGCATGGCTGTCCTCGGCGTGCACGATCATCAGAGCCCCGAAGGAGGCGATCTCGCGCATCGCCGCCTCCAGCTGGTCCGGCTCCAGGTGCGGGAACTCGTCGACCCCGGAGTGCAGCAGGAAGCACTTGAAGCCGAACACGCCGGCGTCGTGCAGGCCCCGCAGGTCGGCGAGGTTGTCGGGAACCGCGCCTCCCCAGAACCCGACGTCCACGAAGGCCTGGTCCGCGGCCGCCTTGCGCTTCACCTCCAGGGCGTCGACCGTCGTCGTCGGCGGGATGCTGTTGAGCGGCATGTCCACGATGGTCGTGACGCCGCCGGCCGCGGCCGCCCGGGTGGCCGAGGCGAACCCCTCCCACTCGGTCCGGCCCGGCTCGTTGACGTGCACGTGGCTGTCCACCAGCCCGGGCAGCAGCACCTCGTCGTCCTCGAGCTCCACCACGATGTCGCCGACCAGCGCCGCCTCGAGGGGCTCGATCGCCACGATCGTGCCGTCGCGCACGGCGATGCACCTGGCCACCTCGCCCGCGGCTGTCACCACCCGTCGGGCCCGGAACACCAGGTCGTAGCGCTCGGCTCGACCTCCTCCGTCCATTCGCGGCACGCTCATCTCAGTCCAGGTTCACGAACAGCGCGGTCGGAGCGTCCTCGCCGGTCTCGGCGAGCTCCTCGAACTCGGTGACGCCGTCGATCTGGACACCCATCGACACGTTGGTCACCCGCTCGAGGATGACCTCCACGACGACCGGCACCCGGAACTCGACCATCAGCTTCTTCGCCTGCTCGAGCGCCGGCAGGATCTCCTCGGGGTCGGTCACCCGGATCGCCTTGCAGCCCAGCCCCTCGGCGACGCGGACGTGGTCGACGCCGTAGCCGCCGAGCTCGGGGGCGTTGACGTTCTCGAAGGACAGCTGCACGTGGTAGTCCATGTCGAAGGCGCGCTGGGCCTGCCGGATCAGCCCGAGGTAGGCGTTGTTCACGAGCACGTGGATGTAGGGGATCGAGAACTGCGCCCCGACGGCGAGCTCCTCCAGCATGAACTGGAAGTCGTAGTCGCCGGACAGCGCCACGACGGTGTCCTCAGGAGCAGCGGTGGCGACCCCGAGGGCCGCCGGCACGGTCCAGCCGAGCGGACCCGCCTGGCCGGCGTTGATCCAGTGCCGCGGCCGGTAGACGTGCAGCAGCTGGGCGGCCTGGATCTGGGAGAGGCCGATCGTGCTGACGTAGCGCACGTCGCGCCCGAACGCGCGGTTCATCTCCTGGTAGACCCGCTGCGGCTTGATCGGCGTGTCCGTGAAGTTGGTCTTGCGTCGCAGCGTCTGCTTGCGCGTGCGGCAGCTCTGCGCCCAGGCGGACCGGTCCGGCAGGTCGCCGGCGGCCTTCCGCTCGCCGGCGATCTCGACGAACAGCTCAAGCGCAGCGCCCGCGTCGGAGACGATGCTGAAGTCGGGGGCGATGACCCGACCGATCTGCGTCGGCTCGATGTCGACATGGATGAACCGCCGGCCACGCGTGTAGGTGGCCAGCCCCCCGGTATGCCGGTTGGCCCACCGGTTCCCGATCCCCAGGACGAGGTCGGACTCCAGCATCGTCGCGTTGCCGTAGCGGTGGGAGGTCTGCAGGCCCACCATCCCGGCGTTCAACGCGTGGTCGTCGGGGATCGTCCCCCAGCCCATCAGGGTCGGCACGACCGGGACCCCGGTCAGCTCGGCGAGCTCGACGAGCAGGTCCGACGCGTCGGCGTTGACCACGCCGCCGCCGGAGACGATGAGCGGTCGCTCGGCGGACGCCAGGAGGTCGAGCGCCCTGGCGACCTGGGCCCGGGTGGCGGCCGGCTTGTAGACCGGCAGCGGCTGGTAGGTCTCCACGTCGAACTCGATCTCCGCGGTCTGTACGTCGACCGGCAGGTCGACCAGCACCGGCCCGGGACGTCCCGACCGCATCAGGTGGAAGGCCTGCTGGAACGTGCCGGGGACCTGCGCGGGCTCGAGCACCGTCACCGCCATCTTCGTCAGGGACGCGGCGACCGAGGCGATGTCGACGGCCTGGAAGTCCTCGCTGTGCAGCTTCGCCACCGGAGCCTGACCGGTGATGCACAGGATCGGGGTGGAGTCCGCCCCCGCCGAGTAGAGCCCGGTGACCATGTCGGTCCCGGCCGGGCCGCTGGTGCCGACGCAGACCCCGATGTTGCCCGCCTCCGCCCGGGTGTAGCCCTCGGCCATGTGCGAGGCACCCTCGACGTGGCGCGCGAGCACGTGAGTCAACCCGCCGTTGGTCCGCATCGCCTTGTAGAACGGGTTGATCGCGGCCCCCGGCAGCCCGAAGACGTGCGTCACCCCCTCCTTCTTCAGGATCTCCACCGCCGCCTGCGCCGCTGTCATCCTGGTCATCGCGCGTTCCGTCCGGACAGCCGCTCGACCCCACGCAGCAGGGCGGAGTGGTCCAGTGCGCCGTCGCCGACGGCCCTCGAGGAGGCCATCAGCTGCGCGACGACGGCACCGAGCGGCACCACGACGCCCGCCTCACGGGCAGCCGACGTCACGATGCCGAGGTCCTTGTGGTGCAGCTCGACGCGGAAGCCCGGCTCGAAGGAGCGCTTGAGCATGTTGTCCTTCTTCTGGTCCAGCACCTTGGACCCGGCCAGCCCGCCGCCGAGCACCTCCAGGGCCGCGTCCGTGTCCACGCCGTAGGCCTCGAGAAAGACCAGAGCCTCCGCGAGCACCTCGATGTTCGCGGCGACGATCAGCTGGTTCGCGGCCTTGACCGTCTGGCCCGAGCCACTCGGACCGACGTGCACGACCGTCTTGCCGACGGCGTCCAGGATCGGCCTGGCCCGCTCGAAGTCGCTGCTGGCGCCTCCCACCATGATCGAGAGCGCGGCGTTCTTCGCGCCGGCCTCGCCGCCGGACACTGGTGCGTCCAGCAGGGCGAGTCCCTTCTCGTGCGCGGTCCTCGCCAGGGCCACCGTCACGTCCGGGCGGATGCTGGAGAAGTCCACCACCAGGGTGCCAGGCCGGGCGTTGTCGAAGACGCCCCCCTCGCCTGCCAGCACTTCCTCCACGTCGGGGGAGTCGGGGACCATCACCGCGACCACGTCGGCGTCCGTGACGGCCTCGGCCACGGACCCGGCGGCCCGGCCACCGGCGTCGACGAGCGGGCCGGTCTTGTCCGGCGAGCGGTTGTAGCCGACCACGTCGTTGCCGGCCTGCGCGAGGTGGACGGCCATCGGCGATCCCATGATGCCGAGTCCGATGAAGGCGATAGTGGTCATGAGCTGCTCCTCCGGCGATCCTGCGGCAGCCACCGCAGGCTCTCCTGGGTGGTGGTGGTGGGGGTGTACTCCAGCCCGACCCAGCCGTCGTACCCGGCTCGCTGCAGGTCGGTCAGGTGGCGGTCGAGGTCGAGGTCTCCGGTGCCCGGCTCGCCGCGGCCCGGCCAGTCGGCGATCTGCACGTGGGCGACGGTCTCCGCGTGCGCGGCGATCGCCTTGTCGACGTCGTCCCCGTTGTTGGCCAGGTGGAACAGGTCGCAGAGGAACCCGACGTTGCGGTGGCCCGCCGCGCGCAGCCGGTCCACGACGGCAACAGCGTCGTCGGCGGTTCGCAGCGGGTAGGGCTTCGGCCCGCTGACCGCCTCGATGAGCACGGTGGCGTCGAGGCGCTCGGCTGCGGAGGCGGCCAGGGCGAGGCTCTCCGCACCGAGGTCGTCCTGCTCCTGCACGGTGCTGCCCTCGACCCGGTTGCCGAACAGGGCGTTGAAAGCCCTGGTCCCCAGCCGCTCCCCGATCCCGATCGTGACGTCGATGTTCTCGCGGAACTCCTGGGCCCGCGCGGGCAGGGACAGCACCCCGCAGTCGGGTCCGGCCAGGTCGCCGGCGAAGAAGTTCAGGCCGACGAGCTGCACGCCGGCGTCCCGCACGGCCCTCACGAAGGCGTCGACGTCACGGTCAGCCGGCACCGGCTCCTGGGGCCACGGCCACCAGAGCTCGACCGCGTCGAAGCCTGCCGCCTTCGCGGCCACGGGTCGTTGCAGCAGGGGTACCTCGGTGAACAGCATCGAGCAGTTCGCCGCGTAGCGGAGGCTGTGGTCGGTCACTGGGAAGCCGTCCTCTCGGTGATGGTCGGGGACGCCGCGGTGCGGGCGTCCCGTCGTGGGTGGGCCAGCGACTGCACGGCGGGCTGGTCGAGGCCGGTCCGGTCCAGGACCTCGGCCTCGGTGAGCGCGCCGCACTGCAGGCCCCGGCTGACGAACCAGGCGAGCGCCCGGGCGGTGGCCGGCTCGTCGAGGAAGCCTCCGGACGCGTCCTGGTCGACGTAGGCGCGCAGCCGTCGGGTGGCACCGTCCAGGCCGGCACGGTAGAACGCCATCGTCGCTGCGTGACGGGTGACCAGCTGGGCGGGATGGAGGTCCCAGCCCTGGTAGAAGCCACGCTCGAGGGACCGTCGTACCAGCCTCGCGTGCTCCCGCCACGCTGCTCGTACGGCGTCCGCCGCACCGACCGGGACGCGGTTCGTCGACCCGTCGGAGAGCCGGACCCCCGTCCCAGCGGCAGCGACCTGCATGACCGCCTTGGCGTGGTCGGCGGCGGCGTGCTCCATGCTCTGGTAGGCGGCCGCGATGCCGAGGGACGCCGAGTAGTCGTAGGTGCCGTAGTGCAGCCCCGTGCAGCGACCCTGCGCCGCCGCGATCATCCGGGCGACCGCGGCGGTCCCGTCGGCCAGCAGGATGGACTGCGGCGTCTCGACCTGGATCTCGAACCGCAACGACCCCTCGGGCAGGCGGTGTGCCCCCTCGAGGCCCTCGCAGACGACCACCATGGCCTCGACCTGGTCGACCGACGTCACCTTGGGAAGGGTGACGACGAAGCCCGCCGGCAGCCCACTGGCACCGCTGACGGCTGCGACGAACCGGTCGAGGGTGCGCAGCCCGCGTCGCCGGGTCGGGGCCTCGAACGACTTGAACCTGATCCCGGCGTACGGCGGCGCGGTCCCCGTCGCCCGGGAGGACACGAGCGCCGACGCCGCCTGGTCGACGGCCGCGTCCTCGGCGTCGTCGCCACGGTCGCCGTAGCCGTCCTCGAAGTCGACCCGCAGGTCCTCCACCGGCTCGCGAGCGAGCTTGGCGCGCAGGAGCGGCAGCACCTCGCCGGCCAGGCCGGTGTCGACGTCGAGGAGGTCCGCGAGGGCATCCGCGTCAGGGAGATGGGCATCCAGCGTCTCGAGGGCCTCTCGGCCCCAGTCGGCGGCGAGGTCCGCGTGGTAGCGGTCCGCCGGGACGTAGACGGTGTGCACCGGCTGCCGCTCTCCGGAGTCGCCCGGGTAGCGGGCCTCCAGGTCGGCATCCGCGGCCGCGAGCCGCTCGTCCAGCTGGTCGGCGAGGGACCGGAGCGTGGACGTCGCGGCGCTCCCGTTGGCGGGCACCGTCGTCGGCGGACCGGGTCGGGGCGAGGACATCGGGTCTCCTTCCGCTAGGCCGTGGGCCGGGTGCCGTTGCCGGGTCCGCCGGCATGCTGGACCGGCTCGGGCTGGGGGTCGTCGGCGACGGTGAACCCCGAGAGCAGGCCGGTGTAGGCCTTGGGCAGCGGGGGCGCGAGCTCCCCCACCGCACTGGTCCGCAGGCCGAGTGTCACCAGGCCCTGGACCGTCACAGTCGCCGCCGCGACGCCGTCGACCACGGGGGCGCCGACCGCCTCCGAGACGTGCGCGCACAGGTCCGCCATCCCGGCGCACCCCAGGACGATGACGTCCGACCCGTCGAGGGCCAGCGCGTGGCGGCAGGCCTCGGTGATGCGGTCTCTGGCATCCGGAGAGGTCTCGAGCTCCAGGACCGGGATCTCGCACGCGTGCACGCCCCGGCACGCTGAGGCGACGCCGTACGCATGTGCGAGGTCCCAGGCCCGACCCCGGGTTCGGCCGAGGGTGGTGACCACGCTGAACGAGCGGCCGAGGTACGTCGCGGTGCGCATCGCCGCCTCCGCGATGGCGACGACGGGACCGGTGGCCAGCTCCCGGGCCGCCTCCAGGCCGGGGTCGCCGAAGCAGGCGATCACGTAGCCGTCCACGCCCTCGGCCTCACCCGCGGCCACCTCGGCGAGGATCCCCGGCACAGCGAGCGCCTCGTCGTAGTGGCTCTCGATCGAGGACGGGCCCATCGAGGGGGAGACGGCCTCGACCTCGACGCCGGGACCGGCCACCAGTCGCGCCGACTCGCCGATGAGTCGGGTCATGGACGCGGTGGTGTTGGGGTTGATCACCTTGATCCGCATCTCAGCCCACCACCACGTCGTCGCCCTCGCGGTGCGCCATCGTCTCGTGGACACCGGTGAGGTGGGCGAGCACGTAGTAGGACGCCAGTCCCAGCCCGCAGCCGATGAACCAGCTGTAGTCGGTGGCGCGGTCGACCCCGGGCACGAACACGCAGCAGATGGCAACGGCTGCGGCGATCACGGTCGCGGCCACGGCTGCGAAGTTGAAGCCCCCGGTGTAGTGGTAGACGCCCGAGGTGTCCATCGTGAACAGGTCGTCGACGGCGACCTTCTGGCGGTGCACCAGGTAGTAGTGGCAGATGAGGACCCCGAACAGCGGGCCGATGAAGGCGCCCAGCGTGTCCAGCGTGTAGTGGATCGTGTCCGGGTTCTTGTAGAGGTTCCACGGCGTGATCAGCACCGAGCCGACGGCGGCGATCATGCCCCCGGTGCGCCAGCTGATCCGCTGCGGGTTGACGTGGGAGAAGTCGAAGGCCGGGGACACGAAGTTGGCCACGATGTTGATCCCGATGGTGGCCGTGGTGAAGGTCAGCGCGGCCAGCACGATCGCGAATGTGTTGTCGATCTGGCCGACGGTCTTCACCGGGTCGGTGATCAGGTGCCCGTAGACCGGCAGCGTGGCCGCGGCGGTGAGGACGGTCAGCACCGAGAACATCGTGAAGTTCACCGGCAGCCCCCAGAAGTTGCCCTTCTTGACCGCCGCGAAGCTCTTGCCGTAGCGGGAGAAGTCGCCGAAGTTCAGCATCGGCCCGGAGAAGTAGGACACCACCAGGGCCGTGGCTGCGCACATGGTCGAGATGACCGCCGTGCCGCTCAGGTGCTGGCTGGACAGGTCCAGGTTGACGTTGAAACGGGCCTTGATCAACAGGTAGCCGCACAGGATGACCATCACGACGTACACCGCGGGCCCGCAGAAGTCGATGAACCGTCGGATGGTGTCCATGCCGGTCCAGAAGACGGCCGCCTGCAGGACCCACAGCAGCGCGAAGGTCGCGTAGCCCAGCGTGGACAGGCCGAGCCAGCCATGCTGGCTGACGTCACCGTAGGGCGCCATCCCTGGCCACAGCCGCACCACCAGGATGTCCAGGGCCGAGGAGGCCAGGTAGGTCTGGATGCCGTACCACGCAACGGCGATCAGGCCCCGGATGATCGCGGGGATGTTCGCGCCGACGACCCCGAACACCGAGCGGCAGATGACCGGGAACGGCACGCCGGTGCGCTGGCTGGGCTTGGCGACCAGGTTCGCGAAGAACAGCACGATGGAGATGCCGACGATGAGACAGATGAACACCTGCCAGCTGGTGAGGCCGAGAGCGAACAGGCTGCCGGCGGTGACGTAGCCGCCGACGCTGTGCACGTCGGACATCCAGAACGCGAAGATGTTGTACCAGGTCCAGTTCTGGTCCCGCAGCGGTGCCAGGTCGTCGTTGGTCAGTCGCGGGTGGTACGACGCCTTGATGACGCCCACGCCCGCCGGGTGCTCGGCACTGGGTGGTGCAGGTTTGTCGAATGTCACTTCACTCACGGTCGGCACTCCTCCGCGCTTCCGGGCTCAGCGTGTCGCACTCCCGATGTCGCCAGACGCTAATGGCGTGACGGTTCCCGGGGACCCCCTCGACCCCATATATCCGAGATATATGGCAGCCCCCACCCTGCCGACCCGGCGTGTCTGGCGGCGGGACCCTGCCGACCCGGCGCATCTGGCGGCGGGACCCTGCCGACCCGGCGCATCTGGCGGCCGGGACCCTGCCGACCCGGCGCATCCGCAGGGTCAGGCGCCGAGCACCGCGCGCTCGAGGCGCTTGTAGTGCTTGCGCGAGAACTTCAGGAGCTCGTCGACGTCACGGGCCTTGAACGCCTCGAGCATCGCGGCGTGGTCCGCGTGCATGCGTTCGCGCTGGGCGGGAGCCACGCCGGACATCGGCTGGGCCGGGTCGGTGACGTTCCAGGCCAGCTCGAACATGTGCACCAGCCGGTGCATGCCGGACGGAGCGAGCAGCGCCAGGTGGAAGCGCCGGCTGTCGCGGTGGAAGGCCCGCGGGTCCTCGACCGTCAGGGTCGCGGCCAGCGCCGTGTGGATCTCGGTGGCGACTACGTCGTCGGCCGGCGTCGCCCGTCGTACGGCGGAGCGCAGTGCCGCGGCCTCCAGAGCCTCTCGGATCACGTAGAACTCACGGAGCTCGTCGCGGGTCAGCTCGGTGACGCGGTATCCGCCCCTCGACTCGTGGTCGACCAGCCCCTCACCGATGAGCGTCTTGAGCGACTCGCGCACGGGGATAGGGCTGACAGCGAAGAACTGGGCGACGGCCTCGAGCGGGATGGGCGTGCCGGGCGGCGCCTCCCCGGCGAGGATCACCCGGCGCAGGTCGGCGAGGATCTCCTGCTGTCCGGTCGGCTGGCCCGGGTTGACGCAGGAGAGCCG
>JAICWH010000063.1 GCA_025934895.1 Nocardioidaceae bacterium | reverse complement strand
CCGTCACCCCGGGGGTGGTCATGTCGATGAGCAGGAACGAGATACCCGCCTGCTTCTTCACCTCCGGGTCGGTCCGCACCAAGCAGAAGATCCAGTCGCCGTACTGGCCGAGGGTGGTCCAGGTCTTCTGCCCGTTCACCACCCACTCGTCGCCGTCGCGGACGGCTGTGGTCCGCAGCGATGCCAGGTCGGACCCGGCGTCCGGCTCGGAGAAGCCCTGGCTCCACCAGATGTCGAGGTTCGCGGTCCTCGCCAGGAAGCGCTCCTTCTGCTCCTGGCTGCCGAACGCCGCGATGACCGGGCCCACCATGCTGGTGTTGAAGGCCAGCGGTGGCGGCACGCACGCCCGCTGCATCTCCTCGTGCCAGATGTGGCGGCGCAGCGCGCTCCAGTCCCGCCCTCCCCACTCCTGCGGCCAATGCGGTACGGCGAGCCCGGCTGCGTTCAGGACCCGCTGGCTGAGGACGATCTGGTCCTTGGACAGCTCACGTCGCTCGGCCACGGCGTCGCGGATGTCCTGGGGCACCTGCGTGATGAAGAATGTCCGCATCTCCTCGCGGAACGCGGCGTCCTCGGCGGACAGCTCCAGCTGCATCGACGCACTCCTTCGACGGTGTGAGCACCCATCATGACAAAGGGGTGATCGGTCCCACACCACCTCGTAGCGCGCCGGGCCGGGCGTTGGCCGCTCCGGTTCGCAGACGCGTTGTCGGCGCTGTGGCCTAGGGTCTGGATCGGCGTCAACCGGGACGCCGAGGGAGGCCCCGTGACGCTGCAGATCCACCGCTCGGAGCGTGCGGACGTGCTCGTGGGCGCACTGGGAGAGCTGCTCGTCACGATCCCTGGCGACCCGTTCACGCCGGAGGTGGTAGCGGTCCCCTCCAGGGGGGTCGAGCGGTGGATCTCCCAGTCCCTGTCCGCGTCGCTGGGCGGTTCTGCGGGTGAGGGGATCTGCGCCAACATCGACTTCCCGTCCCCGGCCCAGGTGGTCGCCGAGGCGCTGACTGCCGGCACCGGCGTCGAGCCACGCGACGACCCGTGGGCCGAGCACCGGCTCAGCTGGGTGCTCCTGGAGGTCGTCGACAGGTGCGGCCGCCAGCCGTGGTGCGCCACCCTGGGCCGGCACCTCGGCCTTCTCGAAGGCCAGGTGGACCAGGGCCGGCGGGTCGCGACCGCCCAGAAGGTGGCGGCGCTGTTCGCCGGATACGGCGCCCAGCGGCCGGGCATGCTGCGGGACTGGGCAGCCGGCCGGGACACGGACGGCCTCGGCTCGTCCCTGGCCGACGACCTTGTATGGCAGGCCGAGCTGTGGCGGCGGGTGCGGGCCGAGATCGGCTCTCCCAGCCCGGCCGAGCGGACCCCGGACGTCTGCGCGCTCCTGCGCGAGGAGCCCCGGCTCGTCGAGCTGCCGGGGCGCGTGTCGGTGTTCGGTCCCACCCGGTTGACCACCGAGCAGCTTCTGGTCCTCGATGCCCTCGGCGAGCACCGGGACGTCCACCTGTGGCTGCCGCACCCGTCCCGCGTGCTGTGGGACGAGGTCGCGGACGGCGCTGCTGAAGTGGTCGCCCGCCGGCTCGACCCGACGGTCGACGTCCCGCGGCACCCGCTGCTCAGGTCGTGCGGCCGGGACGCCCGCGAGCTCCAGCTGCGGCTCGGGTCGTTCGGCCCGGCGCTCGACGAGCACATCGGTGCACCGGCCACGGCCGCGACCCTGCTGGGACGGCTGCAGGAGGACGTCCGCGAGGACCGGCCACCCTGCGCCGGAACGCAGTCGGTGCCTGCTGACCGGTCCGTGCAGGTGCACGCCTGCCACGGCCGGCAGCGACAGGTGGAGGTGCTCCGCGAGGTGCTGCTCGGGATGCTCGAGGACGACCCCGCCCTCGAGCTGCGCGAGGTGATCGTGATGTGTCCAGACATCGAGTCCTACGCCCCGCTCGTCTCGGCCGTGTTCGGCGATCTCGACGAGCTCGACCGGTCGGGCACGATGCATCCCGGGCACGGGTTGCGGGTGCGGCTGGCGGACCGGTCGCTGCGGCAGACCAACCCGGTGCTGACAGTCGTCGCGCGGCTGCTCGAGCTGGCGGACTCGCGTCTGACGGCCTCGGAGGTGCTCGACCTGGCAGCGATGCCACCGGTCCGGCGCCGGTTCGGTCTCGACGACGACGCGCTCGAGCTCGTCGGCGACTGGGTACGACGGTCCGGCGTCCGCTGGGGCCTGGACGCGGAGGCGCGGACGCCCTACCACCTCGATGCGGTCCGGCAGAACACCTGGCAGGCCGGGCTCGACCGGCTGATGGTCGGCGCGACCATGGACGAGGACGGGCTCCGGACCGTGGGTCTGGCCCTGCCGCTGGACGACGTGGAGAGCAACGACGTGGACCTCGCCGGCCGCGTCGCCGAGCTGGTCGACCGGCTCGGGTCCGTCGTCCGGGCGATGGGCCGGGAGCAGTCACTGAGCAGCTGGGTCGACGTGCTCGTCGAGGCGGTGCGGAGCCTGACCGACGTGCCACCTCACGACGACTGGCAGCTCAACGAGGCCCGCGGACAGCTAACGGACGCGCTGGTGAGCGCGGGTCCCCGGGCGGGCTCCGTCACCCTCGAACTGGCGGACGTGCGCGCCCTGCTGGGGCGGCGGCTCCGTGGGCGACCGACCCGCGCGAACTTCCGCACCGGCCACCTGACCATGTGCACGATGGTGCCGATGCGGTCCGTCCCGCACCGGGTGGTGTGCCTGCTGGGGCTCGACGACGGCGTGTTCCCGCGGAGCACCCGTGTCGACGGCGACGACGTGCTGGGCCGCACGCCGCTCGTCGGTGAGCGGGACGCCCGGGCCGAGGACCGTCAGCTGTTCCTGGACGCGGTGCTCGCCGCGGAGGAGCGCCTGGTGGTGCTCTACACCGGTGCCGACGAGCGGACCGGCGCGGAGCGGCCGCCTGCGGTCCCGCTCGGCGAGCTGCTCGACGTGGTCACGCGGATGGGAGCGGGTGACGTGGTCGTGCGGCACCCGCTGCAGCCGTTCGACTCCCGCAACTTCGAGGACTCACGGCTCGCGACGACGGGTCCGTTCAGCTTCGACCGGGCGTCGTACGACGGCGCGAAGGCGCTGCGCCGCCCGAGGACGGAGACCGGGACGTTCCTGCCGCGGCCGCTCCCGGAGGCGACGGGGACGGGGCTCGTGGACCTCGACGCGCTGGTCCGGTTCCTCGAGCACCCGGTGCGCGGGTTCCTGCGTCAGCGGCTCCAGCTGACCGCGATCGACGAGGGTGAGGAGGTCGACGACGCCATCCCGGTCGAGGTCAGGGGCCTGGCGGACTGGCGTGTGGGGGACCGGCTCCTGCACGCGGGCCTGGCAGGCACGGCCATCGACGACGCGGTCCGGGCCGAGCGGCTCCGCGGGCAGCTTCCGCCCGGTGCACTCGGCTCCAGGATCGTCTCTCCGATCGCGCGTCGGGTCCAGGTGCTCGTCCAACGCACCTCAGGGCTTCGCTCCGGCACGGCTGAGGCCGTCGACGTGACCGCTGACCTCGGCGCCGGGCTGCTGCTCGCCGGCACGGTGCCAGGTGTGCACGGGGACCGGGTGGTCCGGGTCGAGTACTCCCGCCTCAGTGCCAGGCACCGCATCCGTTCGTGGGTCTGTCTCCTCGCGCTGGCCTGCGCGGAGCCGGGACGTCAGTGGTGCGCCGCGACCGTGGGGCGGGACGGGGAGGAGCCGGTGATGTCCGTGCTCACTCCGCCGAGCGCCGAGGTCGCGCGGGAGGTCCTGCGCACGCTGGCACAGCTGCACCGGGCCGGGCTGAGGGAGCCGCTCCCGTTGGCGCCCAGGACCTCTGCGGCCTACGCCGAGCTGCGCCACCGGGGCTCGCCGCCCAGGGCGGCGCAGGCCAAGGCGACCGGTGAGTGGCACAAGCAGCTCGGGGACGGCCGGGAGTTCGGCGACGTCGACGAGGCGGAGCACCTGCGCGTCTGGGGCAGAGTGCCGCTGACCACCCTGCTGGTGGCCCCGGCGGCGAGCGGGCAGCCCTACGACGACGAGCCGCACCGGTTCGGGCAGCTGGCCCGTCAGGTGTTCGCACCCCTGCTCGAGCATGAGGAGATGCACCGGTGAGCGCGCCGGTGTTCGACCCCTGCGGAGACCTGCCGCGGGGCACGACGGTCCTGGAGGCGAGCGCCGGCACGGGCAAGACCCACACGATCGCCGCCCTGGCGGCACGCTACGTCGCCGAGGGCGTGGCACGCATCGACGAGCTGATGCTGGTCACGTTCGGCAGGGCTGCGACCGTCGAGCTGCGGGAGAGGGTCCGCGAGCGGTTCGTGTCCACGGCGGCGGCCCTCGCCGACCCCGCGCAGGCCCGCCGTTCCGCCGACCCGGTGCTGGTGCTCCTCGCGACCGGGTCGGACACCCAGGTCGACGTCCGTCGGAGTCGGCTGACGCACGCCGTCGCGGAGTTCGACTCCGTGACGATCGCCACCACACACGGGTTCTGCTTGCAGATGCTGGCCGGACTGGGGGTCGCCGCCGACGTCGATCCCGACCTGACGTTCACCGAGAGCACTGCCGACGTGACGGTCGAGGTCGTCACGGACCTGTTCCTGCGCGCCTACGGCGGACCGGAGAGCCCCCCTGCGCCGCTCGAGCTGTCCGCTGCGCTGCGGATCGGCAACAGCGCTGTCGAGGACCGCCAGGCGCGCCTCGAACCTCGGCACGCGGCACCGGACTCGGTGCCCGACGTCCGGCGCCGGTTCGCCGAAGCGACCCGAGCACAGGTCGAGCTGCGCAAGCGGAGGCGTCGCCTGATGGGCTACGACGACCTCCTGGTGCACCTGCGTGACGCGCTCGTGGATCCGACGACGGGGCCGGCGGCGCGGTCGCGGATCCGCAGCCGCTACGCCGTGGTGATGGTCGACGAGTTCCAGGACACCGACCCTGTGCAGTGGGAGATCCTGCGCAGCACCTTCCACGGGACGCGGACGATGGTCCTGATCGGCGACCCGAAGCAGGCGATCTACGCCTTTCGCGGCGCCGACGTGGTCACCTACCTGCTCGCTCGGGAGTCGGCCGGCACCGAGGCGACGTTGGGCACCAACTGGCGCAGCGACGCGCCGCTGCTCGAGGCGTTCGAGCAGGTGATGGGTGGGGTGGCCCTCGGAGACACGCGGATCGTCGTCCACCCGGTCGCCGCTGCCCACCCCCAGCGCCGGCTCAGCGGCGCACCGACCCAGGCGGCCTTCCGGCTGCGGGTCGTCGAGCGGGACGCCGTCACCCCGGGCAAGGACGCGGTGCTGCGCGTCGACGCGGTGCGGCCCTACGTGGCCCGGGACGTGGCCGCCGACATCGCGGCGCTGCTCGGGTCGGCTGCGGTGCTTCACGAACCAGGCATGACACGGCCGGTGCGTCCGGGTGACGTCGCCGTGCTGGTCTACAGCAACAAGGAGGCCGCGCTAGTGCGCGACGCACTGCAGTCGGTCCGGGTGCCGTCGGTGCTGACCGGGACGTCCAGCGTGTTCCTGTCGCAGGCGGCCCAGGACTGGCTGACCCTCCTGACGGCGCTGAAGCAGCCGCAGCGTCAGGGGCTGGCCCGCGCCGCGGCCCTGACCAGCTTCGTGGGTTGGTCCCCGGCCGACCTCGCCGGCGACGACGAGGCCCCCTTCGACCTGCTGAGCGCCAGGCTGCACGAGTGGGGTGAACTGCTCGCGCGGCGCGGGGTGGCCGCGCTGCTGGAGGCGGCCGGCCAGGGGATGACCGCGCGGGTGCTCGCACAGGAGCACGGGGAACGCCTGCTCACCGACCTGCGGCACATCGGCCAGGTGCTGCACGTCGTGGCGAGCACGGAGAGGCTCGGCGTCGCGTCGATGGTCGAGTGGCTGCAGCACCGGATGGCCGAGGCCACGGCTGACCAGACCGAGGAGCGCAGCCGTCGGCTGGAGTCGGATGCCGAGTCGGTCCAGGTGATCACCGTGCACCGCAGCAAGGGGCTGGAGTTCCCCGTCGTCTACGCGCCGTTCCTGTGGGACAAGTACGTCTCGAGCAGCCCGGACCCGCTCACCCTGCACGACACCGACGGGACCCGGGTGCTGGACGTGGGCGGTCCCAGCGGGGAGGGCTACGCGACGCGCCGCGAAGCGCATGCACGTGAGGATGCCGGGGAGTCCCTTCGACTGGCCTACGTGGCGCTGACCCGGGCCTCGGCCCAGGTGGTGACGCACTGGGCGCCGACCAAGAACACGCAGACCGGCCCGCTGCACCGGTTCCTGTTCGGGGAGCGAGACAGCCGTGGTGAGGTGCCGCAGTCCGTGACGGTCGGCTCGGACGTGTTCGTTCGACGTCGGCTCGACGCACTGGCCGCCGGGTGGGGAGGGTCCATCAGCGTCGAGAGCGCCTACCCCGACCGGGGTGTGTGGCGGCCACCCGGGGCGACGAGCCCCGCCCTGTCGGTGCGCAGCTTCGAGCGGATCCTGGACCCCGCCTGGACGCGGACGTCGTACTCAGGGCTGACCGCGGGCCTGCACGACCTGGCCCACCGGGCGGGTGTCGCGAGCGAGGCGGAGGAGCCGGGCATCCTCGACGAGCCGGACGTGGTCCCGGCGACGGCGGGCGTGAACACCGGCTCGGGCCTGGTCTCCCCGATGGGCGGCCTTCCGAGGGGGGCGGTGTTCGGGACGCTGGTGCACGCCGTCCTGGAGGGCGTGGACTTCACGGCCGTCGACGTGCGGGCCCGGATGGCCGAGGAGGCGGAGCGGCTCGGCACGGTGCACGCCGCCGGCGTGCCTGCGGGGACTCTCGCCGACGCACTGGTCCCGGCGCTGCTGACGCCGCTCGGTCCGTTGGCCGGCGGCCGGCGGCTCGTGGACGTCGCCCGGGCGGACCGGCTGGACGAGATGGGCTTCGAGATGCCCCTCGCCGGCGGGGACACCCCGGTCGGGGGTGCCCGTGTCGGTCAGATCGCCGCCCTGCTGCGCGCTCACCTGCCCGCCGACGACCCGCTCGTCGGCTACGCCGAGGACCTGGACATCCCTCAGCTCGCGCACCGACAGCTGCGTGGCTTCCTGACCGGCAGCATCGACGCGGTGCTGCGGGTGCGGGACGAGGGATCCCCGCGCTACCTGGTCGTGGACTACAAGACCAACTGGCTCGGAGGGGAGGCGCTGACCGCCGCCGACTACGGCCCGGACGTCATGGCCCGGGCGATGCGGGAGGCGCACTATCCGCTGCAGGCCCTTCTCTACTCGGTGGCGCTGCACCGTTACCTGCGCTGGCGTCAGCCCGGCTACCGTCCGGACACGCACCTCGGCGGTGTGCTGTACCTCTTCCTGCGCGGCATGTGCGGCCCGGACACCCCGGTGGTCGATGCGATGACCTGCGGCGCGTTCGCCTGGTCACCGCCGCCGCAGCTCGTGCTGGATTTGTCGGCACTCCTCGCCGGGGGTGCGTGATGTCCGACGTGCAGCGGCCGGGGGTCCGAGCACCCGACCTGCACCGGTCCGACGGCCACGACGTGCAACGCGTGCAGCACGCCGAGGGTCTGCTCCGGGCCTTCAACCAGGCAGGGGTGCTCGCGGCGGCCGACGTGCACGTCGCGATGCGGCTCGGCCGGCTGGGGTCGGAGCGCGACGACCTGGTGCTGCTGGGCGCCGCTCTCACCGTGCGGGCCCTGCGCAACGGCTCGGTGTGTCTCGACATCGCCACCGCACAGCTCACGACCGCCGTCGAGGACGTCGACGCCTCGGAGCTGGCAGGGCTGGGTTGGCCGGAGCCGGTGACGTGGGCAGCCACGCTGACCACCAGCCCGCTGGTCGCCGTGGGGGTCGATGGTGACCCGTCCCGACCGCTGCGGCTGGTCGGCACACTTCTGTACCTGGACCGCTACTGGCGCCAGGAACAGCGGATCGCGGACGCGCTGGACGAGGCGGCGGCCCGACCCACCCCCGTGGTGGACGTGGAGCGGCTGCCGGCGGCGCTCACCCGGCTGTTCCCCGGGGACGAGCCGGACCGGCAACGGCTCGCCGCGGTCGTCACCGCACATCGGTGGGTCAGCGTGCTCGCGGGCGGTCCGGGCACCGGCAAGACGACGACGGTCGCCAAGCTGCTCGCCCTGCTGCAGGACCAGGCCGACGGCGCGCTCCGGGTCGCGTTGGCCGCGCCGTCCGCCGTCGCGGCCGCCCGGTTGACGTTCGCCGCCCGGGCGGTGGCCGAGGGCTTCGATGAGGAGGACCGCGCGCGCCTGGGCTCCCTCGAGGCGTCCACCCTGCACCGGCTCCTGGGCAGGCGTCCCGGCTCCCGGACCCGCTTCCGACACGATCGCGAGAACCGGCTGGCCGTCGACGTGGTGGTCGTCGACGAAGCGTCGATGGTGTCGCTGACGATGATGGCGCGGCTGGTCGACGCGCTGCGTCCCGGGTGCCGGCTGATCCTGGTCGGCGACCCGGACCAGCTCGCGTCGGTGGAGGCCGGAGCCGTCCTCGGCGACCTGGTGCAACGAGACGCCGAGGCGCGGCCGTCGGTCGCGCTGCGCGACCTGGTCCCCGTGGACGTGGCGGACCTCGACGTCGAGGAGCGGACCGGGCTGGACCGCGGGGTGGTGCGGCTCTCGCAGGTGCACCGGTTCTCCGCCGAGATCCAGTCCTTCGCCGAGGCCGTCCGCACGGGCGATCCGGACCGGCTGGCCGCAGTCCTCGCCGAGCGCCATCCGAGCATCGAGTTCGTCGACACCGACCCCGCGGCAGCCGGTGACCTCGCCGGGCTGCGGGACGACGTCGTCACTGCCGGTGTCGCGGTCCACACAGCTGCCCTCGCCGGTGACGGCGCCACGGCGCTGCGTGAGCTGGCGGCGCACCGGCTGCTGTGCGCCCACGCCGGGGGGCCCTACGGCGTCGCGCACTGGAACCAGCGGGCCGAGGACTGGCTGCGGGGGGCGGTCGGCGGCTACGCCGCCGGTGGGCGCTGGTACGTCGGTCGGCCCCTGCTGCTCACCTCGAACGACTACCAGCTGCGGCTGTTCAACGGGGACACCGGCGTGGTCGTCGACGTGGACGGCAACCCGCGCGCCGCCTTCGTCCGCAACGGTGTGGTCGAGCTCTTCGCGCCCGGCCGGCTCTCCGACGTGCAGACGGTGCATGCGATGTCCGTGCACCGCAGCCAGGGCAGCCAGTTCGAGCGGGTGACGCTGGTGCTGCCGCCGGCCGGGTCTCCGTTGCTCACCCGGGAGCTGCTCTACACCGGCTTGACGCGGGCCAAGACCCATGTCCGGATCATCGGCACCCGCGAGGCGCTGCTGGCGGCGGTTCGCCGACCGATCGTGCGCGCCAGCGGGCTGCGGCTGCGGCGATGACCGGGGCCGGTGGGAAGCCGACCGTCGGCTACGTCTGCGAGCACTGCGGCTACGAGGGACGCGTCACCGGGCCGGTCGACCAGGCGCAGTGCCCGGCGTGCGGCGAGCAGGTGACGCCGCTGCCCCGCCGCTAGCTGCCCTGGTGCCCGACCGGGTCGGGCGTGATGCTCGCGGGGGACACCGGGGCCAGGTCGGGTCGCTTGCAGCGGCCGCCGGTCGCGAACTCGTCACCCCGCAGCCGGCCCCAGACCCAGGGGGTGACGTGGCTGGCGATCCACAACGTCTCACGGGTGACGATCCTGGCGATCCCGGCGGCGGCCGTCTCCTCCGGCTCGCTGCGCCAGTCCTCCGTGTCGAGGCCGTACGCCTCGGCCAGGGCGGCGGCGATCCGGCGGTGGCCCTCGGTGTTGGCGTGCAGCCGGTCGTCGTGCCACAGGGCGGGATGCCCGGCGACGGCAAGATCCGCGAAGTCCACCACGATGGTGCCGTACGTCGACCCGGCCTCCTTGATCACCGAGTTGAGGTAGGCGAGCCGTGAGCGCAACGCGAACGTCAGCGGAGCGACCCTGCGCGTATCGGGCATCGTGAAGGTGAGCACCCGGGCGCCGGCCTGGTGGAGGCGGCGATGCATCGTCAGCAGGTTGTCACGCAGCCCCGCCTTGTCGAGACGCGGACGCAGGACGTCGTTGACCCCCGCCACCAGCAGTGCGATGTCCGGTCGCAGGTCCAGCGCCCGGTCCAGCTGCGTGTCCCGCACCTCCCGGGCTGTCTGTCCCCGGACCCCCAGGTTGGCGTAGACGACGTCCTCGCCGCTCCTGACCAGGTAGCCCGCGAACCGGTCGGCCCACCCCACGAACGTCCCGTCCGGCCCGAAGTCCATCAACCCCTCGACCGAGCTGTCTCCCAGGCCGACCAGTCGCAGTGTCATGGCAGCGATTCTCGCCGATCCGGCAAGCAGACGCTGCATCGGTGTGCGGCTGACGCTCCTGCTGAGGGACTTCGTGAGCGCGAGGTATGACGCATGGAACGGCCGGTGCCACGCACGGCTGCGAACCGGGCACGATAGGTGCGTGACGAGCGACGAGCACGGGGTCGTCTTCCCGGTCGGCGAGGACGGGCGGCGGAGCACGGCAGCGGTGGGCCGAGGCGTGCTGTGCGACGCGCTGCATCCGGTGGACCTGGTCGGGGCGAGGGCTGTCGAGCAGGAGACGAGCTGGCGGTCGGGTTATCTGGCCCACTTCCGTCGCGCCCTCGAGGCGGGCCTCGGGTCCCGCCACGACGCGCTGCGAATCGCGCACGCCGGCCTGCGGTCCCTGCACACCAGGATGCGCGTAGTGTGTGCCGACGGCAGGGAGCGGCCACTACGGCGGTGGACCCGTGCACAGCCGCCGCTGTCCAGCGCCGTCATCGTCGGCTCCGGGCAGCCGGAGACCGAGCTCTCGTTGCCCTATCGAGGACAGCGGCTGCGCGGAGCCGAGCTCACCCGTCGCGTCGAGGACTGGGTCCGCGACGGCGTGGCCGAGCCCACGCTGGCGGAGGCGGTGGACGCCGTGCTGAGGAACCCCGACTGGCTGCGGCTCGAGGGGCATACCGTCGCCGTGCTCGGCGCTGGCGCCGAGATGGGGCCGTTGCCCGCCCTGCTGCGGTGGGGGGTCCGGGTCGCCGCCGTCGACCTGCCCAGCCCGGGGGTCTGGGCACGCGTGTCCCGGTTGGCACACGAGGGTGCCGGCACGGTGCTCTCACCGGGCTCGACCAGCGGCCGGCCCGGGGTCGACCTGCTCACCGACGTGCCCTCCGTCGCGTCCTGGCTCGCCGACCTGGACGGGACCCTGGTGCTCGGCAACTACGTCTACGCCGACGGCGCCACCAACGTCCGGGTGGCGATGGCGGTCGACGAGCTGACGCACCGGGTGCGCGAGGCCCGCGACGACGTCGCGCTGGCCTTCCTGGCCACGCCGACCGACGTGTTCGCGGTGCCGGGCGACGCGGTGCGGCACTCGGCGCGCGCCTATGCGGAGAGGTCGATGACCGCCAAGCTGCTGGGACGGCCGTTGCGGACGCTGTCCGCCGGGCGGCTGCTGCGCCGCTCCTACCTGCCGGACGCGGACCCGGGCGTGAACGACAGCCTGATCCCGCAGCAGGGGCCCAACTACGCCCTCGCCAAGCGGCTGCAGCGGTGGCGGGCCACGGTCGAGCGCGACGCCGGCCGCACCGTCTCCCTCAACGTGGCTCCTCCGACGCGCACCCGCTCGGTGGTCCGCAACCGGGCCCTGGCCGCGGCGTACGGCGGTGCCCATCGCTTCGGAGTCGAGGTCTTCGAGCCGGCCACCGCCAACGTGCTGATGGCCGCCCTCCTGGTGCACGACCTGCACACCGGTGGCGGCCCGAGCCACGAGCATCCCTGGCAGGACGAGGCCTACGCCGCGGTGCACGGGGGGCTGTGGCGGACGGCGTACGCACCGCGCAGCGCGCTCGGCCTGGCCGCCCTGCTCGGCTACGGTGCCACCCCAGGCTGAGGTCTCGAGACCGCCCCGACCGGCGGGGGCAGGCCTTCTGTCGCGGGCCGAGCACCTGCCGAGGTCGTCGACACCGGCGGGCAGACCTCAGCCGGCGCTGCCGACGACCGCCATCGCCTGGCGGGCGATCTCCCACTCCTCGTTGGTCTGCACGACCAGGACCGCGACCTCGCTGCCCTCGGGGGAGATCAGCCACGGCTCGTCGGAGCGCTGGTCGTTGCGCTCGCCGTCCACGGCGATGCCGAGCCGCTCGAGGCCGGACAGGGCGGCCGCCCGCATCGACGCCGCGTTCTCCCCGACCCCGGCGGTGAAGACGACCGCGTCGACCGTGCCGAGCACGGCGTAGTAGGCGCCGACGTACTTGCGGATCCGGTAGCAGAACACGTCGAAGGCGAGCATCGGTCCCTCGTCGCCGAACTGGCGCCACCGGTCGACGTCCCGGAAGTCGTTGTAGCCCGAGAGCCCCCTGAGCCCGGACTCGCGGTTGAGGACCCGGTCGACGTCGTCGATCGACCAGCCGAGCTGCCGGTGCAGGTGCGCGTGCAGAGCCGGGTCGACGTCGCCGGAGCGAGTGCCCATCACCAGGCCCTCGAGCGGTGAGATGCCCATCGAGGTGTCCACCGACCGTCCGCGCTCGATGGCCGTGGCCGAGGCGCCGTTGCCCAGGTGCAGCACGATCAGGTTCAGATCCGAGAGCGGCCGGCCCAGCACCCGGGCCGCCTCGGCCGCAACGAAGGAGTACGACGTCCCGTGGAAGCCGTAGCGGCGGATCTGGTGCTCCTCGCGCAGCGAGAGAGGCACCGCGTAGGTGTAGGCGTGCGGCGGCAGCGTCTGGTGGAACGCGGTGTCGAAGACGGCGACCTGCGGCAGGTCGGGAAACAGGGCCCGGGCGGTCGCGATGCCTTCGAGGTTGGCGGGGTTGTGCAACGGCGCCAGCGGCACCAGGGACTGCACGGCCTCGACCAGGGCGTCGTCGATCAGCACAGGCACGGAGAACCGGGCCCCGCCGTGCACGACACGGTGCCCGACCGCGCGGAGGGTCACGTCGGCCAGCGACGGCCCGTGGTCGGTGAACGCGTCCATCACCGCCTGCAGCGCGTCCGCGTGGTTCACGAAGGGTCGCTCGGAGCGCTGCTCCCCCGACGGCGCGGAGTGGTTGAGCACACCGGACGGCTCGCCGATCTGCTGCACGGTGCCGGAGGCCGCCTCATGGCCCGTCACGGCGTCGACGAGGCTGTACTTCAGCGACGACGAGCCGGCGTTGAGCACCAGCACGAAGTCGCTCACCAGGACAGATCCTGCGCCTGGATGGCGGTGATCGCCACCGTGTTGACGATGTCGCGCACGGTCGCCCCCCGGGACAGGTCGTTCACCGGCTTGCGCAGACCCTGCAGGACCGGTCCGACGGCGACCGCGCCGGCCGAGCGCTGCACGGCCTTGTAGGTGTTGTTGCCGGTGTTCAGGTCCGGGAACACGAACACCGTCGCGCGTCCCGCCACCAGGGAGTCGGGCAGCTTGGTGTGGGCGACGGCGACGTCGATCGCGGCGTCGTACTGGATCGGCCCCTCGACGGGCAGGTCGGGGGCGCGCTCCTTGACCAGGGCGGTCGCCTCGGAGACCTTCTGCACGTCGGTCCCGCTCCCCGAGGTGCCGGTGGAGTAGGACAGCATCGCCACCCGAGGCTCGATGCCGAACGCCGCAGCGGTCGCGGCCGAGGAGACGGCGATGTCGGCGAGCTGCGCGGCGGTGGGGTCGGGGTTGACCGCGCAGTCGCCGTAGACCAGCACCTGGTTCTCCAGGCACATGAAGAACACCGAAGACACCACGGACACCCCCGGCACGGTCTTGACCACCTCGAGCGCCGGTCGGATGGTGTGGGCGGTGGTGTGCGCGGCGCCCGACACCATCCCGTCGGCCAGCCCGAGCTCGACCATCATGGTCCCGAAGTAGGAGACGTCGCTCATCACCTCACGCGCGTCCTCGAGCTCGACGCCCTTGTGCTTGCGACGCTCGTGGTACTCGCCGGCGAACCGCTCGAGGAGCTTCTCGTCGAACGGGCTGAGCAGCTGCGCGCCGGCGATGTCCACCCCGAGCCGGGCAGCCGCCGCGTTGACGCGCAACGGGTCGCCGAGCAGGGTCAGGTCCGCCACCCCCCGGCGCAGCAGGATGTCCGCGGCGCGCAGCACCCGGTCGTCATCTCCCTCGGGGAGGATGATGTGCCGGCGGTCCGCGACGGCGCGGTCGACGATCTGGTGCTCGAACATCAACGGGGTGACGGCTTCGGTCCGGGCCACCTCGAGGCGGTCCAGCAGGGCGTCGCCGTCCACGTGCTCCTCGAACAGGGCGATGGCGGTGGCGAGCTTGCGGGTGGACGTCTTCGTCAGCCGGCCGCGGACGCTGTTCAGCGCCGTGGTGGTGGCGTGCGTGCCGAGCCCGGTGGCCACGATCGGCATCGTGGTGCCCAGGCCCTCGAGCAGCCGGGTCACCTGCGGGGCGAGCGGGAGCCCGCCGTTCACGACGATCCCACAGATCTGCGGGAACCCGGCCGACACGTGGGCCATCGCGACACCCAGCACCACCTCGGGACGGTCGCCGGGTGTGATCACCACCGCGCCCTCGAAGAGCCGGTCCAGCACGTTCGGCATCGTCATCCCAGCCACCACGAAGCCGGTCGCCTCACGGGCCAGCAGGTCCGGGTCGCCGCCGAGCAGCCGGCCGTCGACTGCCGGCATCAGGTCGCCCAGCGACGGTGCGCTGAGCAGCGGCTGCTCGGGGATGGCGTAGCCCAGCACCCCTTCGACGGTGATCGCCGCGGAGTCCTCGATGACCTGCGCCCCGTCGACGCGGTTGGCGATCACGGCGAACAGGCTGCCGTGCTGGGCCTTGAGCTCTGCGGCGCTCAGCTCGGTCATGGTCTGCAGCTCACGGGGGCTGCGGCCCGACCCGTTCAGCACCAGCAGGACAGGGGCTCCGAGGTTGGCCGCGATGCGTGCGTTGTACGCGAACTCGGTCGGGGTTCCGACGTCGGTGTAGTCGCTGCCGACGATGACCACGGCGTCGCACCTGTCGGCGACCCGGTGGTAGCGCTCGACGATCCGGTCCAGTGCGCCGGCCGGGTCGGCGTGCACCTCGTCGTAGGTGACGCCGACGCAGTCGTCGTAGGACAGCGTCACCGCGTCCCGTGAGACCAGCAGGTCGAGGACGTAGTCGCGTCCGCCGTACGCGGAGGGGTCCGCTCGGACCACCGGCCGGAACACCCCGACCCGGCCCACGCGTCGGGACAACTGCTCGAGGAGTCCCAGAGCCACGGTCGACTTGCCGGTGTACCCCTCGACGGAGGCGACGAAGACGCTGCTGCCCATGGCCAGACCCTAGCCGCGCCCGTCGCGGATGCTCACGCCAGCCACCCCGGGTCCGAGGGCACGTCGACCGAGTGCTCCTCGAGCCACGACATCGGGACCACCTCCAGGGCTCGCTGGTTCGTGGCGGCCAGCACCACCGGAGCGACAGCACCGTCCTGGTAGGCCTGGGCCCATCTCGCCGCGACGACGCACCACCGATCGCCCGGCTGCAGCCCGGGGAAGCCCCACTCCGGTCGAGGGGTCGACAGGTCGTTGCCCACCGACCGTTGGTGGGCGAGGAACTCCGCCGTCATGACGGCGCACACGGCGTGCAGCCCGACGTCGGCCGGCCCGCACGAGCAGGACCCGTCGCGGTAGAAACCGGTCAGCGGGTCGGTGCCGCACGGCTCCAGCTCGCCACCGAGGACGTTGCGTTCACTCATGCGCCAAGCCTGTCATGCGATGCGAGGACGGCGAAGCGACCACCGGCGTGAGACGGCCGCATCCGCCGTCTTGCGCGAGACGGCTCCGGAGGAGACGCTCCGCGTCCAGATCCGCTCGCGGTGGAGGCATCGGACACCCCGGTGCAGGGCGGGCCTCGGCTCAGGACAGGCCGAGGATCTCGCCGTCGTCGGTCAGGTCGATGTGTGAGGACGCTGGGGCTCTGGGGAGTCCGGGCATCGTCATCACGTCGCCGCAGACGACTACCACGAAGCCCGCGCCGGCCGAGAGTCGCACCTCGCGCACGTGCAGCTCGTGTCCCGAGGGCGCCCCACGCAGCGTGGGGTCGGTGGAGAAGGAGTACTGGGTCTTGGCGATGCACACCGGCAGGGCGCCGTACCCGTCGGCCTCGATGCGCTGCAGCCGGCGTCTCGCCTTGCCGTCCCAGGTGACCTCCCCGGCGCCGTAGAGCCGGCTCGCGACCCGCTCCACCTTGGCGGTCAGCGAGAGGTCGTCGGCATAGGTGAAGGAGAAGGTGTACGGCGAGGGGCTGTCCAGGACCTCCAGCACGCCCTTGGCCAACGACTCCGCGCCCGCACCGCCGTCGGTGAAGTGCGTGGCCGGGAAGGCGCGCACGCCTTCGTCGGCGACCAGGCCGACGACCCGGGCCACCTCGGCGTCGGTGTCGGAGGGGAACCGGTTCACGGCCACCACGCACGGGACGCCGTAGGCCTCGCGGAGGTTGCGCAGATGTCGCGACAGGTTCGCCATCCCCCGGTCCAGGGCGGCCAGGTCCTCGGTCTCGAGATCGGCGACCTCGACACCGCCGTGGTACTTCAGCGCCCGCACGGTCGCCACCACCACCGCGACGTCGGGCCGCAGCCCGGACTTGCGGCACTTGATGTCGACGAACTTCTCGGCCCCGAGGTCGGCACCGAAGCCGGCCTCGGTAACCACGAAGTCGGCCAGCCGCAGCCCGGCCCGGGTCGCGATCACCGAGCTGCAGCCGTGCGCGATGTTGGCGAACGGGCCACCGTGCACGAAAGCCGGGGCACCCTCGAGGGTCTGCACGAGGTTCGGCGCCAACGCATCGCGCAGCAGCACCGCCATCGCCCCATGGGCACCGAGGTCCCGCGCGGTCACCGGCGTCTTGGCGCGGGAGTAGCCCACGACGATGTCACCGATGCGCCGCTTGAGGTCCGCCCAGGACTCGGTGAGGCAGAAGATCGCCATCAGCTCCGAGGCCACCACGATGTCGAAGCCGTCCTCGCGGGGAAAGCCGTTCGCGACGCCACCGAGCCCGACCACCAGATCCCGCAACGCCCGGTCGTTGAGGTCGACCACCCGCTTCCAGGTCACGCTCCGCACATCGATGTCGAGCTCGTTGCCGTGATGCACATGATTGTCGAGCAGCGCAGAGAGCAGGTTGTGGGCAGCCGCGATCGCCGCGAAGTCACCGGTGAAGTGCAGGTTGATGTCCACCATCGGCACCACCTGCGCATAGCCGCCCCCAGCCGCGCCACCCTTCATCCCGAACACCGGACCCATCGACGGCTCCCGTAGGCACGCCACCGCCCGATGCCCGAGACCATGCAGCGCGTCGGTCAGCCCCACCGTCGTGGTCGTCTTCCCCTCACCGGCGGGCGTCGGCGACAACGCGGTCATCAGCACCAACCGCCCCGGGGGCCGGTCCGCCAGCCCACGCAGGTACCGCAGATCCACCTTCGCCTTGAAATGTCCGTAGGGCACCAGACGGTCCGGATCGATCCCCAGCTCATCCCGGGCCACATCCACGATCGGACGCAGCCGAGCGGTATTCGCGATCTCGATGTCTGACAGCATGCTTCCACTCCCTCGCGGTCCGGCGGTACGGCGACCACACCCTACGTCGCCTCTCACCGCGAGGCCGCACGGCAGGTCGCCGGCTGGAGGCACCGGGGGGCATCGTAGCGTTGTGCTGTGCCCGCACTCGTGGATCGTGTCGACGCCTTTCAGCGCCGACACCGCGTGGTGGGCTTCCCGCTGGCAGTGCTCTACAAGTTCATCGACGACCAGGGCAACTACCTGGCCGCCGTGGTCACCTACTACGCCTTCGTGTCGATCTTCCCCCTCCTCCTGATCGCCTCGTCGGTGCTCGGCTTCCTCCTCCAGGGCAACCCCGCGCTGAAGAACGAGGTGCTCACCGGTGCCCTGAGCCAGTTCCCCATCGTGGGCACGGAGCTGGGCAAGCCGACGGGCCTGCAGGGCAGCACCTCGGCCGTGGTGTTCGGCACGATCACCGCCCTGTACGGCGTCCTGGGGCTCGGGCAGGCCGCGCAGAACGCTGTCAACGTGGTGTGGGCCGTGCCGCGCAACAGCCGGTTCAACCCCGTGCTGAGCAGGGCGAGCAGCCTGGCGCTCCTGGTGCTCGCCGGTCTGACGGTGCTCGCGGTGACGGTGCTGACGAGCATCGTCAGCCATGTCGACGTGTTCGGACCGAACGTCGACCGGGGGCTGGGCTGGCTCCTCACCCTCTCGTCGATCGTGCTGAACGCGCTGGTCCTGGCAGCCATGATGCGGCTGGCCACGACCGCCCGGCAGAGCTTCCGGTCCACGTTGCCCGGTGCCATCGCGGTGGCGCTGATGTGGCAGCTGCTGCAGAAGCTCGGCGGCACCTACGTCAGCCGGGTGATCGCCCGGGTCAGCGACGTCAACGCGGTGTTCGCGATCGTGCTGGGGCTGCTCGCCCTGCTCTACATCGCCTCCGTGATAGCGGTGGTCGGTCTGGAGATCAACGTGGTGCTGGCCCGCCGGCTCTACCCGCGCGCGCTGCTGACCCCGTTCACCGACGCCGTCCAGCTGACCGAGGGGGACCGCCAGGCCTATGCCGGGTATGCCCAGGCGCAGCGGCACAAGGGCTTCGAGCGGGTCCGGGTCTCCTTCCGCCGGCGCGGCAACCGGCGGCGGCCTCCGGACCTCGACGAGCGCTGAGCGTCGTACCGTCACCTGTACGGGTACGGGCGGGCGCGCCGGCACCTGCGGCAGTCCCGGCTACTCGGTCCCGATCGCCCGCAGAACGTCGAGCCGGGACGCGCGCCGGGCGGGCAGCACCGCTGCGAGCACTCCCGCCACCGCCGCCAGCAGGACGAAGAGGACCAGCTGGCCCCACGGGACGGACAGCACGTCGACGCCCTGGTCGGCGATCGCGCGCTGCAGGGCGACGCCGAACACCAGCCCCATGGCGACGCCGAGCGCGGCGCCGAGGACCGCGACGACCACGGCCTCCAGCCGAACCATCCGGCGCAGCTGCCGGCGCGAGAGCCCGACCGCACGCAGCAGACCCACCTCGCGGGTGCGCTCGATCACCGAGAGCGCGAGCGTGTTGATGATCCCCAGCACGGCGATGATGACCGCGAGCCCCAACAGGGCGTAGATGAAGTAGAGGAACAGGTTGATCTGGGACCGCTGCTCCTGCGCGAACTGGCCAGGATCCTTCGCCGTCACGGTGGGGAGGTCCTTGATCACCCGGTCGACGCCGGCGCGCACCTGCGAGATGCTGGCGGACGGGGTCTTGGTGATGTAGAGCAACGTGTCCAGCGGCTGCAGGCCGCCCTTGACCAGCGTGTCCGGAGTCACCAGGTAGTTCGCGTTCAGCGCGCCCGAGCTCTCGAACAGGGCCACCAGTGTGAGCCGGACGGTGCCGCCCTGGAACCGCAGCGGGATGGTCTGGCCGAGCGTGAAGCCGCGACGCTGGGCCGACGGGGCGCTGATCGCCACGGTCCCGGTCCGCAGTGAGAGCAGGGACCCCGCCCTCATCGGCACCGCGAGCGCCAGGCCCAGGTCGCGCGGGTCGATGGCGGCCACGAAGTCGCGGTGGCCGTCGATCGCCGCGGTGGCCGTCCGCAGCTCCGCAACACCCCGCACCCCGGGCAGTCGCCGAATCTGTGTGGCGATGCTGGTCGAGAAGGGGGTGCCGACGAGGTTCGAGACCACCAGCTGTGAGGTGAGGGTCCGCTTGACCGCCGCGTCGGTGCTCGCCGTCGCGGACTGGCCGAGGATGGACATCAGCGAGACGAGGGTGAGACCGATCATCAGCGCACTCGCGGTGGCCGCCGTGCGCCGGGGGTTGCGCAGTGAGTTCTGCGCGGCGAGCACACCGACGGTGCCGAACGCGCGCCGGTAGCCGACCTCGAACGCCGCGATCACGGGCCGCCCCAACCAGGGGCTCAGCATCGAGACACCCACCAGGATCGAGAGCATGCCCAGGCCGATCAGGAGGAGCCCGAGGTTCCCTCCCGCCATGAATCCGGCCACCATGGCGGCGGTCCCCAGCACGATCAGGACCAAGCCGACGGCGACGCGTCGGCGCAGGGACGACTCCGGGAGTGCGACGTCGTCGCGCAGCGCCGCGACCGGCGGGATCCGCGAGGCCCGGCGCGCCGGTAGGTAAGCGGCGAGGAGAGTGACCAGCACCCCCACGGCGTACGACGCGACGACCGTGCGCGGGTTGATCGCGAAGGACGCACGGCTGAGGTCGAAGCCGATCGTGCCGAACAGCAGCTGGAGGGCCCGGGCGAGGAGGTAGCCCGCTCCGAGGCCGAGGGTGGAGCCGAAGAGACCCACGACGGCGGCTTCGACGAGGACGGAGACGTTGACCTGCCGGCGTGAGGCGCCCAGCGCTCGGAGGAGGGCGAGCTCGCGGGTGCGCTGGGCGACGAGGATGGAGAAGGTGTTGACGATCAGGTAGGTGCCCACCACCAGCGAGACCCCGGCGAAGACGAGGAGGAACGTGTTGAGGAAGCCGAGGACTCTGTCCAGGCTCGCCTTGTCGGACTTCACCAGGGCATCGCCGGTGGTGGCCACCACCCCGGGTGGGAGCACCCGCGCGGCGGCGTCGGCGACTTGGCGCTGGGTGTAGCCCTTCGCAGCGTCCAGCGACACCGACGTGTAGACGTCCCGGCCGTGGAAGAACAGCCGCTGCATCTCTCGCCGGTCGAACAGCGTCAGAGTCGCGCCGTTGAGGCCGCCGCCGCCGAACTCCACGAGCCCGACCACCGTCGCGCGCAGGGTCGGCGGGTCGCCCGGCGTCACCAGCGTGACCGGGTCGCCCACCCCATAGCCCGCCTTGCGCGCGGTGTCCACGTCGAGGGCGACTTGTCCGGGCGCATCAGGCAGTGTGCCACTGGTCAGGGTGACGATCGGCCTGCCGGTGATCGCCCGGGCGGTGGTGGTGTTGAACGCGAGGCCGGGAGGGCCGTTGCCGCCGACGACCTTGCCCGAGCGGCCGATGACGTAGAGCGACTGGAGCTGGTCGACGGGATGCACCGCCGCGACCTCGGACAGCGTGCGGAGCCGCTCGACCACTGGAGCCGCGATCACCCGGGCGTCCTGCTGCGAGTCGAAGTTCGCCGCACCGTTGTAGGCGACCTCGACGTCGGACGTGGAACCCTCGATGATTCCGTTGAACGCGTCCCCCATGGCGTCGGTGAAGATGAACGAGCCGGCCACGAAGGCAACGCCCAGCACGATCGCGAAGGCGCTCAGGGCCAGCCGCACCCTGCGTGCCACCAGGGCGCGCCATGTCATCCTCAGCATGCCGTTCCCGTCGACTCGGTCTGTGCTCCCGAGTCTGCCCTATCGCTCCGACAGGTCTCAGCGGTTCAGGCTGGGCAGGGCGGTCGATGCGGGCGGCCGGGGGTTGTCGGTGGCCCCGGTTAGGGTGCTCGCCATGGACCTGCGGGACGCCTACCGGATGGGCAACGAGCTTCTGGACCAGCACCTGCTGCAGGGCTGGTCGATCACCTTCGACAACGCCAAGCGCCGTGCGGGGGTGTGTCGGCACGGGCCTCGGGTGATCGGACTGAGCGCACCCCTGACCCGGCTGCTCTCGCCCGACGACGTGCGGGAGACGTTGTTGCATGAGATCGCGCACGCGCTGGTCGGCGCCGACCGCGGGCACGACGCGGTATGGGTGGCCCAGGCTCGCGCGATCGGCAGCACGGCGCAGCGCTGCCTGGCTGAGGATGCTCCGCAGGTCACGGCACCGTGGCTCGGGGTCTGCCCGGCCGGACACACCCAGGAGCGGCACCGTCGACCGGAACGGGTGCAGGCGTGCGGCCGGTGTTCGTCGACCTTCTCACCCGAGCACCTCTTCGTGTGGACCCATCACGGGCGTCCGGCGGCGATGCATCCCAACTACCTCCACGAGCTGGAACGGCTCCGCGCCGGAGACCCGCTGGTGCTGGCCGCAGTGGGTGGTCAGGTGCGGCTGCTGGTGTCCGGAACCCTGCACGGGCGGGTCGGCACGGTGGTCAAGCGGGGTCGGACCAGCTATCACGTGCGGCTCCCCGAGGGGCGCTTCCGCGTGCTGTTCGCCGGTGCCGAGGCCCTGCCGTGACCCACCTGGGTGCCGGATCGCGTCGGGGACACCGGCTGACCAGGCACCCGCACCGCGAAGGCGGCACCTCCAGCCGGACGTGCAACGCTGTCGGCGGGGCCTCGTAGGCTCCCGACATGGTCGACCTCTCCTCGCTGCTCTCCGACGAGGACCTGCGTCGCCGCTACGGCACGCCCACCCTGGACCGGGCGTGGGACTACGTGCGCCGCGGCAAGGTGCTCAGCTGCGTGCACGCGCTCGACGGAGACGGCGACCTCGACATCCGCGGCACGGTCTCGGGGTCCAGGAGCGCGCCGTACGCCGTGCACCTCAGTGTCGGGACGGAGAGCGAGGGGGCCTGGGTCTTCGGGCGCTGCACCTGCCCGGTCTCCGAGGGCTGCAAGCACGCCCTGGCGCTGCTGGTCACGGTCCGGGAGGAGCACCGTCAGCAGCAGCCCCACCACGGTCGGCGATGGGAGCGCCAGCTGTCCTCTCTCCTCGACGAGCTCGACGACCACGTGGAGCGGTCCGCCCCGCGGGGGGACAAGCCGCTGGCCCTGCAGGTCGACCTCAAGGCACCGACGCGGGCGACCGGCCACCGAGGCTGGACGCAGACCCGGCCGATGCGCGGGGCGCTCCGGATCCGGCCCCTGCAGCGCGGCGCCCGCGCCAACTGGGTGCGCACCGGCATCTCCTGGTCCGAGGCGCCCTACCTGGATCGGCGCGGTCACCCGCCCGCCCAGGTCGCCGTCCTCAACGACCTGCTCGCGGCCCACCGGGCGGCGACCAGACAGATGTACTTCGGTGCCGAGGCGCACCTGTCCCTCGGGTCGTTCGGGCCCGACGAGACGAGACTGCTGCACCGGGCCGGCGAGGTCGGCATGCCGCTGCTGGCCGGTCCGGGGCTGTCGGCGGTCACCCTCGCGGAGCCGGTCACCCTTGAGCTCGACGTGAACACCGGATCCGAGCACGACGCCCGGCTGCGGCTCGGGGTGTCCCGTGACGGCGAGTGGTTCGCGGCCGAGGAGCTCAATGTCCTCGGCGAGGGCGGGCACGCGGTCGCCCTGTGGCTGGCGGACCGCCATGGGTGGTCGGTGACCCTGGCCGGCCTGACGTCCCCGGCCGGGCCGGAGGTGCGACGGTTGCTCACGCTGGGCGACTCGGTCGTGGTGCCGGCCGAGGACCGCGCTGACCTCGTCGCGGACTACCTGCCCCGCCTCCAGCGGCACGTGCGGGTGGTGTCCTCCGACGGCTCGGTCGTGGTTCCCGAGCCGGTCCAGCCCCGGCTGACGCTCACCGTCACCTGGGTCGCGGCCGACGAGGTCGGAGTCGCCTGGTCGTGGCGCTACCGGGTCGGGTCCGACGACCGGGTCTACACCCTGTCCGAGACCAGGGGGATGCGCGGCGTACGTCGACCCGACGCGGAGCAGCAGCTGCTCGACCGGCTCGACCTCGACGACGACCAGGCCTACCACCTGTGCCGGGCGCACGACCGGGGGATGGGGCTCGAGGACTCCACGACCTTCCGCGACAAGCACGCCATCGTCTTCGCCGAGGAGCTGCTGCCGGGACTGAGGGACCAGGTGGAGGTCGAGGAGATCGGGGACCAGCCCGACTACCGCGAGGTCGACGGGGTCCCGGTGATCCGGTTCGTCGGCCGTCAGGGCGTCCGGGACGACCCGACGCGCACCGACTGGCTCGACCTGGAGGTGGAGGTCACCGTCGACGGCACCCATCTCGCCTTGGCGCACATCCTGGAGGCGCTCACCAGGGGCATGGACCGGGTGATCCTCCGCAACGGCACGCACGTGCGGATCGACCGTCCCGAGTTCGCGCACCTGGCCCGGCTGGTCGAGGCCGCAGCAGAGCTGCGCGACCAGACCGCGGAGGGGGTGCGGGTCGGACACCACGACCTCGGGCTGTGGGACGAGCT
>JAICWH010000031.1 GCA_025934895.1 Nocardioidaceae bacterium | reverse complement strand
TGTCGATCGCGATGTCGTTGATACTGGCGTGCCGCTGGCGCATCAGGCCACGCTCGTCGAACTCCCAGTTCTCGTTGCCGTGCGATCGGAACCATTGGCCGTTCACGTCGTGTGACTCGTACGCGAACCGAACCGCGATCCGGTTGTAGCCGTAGGTCCAGACCTCCTTGATCAGTCGGTACTCCAGCTCGCGGGCCCACTTCTGATGCAGGAATGCCACGATGTCGTCCCGGCCATGCAGGAACGTGTCCCGGTTGCGCCAACGACTGTCGTGCGTGTAGGCGAGCGAGACCCGCTCCGGGTTACAGGTGTTCCAGGCGTCCTCGGCTGCGCGCGTCTTCTGCACGGCGGTCTCGGCCGTGAACGGCGGAAAGGGCGGACGTTCGTTCATCGGGGCACCCTACGGTATCGACTGCTGCAGAACGCTGCATCTGAGCAGCTCGGGATCTGCGGGACCGGAACTGGTTCTACGCGCACGAGCTCAACATCCTCGCCGTGACGTTGTCGATCACGGTGATTCTGCTCATGTTGGCCAGGTTGTCCGGTCACATCCTCCAGCAGGCTGGGACCCGACCGGTTCGACGCCCTCCTCGGCGTCATGCTGGCTGTTGACCCGGCTGCAGTGGCGGCGCCGGGCCTGCCTGCGAAGACGGGACGGATGAGGTGTCGGCGAGGTCCTGGTCCGCTCGCTGCCGAACCTCGTCGAGGACGGCGCGCAGCCGCAGCAATGCGCTACGCACGTCACCTTCCTCAGCGGCGAGCCGGCGTGTGACTCTCGAGCGGACCGGCGCGAACAGCGCCGTCGCCGCTTGGTACTTGAGCTCTCCGCTATCACTCAGGGCGAGGCGGTAGGAGCGCCGGTCCTGGGGATGTGCCAGGCGGACGAGGTGTCCTCGCGTCTCAAGACGCTTGAGGTAGCTCGACACCGTCGTCGCCGGGGCGGCCATCCACCTCGCCAGCTCGCTAGGAGTGATACCGGGTGCCCTGTTGAGGATCGAATAGATCGCGAACTCGTCGGCGCTGACGTCGACCGGGCGAAGCGCCTTGTCGAGGAGCCCGGCCGTCGAACGCGACACCAGCCACACCATGAACAACGTGTCAACGTTCCGGTCGCTGATGTCGGTCGGCGACAGCGGCTTGACAACAGAACTGTGACTTCGCACCATGTAGGGAGGGTACTACGAACTCGCAGTAAATGCGGTCACCGCATCGCCACCCCCGAGGGTCCTGCCGTCCGGGCCCCTGCCCCGAAGGAGCTCCGATGGCTGTTCAGCCCGGCCGCTACAGTGCCGCTATCGACGGCGAGTTCGTCGTGTTCTTGATCGGCATGCGAATCAACCGCCCGCTCAAGCTCCACAAGTGGGTGCCTGTCGCTGCAGCCATGCCGCGCATGCTGCGTGTGCTCGACGAGCATCCGGAGCTCGGCTGCCTGGGCTACCAATCCTGGTTCGGCCGGACGACGATCTTGGTGCAGTACTGGCGCGACTTCGATTCGCTCGACCGGTTCGCGAAGGACAGGGATTTGCCGCACCTGGAGCCGTGGCGTCGGTTCAACACCGCGATCGGCAGATCTGGCGACGTCGGGATCTGGCATGAGACCTACCGAGTCCAGCCCGGGGAGTTCGAGGCGATCTACGCCAACATGCCGGTCTTCGGGCTCGCCTCGGCCGGTGAACACACTCTCATCGGCCGAAACGGCCAGACCGCAGCCGCACGGATCGGCCTGAGCGACCGAGACGAGCCAGCCGTCGCGGGGCATCGGTGACCACCGGCCTTCCTCGGCGGCTGCCGACAGGGCTGGCCCTTGAAGATGCCTGGGGCCAGTCCTGAACGCGGGAAACCCGTCGCAGTGACGTCGCTTCGGAAGGGCGGCACCGCGCTGAGGCGACGCCCTCAGCGGGTGAGGAGGGCTGGACGGTCGTCGCACCCAGGCCCGAGGCGTCCCCTGGCAGTGTCCGGCCACGGCGGCGGATCGCCCCCACGGTGACTGCCGGCCACACCAACATGCGGCTCTGCGCGACCAGGCGCCTGCGCGGGCCTACCGGCCACAGGCGCATGTTCGGGTGGCCGCCGGTCCCGCGAGCCAACGGGCTGCGATCCCCGCCGTCAACAGCTCCAGGTTCGGGCGACGCACCGGCTCCGTCAGGGCGTCGAAGACGACCTCCACCCACGACAGGTCCCTCATCAGCAACTGTTAGGAGACCCGAAGGCTGCGCAACAGCAACCGTTCCGAGGAACCGAAGGTGCTGCGCACCCACGGTCCGCACTCCGTCACGATGAGCTCAGGTCGGGATCCTCTGCCTCCAGCACCTTGCCCAGTGCCCGTGCGACCAGATGGAGCTCCCGGGGGGTGAGATGACTGGTGAAGTGACTCTCGATCGCTTGGAGATAGGTCGGTGCCGCCGCACGCAGGCGAACTCGCCCCTGAGCCGTCACCACCGCGAACCACGACCGTCTGTCGTCAGGGTTGGCCTGCCTCTCGACGAGTCCGGCGCGTTCTAGCTCCGTGACGACGCGGCTGACCTGCTCCCTGCTGAGCACCGCTCGGTCCCCCAGATCCGTCATCCGCAACCGACGCTGTGGAGCGGCGTTGAGGACCAGGAGGACGTCATACCAGGAGATCGGAAGACCTGCATCAGCCAGGGCGCGACCGAGCTTGGGGACGACGGCGGCATGCACCCGCAACAGAGCCGACCATGCGCTGACAGGGTCGAAGGCCGGGGTCATCCTCGCATGCTAGCGCATCATGTGCGTGCGCACACACCTTGACGTCCCCAGTTCCTGATGCTAGGAATGTGTATGCACACACACCTATCCGAGGACACGCCGGCCCCGTGCCGGCGAGGAAGGAAACCTCTCATGTCTGTCACCACAACGCCCGACGCGGCCCGCGTCACCGACGGCGTCCTGCTTCCCCGCGCCGGCGTCTGGGAGATCGACCCGGGCCACACCGACGTGGCCTTCACCGGCCGCCACCTCATGTTCACCAAGGTCCGCGGCCACTTCACCGACGTCCGAGGAACGGTCATCGTCGGGGAGGAGATGAACGACTCGCAGGTGGACGTGGTCATCGCCATGGCCAGTGTCCACTCGGGGAACGACATTCGTGACGACCACCTGCGATCGACCGAGCTCTTCGACGTCGTCCGGTTCCCCCAAGCGACCTTCAGCAGCGTCGGCGTGGACTGGGCCGGCGACCGTGGGAGGGTGCTGGGCGACCTCACCATCCATGGCGTCACCCGTCGCGTCCCACTCGAGGTGGTCTTCGAGGGCCAGGTCCGCGATCCCTGGGGCAGCGACCGCGCCATCTTCTCGGCTACGACACAGCTGAACCGAGAGGACTTCGGCATCACCTGGAACGTGGCGCTCGAGGCCGGCGGCGTGCTGGTCAGCAAGGACATCGCCCTCGCCATCGAGATCGAGACGGTTCTCCGCAGCCAGGGGTGAGCCACGTCTCCGGACAGCCTCCAGCACCGCAGGTCCGCACGCCTGCGGTGTGCCCAGCCCGGCGTCCGCGCGAGTGCAACGGCTTGGGCGCGCGAGGCAGCGGGGCCTTGGCGAGGCGCGCGGAGATTCCGTGCGCACGTTGTGTCAGCAGGCCGAACAGTCCGCTGCCCAGCACACCCATAGCCGAGGTACGCGGCGGTGCCGCCGGCCTTGCGTGGAGCCCAGGTCCGGAGCGGGAGAACGGACGGTGGTCATCGGGCAGGTTCGCGTCAGGCCGCACAAGTCGTACGGCGATCCCAGGATCTGTCCGGCCGCGACCCGGGCACCTGATACCGATGTCCCGAGGACCCGGGAAGACGAGCCGAGCTTGACCCCTATCGGCGGCGACGGTGCCTGGCGATCCGCGGCGGGTTGGCCTAGGGTTGCCCGGCGTCCGCGCGGTCGCAGTCACCGAGATGTCCGACGTCTGAGTCGATCGGACGAGCCAGGGCACCGCTCCCGGCCACGCCCTCGCATTCCCTCTTGACGATGCCGCACCTTCTCGCTCAGAATGTGTCATATTCAGTTGCTAATTGAATATCCATTCGCACTCGTCGAAGGGCTCTTCTCGATGACCTCACGCTCGACCAGGCACTGTGCCATCGTCCTCGCGTCCGCGGCCCTGGCCACGACGTCTCTCGCCGCCTGTGGCAACGGCTCGTCCTCTACCGCTGGCGGCGGGCAGAAAGTGATCGGCGTCTCGGTGGCCGACCAGAAGTCGCTCTTCTACGTCGCCGAGGTGGCAGGCATCAAGGACGAGGCGAAGAAGGAGGGCTACAAGGTCAAGATCAGCTCGGCGAACAACGACTCCTCCGAACAGGTCAAGCAGGTCAACGACCTGTTGACCCAGCAGGTCGGGGCCCTGATCTTCACCTCGCAGGACTCGACCGCCGCTGCGGCCGGCGTCCGAGCCGCCAACCAGGCGAACGTCCCGGTCATCGCAGTCGACCAGCGACCTGAGAACGGCCAGGGTGACCTCAAGACCTACATCGCCACCGACAGCGTCAAGGCGGCCGACCAGCTCTGCACGTGGATGTTCAAGCAGATCGGCAACCGCGGAAAGATCGCCATCCTGCACGGTGTGCTCGGGTCGACGGCCGAGATCCAGCGCACGAAGGGCTGCCAGCAGGCGATCAAGAGGAACCCCAAGATCAAGGTGGTCGCGCAGGAGACGGCCAACTGGGACGAGACCCAGGCCTTCAAGGCAACGCAGAACATCCTGACCGCCCATCCCGACCTCAAGGCAGTCTTCGGTGAGAGCGACGCGATGTCGATGGGCGCGTCCAAGGCCGCCAAGGAGGCCGGCAAGAACATCTTCTCGGTCGGCATCGACGGGTTCCCGACCATGTTCGACGCGGTGAAGAGCGGTCTGACGCAGGCCACGATGGCCCAGCAGCCCTACAAGATGGGCCGGCTCGCAGTGCGGAACGCTGTCGCCCTGCTGAACGGCAAGGGTCAGGACATCCCAGCCGAGCAGTACCAGAAGACCGTGCTCATCGACAAGGACACTGTCATGCACCACAAGGTCGAGGAGTTCTACGGCCCAGACGCACAGTCCTTCAAGTGAGCCGTCGAGACGACACCGGACTGGTCTGCGTCGGGCTGGTCAAGAGCTACAGCGGGGTCACCGTGCTGAAGTCGGTGGACTTCGGGGTCCGTCCGGGCACGGTCGTGGGTCTGATCGGTGAGAACGGTGCGGGGAAGTCGACGCTCAGCTCCGTGATCACCGGAGTCGTCCGACCCGACTCGGGGGAGATGACGCTCGACGGCCGGCACTACGCGCCGAGCACCCCCTCGGAGGCTCTGCGCGAGGGCGTCGTCCTCATCCACCAGGAGATCCGGCTGCTTCCGGACCTGTCGGTCGCGGAGAACATCTTCCTCGGGCGGCTCCCGCACCGCCGCGGGCGTGTCGACCGTGACCAGATGCGTCGCGACGCGGAAGAGGTGCTCTCGTCCCTGGGCGTGGCCATCGACCCCCGGCGCCTCGTTCGTGGCCTGTCGATGGCGATGCAGCAGGAGATCGAGATCGCCAAGGCGCTCAGCCGTCAGCCTCGGTACGTCGTGTTCGACGAGCCGTCCGCATCCCTCGGCGAGACCGAGACAGAGCACGTGCTCGACCGGATCCGGGCGCTTCGCGAGCGTGGGGTCGGCGTCGTCTACATCTCGCACCGACTCGATGAGGTACGCACCGTCTCCGACGAGATCGTCTGCCTACGAGACGGGGCCCGTGTCGCCGACTGGAGTGAGGCTGGCGTTGCGAAGGAGTCACTGGTCAACGCGATGGTCGGCCGCGAGTTCACCTACGAGCACGTGCCGCCCAAGCCGAGCCGTGACGAGGTCGTCCTGGAGGTGCGTGGTCTGGGCCGGCGCGGGGCCTTCGCCGACATCAGCTTCAGCGTCGCGGCCGGAGAGGTCCTCGGGATAGCCGGCCTGGTCGGTGCCGGCCGGACCGAGGTCGTCCGGGCGATCGCCGGCGTGGACCGACCCGACGCGGGTGAGGTGATCGTGGAGGGAGCCCGGCTTCCGACGTCGGGACCCCGCGCTGCGATCAGGGCCGGCGTCGTCATGGTCCCCGAGGACCGCAAGGGACAGGGCCTCAACCTCGACCGTTCGGCCTCGGCCAACCTGACTCTCCCCTGGGAACGTGAGCTGGCCACCGGCGGCGTCGTGACACAGCGCCTGCTTCGCCGGGTCGGCGACGAGCAGCGGGCACGGCTCGACATCCGCGGCGACATGAGTCTGCCGGTCCAGTCCATGTCGGGCGGCAACCAGCAGAAGGTGCTGATCGGCAAGTGGCTGATCAAGGACCCGAAGGTGCTGATCGTCGACGAGCCGACCCGCGGCGTCGACGTCGGTGCCAAGATGGCGATCTACGAGATCATCCGGACTCTCGCCGAGCAGGGCATGGCGGTCATCGTCGTCTCCTCCGAGCTGGAGGAGGTGCTCGGCCTCTCGCATCGCGTGCTGGTGATGTCCGGGGGGCGCCAACGCGGGATCCTCAGCCGCTTCGAGGCCACCCCGCAGCGGGTGATGGAGCTGGCCGTCGCGTCCGACCGTCCCGAGACCCCCACGCTCGGATCCACCACTGATTCTCCGACCGCCGCCACGACCGCAGGAAGGTAGCCATGGCCACGACGAACCGGACCGGGAGCGAATCCACCGCACGCCAACGACCGACCTCCCCCACGGCCCGACCCTCCGAAGCCGTCGCCGGTCAGGACCGGCGCGTCCTCGCCGTGGCACTGCGCGCGTTCCGCGCCATGCCGGGGCCGCTGCTTGGACTCATCGTCGTGGTGGTGGTGCTCTCCTTCTTGTCCCCCTACTTCTTCACCCAGCGCAACCTCACCAACATCGTGAGCCAGAACGCAGACATCGGGATCATGGCAGTGGGGGCCGCCCTGGTGATCCTCATCGGCGGGATCGACCTCTCGGTCGGTTCAACGCTCGCGCTGTCGTTGATGTCGAGCGCCTGGCTGTTCCGCCAGCACGGCCTGCCCTTCACGGTGTGTGTGGTCGCGGGTCTGGTCATCGGTGCGCTGGTCGGGCTGGTCAACGGAGTCCTCTCGACGTACGGCCGCATCCAGCCGTTCGTCGCGACGCTGGCCACGATGTCCGCCTGCGCCGGCCTCGCGCTGTACCTCACCGACGGGAACCCGATCAACGGCTTCCCGGGGTGGTACCTGGCGCTCACCAGCAACAGTGTCGCAGGCATCCCGCTGCAGGCGATCATCCTCGTCGCGGTCTACCTGGTGGCCGCGTTCTGGCTCAACTTCCGACCTAGTGGGCGCGCGTTGTACGCCGTGGGCGGCAACGCGGAGGTGGCACGGCTGTCCGGGCTCAACGTGACCCGGATCAAGATCGCCGTCTACGTCTTCGCCGGGCTGCTCGCTGCGCTGGCCGGTGTCATCGTCGGCTCCCGCCTCGACTCCGCGCAGCCGACCGCGGGCACCGCCGACCTGCTCAACGTCATCGCCGTCGTGGTCATCGGGGGAGCCAGCCTGTCCGGTGGGTCGGGCGGGATGCTGAACACCTTCATCGGGCTGCTGATCATCGGCGTCCTGAACAACGGGATGTCCCTGCTCAACGTGTCCCCCAACCTCCAACCCGTTGTCATCGGCATCGCGATCATCGTCGCGGTCCTCACCGACCGGGGCAGTCGGTCGCGGTTCCTGGCCTGACCCACCACAGCCGGCGCTCCCCGGCGCCGGCTGCGGGTCGCGTGTGCCGAGGGATCAGGCGATGTTGTACAGCGCCCTCGCCTCGTCCTGGGTCGCGATGGGTCGCCCGACCTCTCGGGCGATCTCCTGCGCCTGCTGGAGCAGCTCGAGGTTGGTCGGGTTGCGGTCCGGGTCGTAGAACAGCTCCAACCCCGTCTTGATGTGCCCGCCGAGCTCGATCGCCCTGCGCAGGATGCCAGTGTCGTCGAGGGCGCCCTGTCCCCAGATCGAGATGTACCAGGGATGGGTGACCTGAGCCTCCTCGATCATCCAGAGGTAGTAGTACAGGCTCTCGAGGCTCGGCTTCACGCCGTTGGTCCCGATGGGTTCCATGGCGGTGAGGCCGTAGTCCCCGATGAGGTAGAAGTCCCACATCGAGCCTGGAGTGGAGAGTCCCTTGTTGACGTAGTGCATGGCGTGCCGCAGGTGCCCGGGCTCGTAGATGCCGAAGACCATCGGCGAGCCGTGCTCGCGCAGCATCCTGATCTGGCTGGCGACCCGCTCGTAGTTGAACCCGAACTCCGGGCCGGAGAGGTAGCCGTCCGCGTCCTGGTGGGTCGCGAACAGCGTGAGACCCGTGTCGACACAGGCGATCCGCACGTTCGCGTTCTTGACGAGGTAGGGGACGTGCTGGAGGCCGTTCTCGTCCCCCGTGAGCCGAAGGTTGTTGCACGTGGTCGGATACCAGGTGATGTCCGGGTGCTTCTCCAGGACCTTCTCCCACGTGCGCATGTAGTCGACGTAGGCATCCTCGCCCATCAGGTCGAAGCTCGTGTTGTGCGCGTGGATAGCACCGGCTCCTGCCTCCCAGCAACGGATCGCGTCCTCGGCGATCTCGTCGTACGACGTCGGCGTGTTGGGGTTCATCTCCTTCGAGCGGACTCCGTTGATGTGGGACTCGATGATGACCGGGTAGTCCCAGCTCGGCTTCATGTCCGCATACTTGTCGAGGCCAGTGGCCATGTTCCACTTCTCCTTCTCACTTGGGATGTCGGCTGGACGCCGTACGTCGGTCGCGGCAGCGTCTCGCCCGCCGCCGGCATCAGCGGGACGACCCCGCCGAGTGCTGCAATCAGCTCCTCGCAGACCTCCTCACTCGTCACGCCCGGCACCCGGTCGGCGACGCATCCGACGGTCCGAGGGTCGAAGGTCAGCCCCAGGCTCGCGTAGGCGGCGGTGAGCGCCTCGCGCGCCGGACCCGCGTCCTGGACCATCACCACGGCGCTGAACAGGAAGCCGGCGCCGGTGATCCGCTGCCCGGTGCCCACCAGCTTGGCGCGTCCGGAGTCGTTGACACTGAACTCACCGTCGCAGTACTCACCCGGCACCGGCCCCAGGCGCGCGTCGACGCCCAGCCGTCGAAGGCCCTGCACCACCGCGGCGCCGAACAGCTCGAAGCGGTGGCGGATCTGCACCCGGGCCTCGGGATGCGGCGCCCACAGGTGCAGCACCAGTGCCCCCGCGTCGTAGACGGCGAGGTGGCCACCCACGGGGCGGATGACCGGAGAGAACCCGCGTGCCAGGACCGCGTCTTGGGCGGATGCATACCCGGGCAGGAGCGAGTCCCGACGGCTGAACGCCGCGGTCGACAGCGGCTGGGTGAGGTTCAGCTCGGCTCGCCCGCCGACCCTCAGCGCGGCCAGCTTGGCGGCTACCAGCGCGACGTCTGCGTCGGCTGTTCGCGGTGCGCCCCGGACGACGGCCACGTCGTGGGCCCCGAACGCAGCAGTCACGTGCCGACCCTGCTGGCAAGCGCCTGCTGGTAGAGGCGTCCGGCACGGTACGACGAGCGCGCCAGTGGCCCGGACAGCACGCCGGCGAAGCCGATCTCGGTGGCCTCGTCCTGGAGCTCGACGAACTCCTCCGGCCGGACCCACCGCTCGACCGGATGGTGTCGCAGGGAGGGCCGCAGGCACTGGGTGATGGTGACCAGCTCGCAGCCGGCCACGTGCAGGTCGACCAGCGCCTGGGAGACCTCCTCGCGGGTCTCCCCCATCCCCAGGATCAGGTTCTCGATCTGCGGCCCCAACCTCGCCCGGGTCCTGATCCACTCCCGCTTCTTCTCGATCGGCGTCGCAGCGTTGCGGACCTCCAGACGGAGCAGCCTGCGGCCCTCCGGAGCCGGCGCCATCACGAGCGGTGCCCTCCCTTCCGAGGCTCAGCGACCGATCACGGTGCGAACCGCGTGCTGCCATCCGGCGTACAGCTCCTCGCGCCGGGCCTCCGGCATCTCCGGCTCGAAGACCCGGTCGACCACCCAGCGGTCACTGAGGTCGCCCTGCTTCCACAGCCCGACGGTCATGCCCGCGACATGAGCGACGCCGAGCGCGGTCCGCTCCAGCTCGGCCGGGCGACGCACAGGGACACCCAGCACGTCCGCCTGGAACTGGCAGAGCAGGTTGCTGCGGGCGGCCCCACCATCGACCTTCAGCTCGGGAACCGGTGTCCCTCCGGCCACCAGCACCTCCACGTTGTCGCGGGTCTGGTAGGCCATCGCCTCGACGCCGGCTCGCACGACGTGCTCGGCGCCGGACTCCAGCGTGAGACCGACGATGCTCGCGTGTGCGTCCCGTTCCCAGTACGGCGCGCTCATCCCGGCGAACGCGGGCACGACATAGACCCCGCCGGTGTCCGGAACGCTCAGCGCAACCTGCTCGACGTCCGCATCGGGGCCGAGGACGCCCAGCCGCTCACGCATCCACTGGAGTGTCTGTCCGGCGTGGAACACCACTCCCTCGATCTCGTAGGCGGTCGTTCCAGCCACCGTCCAGCCGACACTGGCGGTCAGTCCGTGCAGGACCTTCGAACGCTCGCCACTGTTGGCGGTGAGGACCCCGGTGGTTCCGAAGGTGTTCTTGGCCGACCCCTCCTCGAAGCACGCCTGGCCGAACATGCCCGCCTGCTGGTCGGCCATCACCGCGGTCACCGGCACCGCCGCGGAGCCAGGCAGACCCACGTCTCCGGGACGCATCTCACCGAACTGGGCGTCGGAGGCCCGCGCCGGTGCCAGGATCTGCGGCGGCACGCCGCACGCCTTGCAGAGCTCCTCGTCCCAGGTCAGCCGCTCGAGCGAGAAGAGCGCCGTGCGCGACGCCTCGCTGTGGTCGGTCAGATGTGCGCGACCACCGGTCAGCTGCCAGAGCAGCCAGGTGTCCACGGTACCGGCTGCGAGCTCGCCGGCCTCGGCTCGCTCGAGCACGCCGGGCACGTTCTCCATGATCCACGCCAGCTTGGCGGCACTGAAGAAGGAGTCGTTGAACAGGCCGGTGCGCGCCCGGAACTCGCGGTCGAGCCCGTCGAGGTGCCATCGGGCCACGACGGGGTCGGTCTGCTTCGACATCCACATCAGCGCCGGGTGAACCGGCTCACCGGTCCGGCGATCCCATACCAGGCAGGTCTCGCGGTGGGTGGTGATGCCGATCGCCGCGAGGTCGTCGGTGACTGCCCCGACCTTGGACATGGCCTCTTCCAGGCTGCGCCGCTGCGCCTCCCACAACGCGATCGGATCGAGCTCGACCCACCGTGGTCGGGGGAACAGCGGGACGACGGGATTCCTGGCCTCCGCGACGATCTCGCCGTCGAGGTCGACCAGGACGGCCCGGGCACTGGTCGAGCCCTCGTCGAGAGCGACGACGTATCGCGCGCTCACCGGGACGCGTCCGCCAGCGAGTCGGAGACCGCGGGCTGCCGCGCGCGACCGGGGACAGCGAGGCGGGACAGCCAGTCCCGGTACTCCGCCACCTCGGCCGTCTGCCGGTCCTGGTCCCAGCCCAGCCTCTCACCGAGCAGGGCGGCCGCTCGCTCGGCGACCTCCAGTCCGTGGTCGGGCTCGAACGCCAGCAGCATGCGCCGGGCGAGCACGTCGGTCAGCGTCCTCGCGAACTCGTGGCGGATCGCGAAGACCAGCTCGGCTCCCAGAGCACCGGTGCCCTCGTGCAGCACCGTCAGCAGCTCGCGGTCCTGAAGGGCCAGCGCCACCACGTCGAGCGACCGCCCGCCGTACAGTGCGACCAGCCGGTCGGCGGTGCGCGGCGAGATGTCCGTGTGGACCAGGAAGTCCCTGGCTTGGCCGAGGTCACCCACCGCACCCGGAAGTGGCAGGCCTGCGGTCACCGACCGCAGCTTCTTGCGACCGAGTCGCTTCAGGATGTCGTCGACCGCGTCCTGTGCGAGCTGACGGTAGGTCGTCAGCTTGCCCCCCACGACGGTGACGAGTCCCGGCAGGTCGGGTGCATGGTCGTGGAGCACGTGGCTCCGGGGGATCTCCCACTCCTCGACGTCGGGCGCATACGGCAGCGGCCGGACGCCGGAGTAGGTGAACAGGACGTCGTCGGGAGTGAGCCTGGCCTGGGGTATCAGCTGGTTGACCTCATCGAGGAGATAGGTCATCTCGTCCTCGTCGCACCTGGCCTCGCCGGGGTCCTCGTCGAACCGGATGTCGGTGGTGCCGATGAGGTAGCGGCCCATCCACGGGATCACCAGGACGAGCCGACCGTCGGTCTTCGACTCGTAGTAGACGACATCGCTCGGCGCTCCGGGGAACCGGTCGACCACGAGGTGGCTGCCCTTCGTGCCTCCGTTGAGCCTGGGCTGGGGCGGAGCGCCGCAACGGAAGATCCGGTCGATCCAGGGTCCCGCGACGTTCAGCACCACGGGTGCGTGGACCTCGTGCAGCCTGTCCGTCGTGGTGTCGCGGAAGCGCACCCCAGCGATGCGCCCGTCCTCCAGGATGGGCTCCTCGACCCGGGCCTTGGTGCGGATCACCGCTCCGTCACCAGCGGCCGCCACGGCGACCTCGACACACAGCCGCTCGGCGTACTCCACCTGCCCGTCGGTGAAGACAACTGCACCCGCGAGGCCTCGCTGAGCGATCCCCGGGAAGCGCCGGAGGGTTGCGTCCTTGTCCAGGACCTCGTGTCGTCCCGTCCGCTTGTCGAAGGACAGGACGTCGTAGGCGACCATGCCCAGCCGGATCATCCAGGCAGGTCGCTTGTTGTGCGAGTAGAGGGGCATCAGCAGACGCAGCGGCTTGACGAGGTGCGGGGCCAGGCGGAACAGCCGTTCGCGCTCGCGGAGGGACTCCCGCACCAGGGCGAAGTCACGGTGCTCGAGGTAGCGAAGGCCTCCGTGGACCAGCCGGCCCGACCAGGCGGACACTCCGCTGCAGATGTCGTCCTGCTCGAGCAAAGCCACCCGTACGCCCCGCGCTGCCGCGTCCCGAGCGATGCCCAGCCCGTTGATCCCGGCGCCCACGACCACGAGGTCGAAGGGAATGCTGAGGTCCTCCATCGATGGTGCCCTCTCTCCTTCACTCCAAGGCATCTTTATTCGCTAACTGCATTATCGTGTATCGAGTCTCGACCGCTCAGTTCCGTCTGTCAAGAGTGGACCCCGCCGCCTACCTGCGATCGCACTCCCGACGACCTAGACTGAGTCGGTGAACCGTCCAACCGGACGAGACTGGAGAGATTTGCGACTCGATGGCAAGCGTTGACACCCAGCGGCTGATGATCAAGGTGGCGCGGCTCTACCACACCCATGGGATGCGCCAGACGGAGATCGCAGCGCGCCTGCAGATCTCGCAGTCGCGCGTGTCCCGCCTGCTCACCCAGGCCGAGGAGTCCTCCGTCGTTCGCACGGTGGTCGCCGTACCCCAGCACAGCCACGCCGACCTGGAGGAACGGGTGGAGGCCCGCTACGGGGTGAGCGAGGTGCACGTGATCGACGCCGTCAGTGACGACGAGGCGGAGCTGAACCGCGACCTCGCACACACGATGGCGGCCCTGTTCCAGGAGATCGCGTTCGACGTCCCGGCCATCGGCTTCACCTCCTGGAGCAAGACCCTGCGGTTGATGGTCGAGGCTCTGCAACCCGTCCGCACGCGCACGCAGCGTGTCGTGGAGATGCTGGGCGACCTGGGGCCTCCGGATCTGCAGCACGACGCAGACCGCTCGACACAGCGCTTCGCCACCCTCACCGGTGGTCAACCGGTGTTCCTCCGCACGCCCGGCGTCGTGTCCAGCACCGACATGAGAGAGCTCCTGCTGAGCCGGGACCCGTACGCGGTCGAGGCTCTGAAGCTGCTCGACTCCGTCGACCTGGCGCTCGTCGGGATCGGCGCATGCGAGGTGGATCCGGTGTTGCGCTCCGGCGACAACTTCTTCACGGACGGCCAGTTCGAGCACATGCGTGACCTCGGTGCCGTCGGCGAGCTCTGCCTTCACTTCCTGGATGCCGACGGCGTCGCGGTCGAGTCCGACCTCGATGACCTCGTCATCGGGGTGACCCTGGATCAGCTGCGAAGCGCACGACGACGCTGGGCGGTGGCCGGCGGTACTCGCAAGCACGCGGCCATCCGTGCAGCCCTGGCGGGTGGCTGGGTCGACGTGCTCGTCACCGACACCGACACCGCGGAGTTCCTGATGTCGGGCCCCGATCCGCGCTCGACCGCGACGCCTCGCCGGCGCAGCGTGAGGACGTCGCAGAGGGCAACCCAGAAGACAACCCAGAAGACAACCCAGAAGGCAATTCAGAAGGCAACCCAGAAGTCAAACGGAGTCCCGTTGCGGACTGGTCTCAGCTGAGCTGACGGTCGTGACGTGGCGGGTGCCCGCCCTGACGCGACCGTGCGAGCACCCGGGTCGACAACCGGGGCCACCACGTCGAAGCCCAAGGACCGAAGGCAGTGTCTCCGGCGGACACCAGGGCCAGCCCGGCCTCCGCGTCCACCCACAAGAACGCACCCGACTGCCCGAAGTGACCGAAGGCGGTCGGCGAGTTGTCCGGAGACATCCAGTGCGGCGACTTGTGGCCGCGCAGCTCGAAGCCGAGGCCCCAGTCGTTCGGCGCCTGCCTGCCGAACCCGGGCAGCAACCCGGCGAGCCCCTCGAACGCGGGGCTCGTCGCGGTCGCTACCAGCTCGACCGGGAACCACGTGGGTTGCAGCAGCTCGTGGGCCAGCAGAGCCAGGTCGGTGACCGGGCCGGACGCTCCATGGGCTGGCGAACCCTCCAGGCGGGTGCCCGTCATCCTCAGCGGCCGGAGGAGCCGGTGCTGCAGCTGCTCGGCGAACGGGAGCCCGACCCGGCTCTCGAGGTGCTCGGCGATGAGCTCGAAGCCGCGGTTGGAGTAGAGGCGTCGCTGACCGGGGGGTGCCTTGACCGTGTCGCTGTCGCGGGCGACCCCTGACGCGTGCGCCAGCAGGTGCCGCAGCGTGGCCCCTGGCGGACCGACGGGCTCGTCCAGGTCGGCTGCGCCGGTCTGGACCGCGTCCAGGGCGACAAGGGCCGTCAGCAGCTTGGTGACCGAGGCCCACGGATAGGGACCCGAGTCACCAGCCGACCCCACGGGTCCCGAGCGGTCGAGCAGCGTGACGCCCGCCGAGCCGACGGGCCAGCTGACCAGCTCCTGGCTCAGGAGCTGGTCAGCGCTCGACACGGCAGGGTCCACGGCTGTCGGCGTCCGTGACCTCAGCCGGTCTCGAGCTGTCGGCGCACGTCGGCGAGGAAGAGGGAGCCCGTGGCGCCGTCGACGGCGCGGTGGTCGCACGTCAGCGTGAGCCCGGCCAGGGGGCGCCAGGCGGGCTCACCGTCGTTCCACACGTACCGCTGCCGGGTCGCACCCACCGCGAGGATGGCCACCTGCGGCACGTTGAGGATCGCATCGAAGTAGTCGATGCCCATCATGCCGAGGTTGGAGACGGTGAACGTGCCGCCCGTGACGTCGGCCATCGCCAGCCGGCCCTCACGAGCACGCGTCGCGAGGTCGCGGCGGGCCTGCGCGATCCCCGCCAGGTCGAGGAGGTCGGCCTCGTGGATGACCGGAACGACGAGCCCCGCGTCAGTGGCCACCGCCATGCCGACGTGCGCCCGGTCGAACGTCGTCACGGCCTCGTCACGGTAGTGCGCGTTGAGGGCGGGATGCGCCACCAGGGCCCGTGCGCACGCGGCCAGCAGAGCGTCGGTCACCGTCGCCCCGGCCACGCGGTCCTTCACGCCGAGGGCGGTCGACATGTCCACGTCCATGGAGAGGTGGAAGACGGGAGCCTCCCAGGCGGTCACCATGCGTCGCGCGGCGGTCCGCCGGATGCCCTTGAGCGGAGTGACGACGCCTTCCTTCTGCTCCTCGGACGCCGTCATCACTGCGCCGCCGCACTCGAGGCCGTGCCGGCGCAGCCGTAGAGCTCCATCTTCTCGACGGTCGCGGCGACCATCCGCTCGCGGCCCTCGGCCAACGCCTCCTCCAGCTGTCGGTCCCCCTGAGACCAGACCGCCTCGATCCCCGACCGGAAGGCATGGCGCAGATCGGTGTCCGCGTTGAACTTGTGCACGCCGGCGCCCATGGCCGCTCGCACCTCGTCGCTCGGCACACCCGAGGCACCGTGGAGCACCAGAGGGATGCCGGTCGCCGCCTTGATCTCCTTGACGCGCTGGATCTCGAGTGGCTGCGGGTCCGAGAGCGGCACTCCGTGCACGATGCCCACCGAGATCGCCAGGAAGTCCACGCCGGTCTCGTCGACGAAGCGCTCCGCCTCCGCAACGTCCGTGTAGTAGGAGGCCCAGTCGACCTGCTCGTCGGCGTCCGGGATCTTGCCCAGCTCGGCCTCCACAGGAATCCCGAACGCGTGCGCGACCTCGACCACCTTGCGGGTCGTCCGGATGTTCTCCTCGAACGGCAGATGCGCTCCGTCGTACATGATCGAGGTGAAGCCGAGGCGGATCGCCTCGAACACCTCCTCCCACGGACCGTGGTCGAGGTGGATGACGTAGTCAGCCGACGACGCCTCGGCGACCCGACGCGTCATCTCGTAGGCCCTGCGCAACCCCATGTGCGGCACGATCGCCCGCCCCACCTGGAGGAAGACCGGAGCCCGGGCCTGCTCGGCCGCCAGCACCAGGGCCTCGGTCGTCTCCTCGTTGTGCATGTTGAAGGCGCCGACTGCGTAGCCGCCCTCGACCGCCTGCTCGACCACCGTGCTCGGGTCGACCTGTCCCATGACGTCCTCCTCCGTCTCGGCTCGGTTCTCTCGGTCAGGTCGTCTCGATGTAGGCCACGACGGTCCGGACCTCCACCGTCTCGCCCTCGGGCACGACGATCTCGGCCAAGGTGCCGGAGGCTGGCGCCTCCAGGGTCTCCTCGACCTTCTCCGCCTCGACCTCCGCCAGCGACTCGTCCTCGGCCACCGTGTCGCCGACGCTCTTGAGCCAGCTGGTGATCGTGCCCTCGTTCATGCCCATGCCCCACTGCGGGAGCAGAACCTCGATCTTCGCCATCTGCGTTCTCCTTGGTCAGGTCTGGTCGTTCGGTTGTGGGTCGGCCCGTGCCGTCTAGCGCGGGGCCTGGGTGGCGAGCTGGTCCATGTCGCGTGCGCCGTGCGACGGCATGCTCGTCGGCTGGCCGATCACCCGGCGGATGGCTTCGGTGATCCTGGGACCACTCGGATAGAGCTGCTTCTCGAGCGACGGGCTGAAGGGGATCTGGGTGTCGGGCGTGGTGACGCGGACGATCGGTGCACGCAGCGACTCGAACGCCTCCTCGGCCACCATCGCCGAGATCTCCGCAGCCGCGGAGCACGTCCGGTGCGCCGGGTCGGCGACCACCAGTCGACCGGTGCGCTGCACGGACCGGATGACCGCCTCGGTGTCGAAGGGCACCAGCGTGCGTGGGTCGATCACCTCCACCGAGATGCCGTCCTCCGCCAGCGACTCCGCGGCGGCGATCGCAGCCGGCACGGCGCTGGAGATGGCCACCACCGTCGCGTCGTCGCCTCGACGCACGGTCCGCGCCTCGCCGAGCGGGATGCGGTACTCCTCCTCCGGCACCTCCCCCTTGGTGCCCCACAGGATGCACGCCTCGAAGGTCAGCACCGGGTCGTCCGAGTCGACAGCTGTTCGGAGCAGACCCTTCGCGTCGTACGGCGTGGCGGGGACGACGATCTTGAGGCCGGGAACGTTCATGAACATCGGGTAGGGCCGGTCGGAGTGGTGAGCTCCGGTGTTCAACCCGTAGAACATCGCCGAGCGGAACACCACCGGCATCGAGGCCTGGCCACCGAACATGTAGCGGTTCTTGGCGACCTGGTTCACGAACTGGTCCATGGCCATGTAGAGGAAGCTGGAGTACGACAGGTCGACGATGGGGCGCAGCCCGGTCATCGCCGCTCCTGCTGCCGCACCGACGATGACCTCCTCGGAGATGGGGGTGTTCCGGATGCGGTTGCTGCCGAACATCTGGAGGAAGTCCCCCTTGTCCGAGCGCGACTTCCCGCCACCCGTGGTGCCGTAGACGTTGGCCTCCACGTCCTCGCCGATGATGACGACGCTGGGGTCGGCCTCCATGGCCTCACGCTGGGCGGCGCCGATGGCGCCGAGGTAGCTCATGACAGTCACGCGAGTGCTCCGATCGGCTCGGTGTAGAGGTCCTTGAAGGCGACACTGGGGTCGGGGAACGGGCTGTCGTTTGTGAACTGGACGGCTTCGTCGACCTCCTCGATCACCTCCGCCTCGAGGGCGTCGAGCTGCTCCGCGGTCGCGACCCCGTCGTCGACCAGCCGCTGTCGGAAGACCACGATCGGGTCCCGCTCGACCCACTGGGCCCGCTCGGCCTGGTCGCGGTAGTCGGTGCCGAGCTTGAGTCCCTCGGAGTGCTCGTTGTAGCGGTAGGTGATCACCTCGACCAGGCTCGGGCCCTCGCCTCGGCGGGCGCGCCGTACGGCGGTGTGCACAGCGTCGTACACCGCAAGGACGTCCTGGCCGTCCTCGACCCGGACGCCCGGCATGCCGAACCCGGCAGCGCGATCGGCGATGACACCGGAGGTCACCGTGTGTGCAGGGGTGGACAGTGCGTACTGGTTGTTCTCACAGAGGAAGACGATCGGGAGCTTCCACACGCCGGCGAGGTTCATCGCCTCGTAGAGGCACCCCTGGTTCGCGGCCCCGTCGCCGAAGAACGCCAGGGAGACGTGCCCGTTGTCGAGTACCTTGCTGGACAGCGCAGCACCCGTGGCGATCGGGATCGAGGAGCCCACGATGCCCGACTCGCCGAGGCTGCCCACCGAGAAGTCGGCGAGGTGCAGCGACCCACCCTTGCCGCCGCAGACACCGGTCGCCTTGCCGACCAGCTCTGCCATCAGCGGGCCGAGCGGCGAGCCCTTGCCGATCGGATGACCGTGGCTGCGGTGGTTGCCGGTCATGTAGTCGCCCTCCCCGAGCGCCATGCAGGCACCGACGACCTGGGCCTCCTGTCCGATGCTGGTGTGCACGGTGCCGGGGATCTGGCCCCGCTTGACCATCTTCGAGGCTCGCTCGTCGAAGCGCCGGATGCGAAGCATCCGTCGCTGCATCTCCAGCTGCGTCTGCGGGGATAGGTTCATGGTGCCTCGTTTCGGGTAAATATTCTCATATTGAATCGCGATTCTAGGCGTGGTTGCCGACGGGGGCAAGAGCTCGGAGCTCGGGAGCGTCGGGAGCGTGCGCAGCCAGGAACCGGGCCGTCTCCGTGTCCGTGACGAGGACGTCGACCCACCCGCCGGCGAGCACCGCGGCCAGTGACTCGTGCTTGTCCGCCCCGCCGGCGATGACCACGCGTCTGCGTGCGGCCGCGACCTGCTCCAGGCTGGCCCCGACCACCAGGTCGTCGAACGGGGTTGCCAGGGCGCGGCCTGCACTGTCCAGGAACCGCTGGTTGAGCTGCGCCACCGCTCCCATGGCTCGGGCCCGGGCAAGCTGTCGGCGGCTGAAGCCGATGTCGCCGGGTCTGCTCGCGCTGTGCGTCTCGACGGGGCCCACCCCGAGGAAGGCCACGTCCATCGCGTCGAGGAGGCCGAGCGCCCGGTGCACGTGGGCGTCTCGGGGGACGGTCGGGTCCCAGCTGGCGAGGACTCCGGGAGTTCGCAGGAACACCGGTTCCGCGCCGAGCGCCGTCGCCATCGCCTGCGTCGCTCGCGCCGCCGAGTGCTGCTGGACCGGAGAGCCCAGGTCGCCGAGCATCTCCACCACGTAGCGCGGGCCGGTCCGCGGCAGCTCGTCGAAGGCGAGCGCCATATCCTGCAGCGTGGTGCTCCAGGAGGTGAACCCCACGACGGTCCCGCCGACCGTCGCCTCACCGAAGTAGCGTGCGGCGGCACGTCCCAGGGAGGCGGCCACGTCGCCCGTTCCGGCCGCCACCTCCACCACGTGCACCTCCATGAGCCCGAAGCTGCGCTCGATGCTGTCCTCGAGATCGGGGTGGAGCCCCTCGGGCACCGCGACGACGGTGCGTACGACGCCCTCCGCCTCGGCCTGGCGCAGCACCCGGGACACGCGGGCCTGGGAGACTCCCAGCCGCTCGCTGATCTCGCGCTGACGCACTCCGTGCACGTAGTACAACCGGGCCACGACCACCATGAGCCGCCGCCGGGCCGTGCTGGGCTGGGTCACTGCTTCGCTGTTCATGGTTCCTCACTCAGGTCAGCACAGGGGTCAGCAGCTCGTCGATGCGCTGCAGGACGCGGGTCGGCCGTCGATCGGGCGGCAGCGCGTCGACCATCTCTCGGGTGCTCTCGCCCGTCAGGACGAGTGCCGAGTCGACGCCCGCGTCGACGGCCATCGCGATGTCGGTGTACAACCGGTCACCGACCATCAGGCACTCGGTCGGGACGAGGCCCAGGATGTCCAGGGCCGTCTCCAGCATCACGGGCGACGGCTTGCCGACGTTGACCTCGCAGCGGACCCCGGTGCAGGCCTCGATCGCGGCGATCACCGCAGCCGCGTCGGGCTCCCCCCTGCCTCCCGGCATCGGGCAGTAGGCGTCCGGGTTGGTGGCGACCAACCGGGCGCGCCGGTGCTGCCACAGGGCGTCGAAGGCGATCTGCAGCTTGCGGTAGTCGAAACCACGGTCGTAGCTGGCGACGACGAGGTCGATCTCCTCGGGTCGGGTGGTCGTCCGGATGCCCGCCCCCTCGATGGCTCGGACCAGCGGCTCCTCGCCGATCACGAAGACCGCGGCGTCCGCGGCCTCCCGGAGCAGCCAGGCGGGCATGGTCACCACCGGGTTGACGATGTGGCTGATCGGCGTCGGGAGCCCGAGCCGCCCGAGCTTGTCGGCGTACATCTGCGGGTCGCGGGTGGGGTTGTTGGACAGGAAGAGCGTCTGGCGTCCTCGCTCCCGAAGAGCGGTGACCAGGTCGGAGGCGCCCGGAAGCAGCTGGTCGCCGAGGTAGATCGTCCCGTCGAGGTCGAACAGGTACCCCTCGTACGACCGTGGCGGAGGGACCGCCACAGCGCCGCTCCTGCTCGCGGTCACGGTGTCGCCTCGGCGAGCCGGGCGAAGAGTGCTCGGGTCGACGGGTAGATGTCCCGGTAGACGTCGTACAGCCGGTCGTAGGCCGCAGCCGTCACCGGCTCGGGCTCGAACGAGGCGGACGCGCCGCTCATCGCGACGGCGGCAGCCGGGATGGACTCGTGGATCCCGACAGCCGCAGCGGCCAGCATTCCTGCACCCAGGCAGGTGCTCTCCGGCTCCCGGACGACCGAGACCCGACGCTGCATGACGTCGGCGATGATCTGGCACCACACCGGGCTGCGCGAGCCGCCTCCCAGGGCCACGAGGTCGGTCACCGGCTCGGCCAGCACCTTCTCGGCCCCGTTGGTGAGCAGTCGCTGCTCGAAGGCGATCCCTTCCAGGAGGGCCCGATAGACGTGGGACTTGCCGTGCACGCCGGTCAGGCCCAGCAGCACTCCGCGGGCGTTGTGGTCCCAGTACGGCGTCAGGGCACCCGCCCAGTAGGGCAGCGCCAGTAGACCCTCCGCCCCGGGAGGAAGCCGAGCAGCGGCCGTCTCCAGGACCTGCTCGGGCGTGAGGTCGAGTCCGAGCGCTCGGGTGTCGACGCCGGAGAACTTCTCCACGAACCAGTTCAGGTTGTAGGTGCCGCCGCCGATGAACGTCTCCAGCGTGTACGCGCCGGGAACCGCCGCCGACAGGGTGCGGTACTCCCTTCCGTAGGAGTACCGCTCGTCGAAGGTGCCGGAGACGATCCCGGTGCCGAGGTTGAGGTAGGCCCGGCCCGGACTGGTGACGCCGGTCCCGAGCTGCGCACACTGGCCGTCCCCCGCTCCTGAGACGACGGGCAACCCGGCGGGGAGGCCGAGCTGGGCGGCGACCTCGTCCCGGATCACACCGAGCACGCTGCCCGGGGCGCGCAGCTCGCTCAGCTGGCCCCGCTCCAGGCCGACGGCACTCAGGAGACCGTCGTCGTAGTCGAAGGTCGCCATGTCCACGACCCCGAGCGGATCGGCGCTCGCCCACGAGGTGACCCACTGTCCGGTCAGCCGCTGGACCAGGAACCCGTGGACGTCGACGACCCGGCCGATGCGTGACATGGTGTCCGGCTCGTGGGCCGCGAGCCACAGCAGCTTGTACCACGCCGGAGTGGGGTTCGCCGGCTTCCCGGTGATGCGGTGCACCTCATCGGTGCCGTACTTCTCGACCTCCTCCGTGGCCCGCGTGTCCAGCCAGAGCATGGCGGGCCGGAACGGATGCCCGCTCTCGTCCAGTGGGACGAAGGTCTCGCGCTGGTGGGTGATGCAGAGCGCGCCGATGCGCGAGGTGTCGACCGTCTGGACAGCCCGCCGCACCGAGGCGGCTGTGGCCGTCCACCAGTCCTCGGCGTTCTGCTCGCCCCAACCGGGTCGTGGCTGGCTCAGCTCGAAGGTGCGGCGGTCCGCCGAGAGCGCCTCCCCTCGCGCGTTCCAGACCACCGACTTCGACGCGGTCGTCGAGCAGTCGACCCCGATCACATAGTCGTTGGGCATCGTCAGCTCACTCCTTGCTCAGACAGGGACACGGCGGTGCGGGCCCGGTCGAGGACCTCGTCGGCGTCGGTCGAGGTCCACCAGCCCAGGAACGTCAAGAGATCGACGACGGTGAGCCGGTTGCGCATCAGCGCGCAGTGCCGGACCGCCCAACGGGCGAGGTCGGTCTCCACGCGCGGCTCCAGCTCGGCGAAGCTCGCGGCGGACCCGGCAGCACGCAGCCCGGCGGCAATGTCGAGGCTGGGACGCACCAGGGTTCGCAGCTCCGGCTCGTGGGCGGGCCAGCTCGACAGGAGGTGCTCCAGACGGGGCCGCAGCCGGGAGACCGTGGACAGCTTCGCGGAGTAGTCCCGCCAGCACTCCTGGGCGATGCGACCCGTCGGGTCGACGAAGCCGAAGGCGTCGTCGACGCCCGCCCGTGCTCGTGCCGGGTCGAGGGCGGCGCCGTCGAGACGAAGGGGTCCCACGTGGGCGGCCATCCGCTCGAACAGCATCTCCCAGGCAGCCGCCGCAACCACCGATGCGACGCCCACCTGGGCCCCGTGCAGGCCCATCGGCAGGTGGTGCTCGGTGTGGTACAGGTCGAGCATGTGACTGACCAGGTGCTCCATGCCGGACAGCACCGCTGTCGTGTCCGCGACCCCGGTCGCGATCCCGCGCAGGGCCAGGGCGCGGGTCAGCGCCGCGACGGCTTCCGGGTCGCCGACCTTGACGCCCCGGCTCCACGTGTCCAGGTCCTCCCCCACCATCGTGAGGAGGCGGATCGGACCGGGATGGAACCCCTCGTCGGTGCCGACCAGAGACGCCAGCCGCCAGTCGGCGGGTGCCACCAGCATGGATGTCATCTCACCGAAGCCGGCACGGTTCATCTCGGCCGGTGCGCCGGCGATCGTCTCGGCGTCGGAGACCACTCCGTCCGGCCAGCACGAGGGCACGGTCCTCTTGACTCCGTCGCGAAGCACCACCGACACGTGGTCGGTGTAGCCGTCCACGGATGCGGCGGTCTGGACCGAGACAAGCACCGGCCGTCGACCGTGGCTGCGTGCGCGCTGGGCCGCGACCTTGGCGATGTCACTGATGGTGCCTCCACCCACGGCGACGATCGCATCGGCGTCGCAGGCCGCTTCCGCAGCTGCGTCGAGGACCTCGTCGACCACGTGCAGCTCAGGCTGGCCGTCGTCGAGGACGGTCCGCTGCACGGCGAACCGCTCGCCCAGCTGCTGCTCGACCAGCTCCTTGAGGTCGGAGCCGGCCCGGAGGATGCGGGTCGCGTCCATCAGCAGGGTCACGCGCGGGCGATCGGTTCCGGCTTGGACACCGCGTTCCTGTCCGAGCAGGTCGAGAACGGTGTCGCCCACGGCCGTGATCGCGCCACTGCCCAGCACCAGCCGGCGAAGACCACACGGAGCGAGCTGTAGGTCCGGGTCAACGGATCTCAGCAGGTCGTCGACCGGTTCGAGGGCATAGGTGTGCACGGACATGGGACTCCCTTGTAGAGCAGGATTCGTAGAGCGTGGACACTGCCGCCAGTGATCACGCTTGTGGTGGTCGCGCAGGGGGCGGGCTAGCCGAGTCGGCTCACCAGCTCGCGGACCAGCGGCCACACCTTGGCCACCGAGGAGTGGTTGACCGACTCCTTCGGGGAGTGCAGGTCGTGCAGTTCGGTCCCGATGGAGATCGTGTCCATCCCGGGAACCCGCTGACTGAACATCCCGAGCTCCAGGCTGCACTGGGAGACGTGCACCTCGGGCTCGTCGCCGATGACGTCGCGGTACGTCTGCGCAGCGATCTTGAGGAGCTGGGAGTCGGGCTGGTACGGGAACTCGGGAGCGTCGAGGCCGTACTGCTCGACGGCGACACCTCCCCCTGCAAGCTCTGCCAGAGCGCGCACCCGGTCGAGTATCTCGTGCTTGCGCGAGGTCACCGCGGCAGTGATGGTCGACATCAGCCGGGCACCGTCGTCGGTGGTGCGGACGGTCCCGAGGTTGTTCGAGCTCTCCACGATGCCGGGGACGACGAGGCTCCAGCTGAGGACACCGTTGGGGACCAGCGAGGTCAGCCGCGCGAAGCGGGCGGTGGCCTCGGCAGAGAACACCCTCTCGGGCGCGTCGGTCGACTCGAGCTCGAGCCTGATCCCCGGGTCGGCCTTGCGATACTCGTCGCGAAGGGCCTGGTCGACCTGGCCGACGACCTCCTCGACGCCCGCCAGATCCTGATGGCGGAGGGCGAGCACGACCTGCGCATCTGCTGGTATCGCGTTGTTCTGGGCTCCGCCGTGCGGATCACTGATGCGCACGTCGTACTGCCCGAGCAGTGCGTTCAGGACGCGCGCCAGCACGAGTACGGCGTTCGCGCGCTCGAGGTGGATGTCGAACTCGCAGTGCCCGCCGACGAGGCCACGGACCTTCAGCAACCGGGTCTCGTCATGCGTGCTGGGGGCCGGCTCCCACTCCGCGGGGATGTCGACGGTGAAGGTCACGTCACCACTGCACCCGGCGAGGATCTCCTTGTCGGTGATCCAGTTGAAGTCGATCATCCGTCGGCCGGACAGCTTCGAGGTGTCGAACTGGCCGGCCCCGACCTTGCCCTTCTCCTCCATCGCCGTGAGCACCGCCTCGAGCGGCGGGTGCGCGATGTCCTGGGAGTCCAGGAGCGCGAGGATGTAGGAGACGCCGATTCCGTTGTCGGCTCCCAACGAGGTGCCGTCGGCGGTGATGTACTCACCGTCCACCACGAGCCGGATGGGCTCCGAGTCGAAGTCGTGCGTCACCCCTTCCTCCTTCTCACAGACCATGTCGAGATGACCATGGAGGACCAGAGGAGGGGCGCCTTCGAGGCCGTGCTGGCCGGGCTTCTTGACGAGCACGCAGTGGAGGTCGTCCTGCGTCGCCTCCAGACCGCGCTTCCGAGCGAAGTCGACGACCCAGTCGGCCACCTCCTTCTCGTTGCCCGACCCGCGAGGGATGTCGGACAGGGTCTCGAAGAAGCTGAGCACCTCACGGGGTTGCAGTGAATCCAGAACGGTCATGTCGCTTGTCTTCCCTTGTCTGTGTGTCTGCTGGAGGGTCTGCTACTTCACGACGCCGCTGGAGCGGCTCATGGTGAGGGCGACGGCGATGATGATCACGAGGCCGTAGACGAGACTCTGGGCCTGTGGCGTCACTCCCACAGCCGCTGCCGCGATGGGGACCAGCGCCACGGTGAGCGCACCGAAGACGACGTTCACCGGGTTGGTGGCCCCACCGGTGATGGCCGTTCCGCCCACGATCGCGGCAGCGATGCCCGGCAGCAGCAGGTCGCTGCCCAGGCCGTTGGTGGAGGCCGCACCGCCCTGGGCGATGATCATGACGCCCGCCACACCGGCGAGGAGCCCAGAGAGCGCGAAGGCGAGGACCTTCAGCCACCTCGTCCGCAGGCCGGAGAACAGCGCACCTGTCTCGTTGAGACCCACGGCGGTCATACCCTGCCCGAGCTGGGTGAAGCGCAGCATCGCCCAGAGCAGCACCGCGAGGATGACCCCCACCCAGAACGCGGCCGGCAGGCTGGCGAGGGCGGTCCCGAACAGCGGGCTCAGAAGGTCACCGTTTGCGGTGACGTAGACCGTGGTCGCCTTGCTGATCACCAGCGATGCGGCTTGCAGGATGCCGAGCGTCCCGAGGGTCAGCGCGAAGGAGGGGACCTGAGCGAAGGCGATCAGCCAGCCGTTCACGGCCCCGATCACGGTCACCACGGCGATGCACACGAGGGGAGCCGGCGCACCGAGCGGACCCAGCGCCTTGGCCAGGAGGATGGCTGCGAGGACCGCCATCGCTGCGTTCGACAGGTCGATGGACCCCACGTGCAGCACGATCGCCTGCCCCATCGCGACAAGCAGGATCGGGGTGGCCTGGATGGCCAGGATCCCGATGCCGCCTCCGCCCAGGAACGCGGGACGCAGGACCGCCACGACGGCGAGGAGCACGATGAACACCGCGACCGGACCGACTGACGCCCACATGTCCATCGCGCGGCGGCGTGGTGGGATCCGGACCTGCTCCGGTGGCGGGGTCGTCGTCGGTGAGGTGGGTTGCTCGAGAGTGGACATCGGATCACACCATCTTTTCCAGCAGGTCGAGGGTCGTCGGGGAGTCGATGGACAGGTCGAAGCGCGCAGTGACCTCACCGTCACGCATCACGAGGATCTCGTCGGCCATCTCGAGTGCCTCCTCGAGCGTGTCGGGAAGCAGCAGTACGGCGGCCCCGCCCTCGCACGCGGCCCGGATCTGCGCGTTCACCGTCTCGGCCGCGCCAGGGTCCAGCCCTCGTAGCGGGTGGTCGAGCACCAGGACCTTGAGGTCGTCAGCCAGCAGCCACTTGGCCATCACGACCTTCTGCTGGTTGCCGCCGGAGAGCCGGCCCAGCCGCATCCTCGGGTCGCGCGGCCGCACGTCGAGGCGTTCGTACCACTGCTCGGCGAGCTTGGCCCGGGCTCGACGCTTCAGGAACGGTCCCCGTCGGGTTCCGCCGGGGTGGGCCAGGGTGAGGTTCTCGGCTCCGGTCAGGCCGCCGACCATGCCCTCCACCCGGCGCTCGGACGGCACGTAGGCGACACCGCTGCTCACTGCCTTGTGCACCGACCACGACCGGACCGGCTTGCCCCCGACCTCGATGGTGCCCGCGTCGAACGGCTCGGCGCCGAAGACGGCCCGGCAGAGCGGCTCACGCCCGGAGCCCAGGGTGCCGACGATGGCCACGCAGTGTCCTGGTGCCGCAGAGAGGGACACGTCTTTGAAGGCGCCGTCGCGGCGTAGGCCCTTGACCTCCAGCACCGGCTGCTGACGGCCGGACCGGTCACCCGTCGGGCGCTTCGCGGCGCGGGACTCATGGCCGATCATCAGACGGAACAGCTCGTCCTCGCTCACGGCGTCCGTACGACGCTCGGCGACGATCTCGCCATGCCGCATCACGACGATCCGGTCGCAGATCCGGAGCACCTCGTCAAGGCGGTGGGACACGAAGATGACCGAGCCGACGTCCTTGAGGGACCGGATCTCCCGCTCCAGGATCTCGGTCTCGTTGCGCTCCAGGACGGAGGTGGGCTCGTCGAGGATCACCAGCGGTGCAGCGTGGACCATCTCGTCGACCCGGAGGGCGCGGGCGATCTCCACCATCTGGCGGTCCACGAAGGACAGCTGGCTCACGATCGTCCGCGGGTCGATCTTCGCTCCGATCCGGTCGAGGATCTCGGCTGCCTCCCGGTTCAGGCGACCCCAGCGGTAGATGCCGAAGCGGGTCGCCCGGTCCTTGGACGAGGCGACGTTCATCGCGATGTTCTCGGCGACGGACAGGTTGGTGAGGAGGGACTGCTCCTGGTGGACCACCCCGATGCCGGCAGCGACAGCGTCCTGAGGGCGGCGGAAGGTTACCCGGTTGCCGTTGGCCTCGATGACGCCCGAGTCCGGCTGGTGGAGACCGGTGAGGATCTTCAGCAGCGTCGACTTGCCTGCGCCGTTCTCACCGATCAGCCCGACCACCTCGTTGCGAGGGATCTCCAGGGAGATGTCGTTCACGGCCACGACCGGACCGAACGACTTGGTGACGTTGCTGAGCTTGAGGGTGGGCGCGTCGAGGATGGACGTCGACGCTCCGTTGGTCATGGTCATTTCACGATCCTCAGGCTGCTGCGGTTCGGCCACGAGGCCGCGACGATGGCCAGGATCAGGACCGTCCCGGAGACGGCCGACTGGAGGTTGGGGCTGACTCCGGTGAGGATCAGGCCGTTGTTGAGGACGGTCAGCAGCATCACACCCAGCGCGGTGCGCAGGATGCCGCCCTTGCCGCCTCCGAGGGACGTCCCACCGATCACCACGGCGGCGATCGTCAGGAACAGGTTGCCGATGCCGACGGTCGTCGACCCTGCGCCGAGCTCCAGCGTGGCCAGCACACCCGCCAGCGCGCTGCATGCTCCCGCGAAGACGAAGACGTAGAGCTTGAACCGTCCGACCGGAACGCCGTTGTCCCGCGCGATCTCCTCGTTGTTGCCGATGGCGTAGGTGAAGCGGCCCAGCCTGGTGAACCGGGCGACGAGAGCACCTGCCACGACGACGACGGCAGCAAGCCAGAACGAGTTGGGCAGACCGAGCGTGTGGTTGGTCGGCCAGGACTTGAGGCTGCCGTCCGGGAGGAACGGGATCGCGGACTCCCCGAACAGCAAGGTGGCGATGCCCAGTCCGACGAACCACACGCCCAGGGTGACGATGAACGACGGAACCTTCAGCCGCGTGTGGATGAGCCCGCTGAGCAGACCCAAGGCGATGCCGACCAGCATCGCGGCCACGATGGCCCACGGCCCGAGATCCACCGTGTGTCGGCTGTTGGCCGACAGCAGCACGAAGGTCATGCCGGCAGCGCCCATGACTCCCTCGACCGACAGGTCGATCGAGCCCATCAGGATCACGAGCGTCGCTCCGACCCCGACGATGAGCGGCTGAGAGGCCTGGTCGAGGACCGTCCTGACGTTGGCGCCGGTGAGGAACGAGCCGGGGTTCAGTGCCGTGAACACCACGAGCAGGACGATGAGGGCCCCGAGCTCGCCGAGGCTCTTCCACTCGAAACGCCGGTGGCCGGGATTTTCGAGCCGCCGCGACCCGGCGCGGTCGGCCGTGGCCGTCTGCTTGACGGAGCTGTCCGTATCAGTCATTGCGGCACCTGGTTTCCTTCCTGGGTGTCCTGGGTCCGGCGCATGTCACGTCGTCGCGTGCCAGCGCGCCGGAGACCCCAGAGATCGTGTGAGTCGACACCGCGGCTTAGGAGGGCAGCTTCTCGGGGCCGGCTCCCACGAGCGGAACGGGCTGGGTGTTCCAGGGCCCGTGCTTGATCAGGCTGTCGATCCACCCGTTGATGTCGGCGTCGTACTTGGTGTATCGGCTGAGCGTCTTGGGAGTGACGCAGCTGAGCTTGAAGAGGCTGTTGCGCTTCTCCGGGGGCAGCTTCGACGGGTTGATCTTCCCGGTGGCGGCCAGGTAGGACGTGTAGAGCCCGATCGCGGCGGCCATGTAGCCACGATGGAAGGTCTCACCCACGATGGCGTCGTTGCCCATGTGCTGCTTCATCATGTCGATGACCGGCGGGTACAGGCCGTCGGAGGCGAACTTGACCTGGTTGATCCGCCCCGACCTCTTGATGGCGTCGATGGCACCGATGATCATCGCGTCGTCGGCGGCCCATACACCGTTGATCTTGTTGCCGTACTTCGCGATGGCGCTCTGGGTCTCCTTGAACGCGATCTGCGGGTCCCAGTTGCCCGGTCGGGTCTCCAGCAGCTTGACTCCGGGGTGCTGCTTGAGTGCCTCCTTCAGGCCGGCGACCCGGGTCTGGCTGGTGGTGCTGTCGAGCACGCCGGCGAGGGCCAGGATGTTGCCCTTGTTGCCCATGCCGTCCGCCAGCCGGTCGCCGGTGCACTCACCGCTGGTCACCCCCGGGTGCTTCTGGAAGGCCACGAAGTTGTTGCCCACGTCCGTCGGGTTGAAGTTGTCCGGCTTGTTCCACCAGATGGTGACGTAACCGCCGGAGGCCTTCACCGCGCTCACGATGGGCGGCGCGTCCGAGCTAGCCACCGTGTTGACCATCAGGGCGACCTTCTTGCCCTGCGCGATGATCGCCTGGATCTTCGAGATCTCGGTCTGCGAGCTGCCTTCGGAGTCGACGACCTGGAGCGGGACGCCGAGCTTCTTCGAGAGTGCCTTGGCGCCCTGGATCATGGAGGCCATGTAGGGGTTGGTCGTATTGATGACCGAGGCCACCAGCACGATGTCCTTCTTGGCGATCGGCTTCTGCGTACTGCTTCCTCCGGAGGAGGTGGTCGAGCAGGCGGAGACCACGCTGAGAGCGGCGGTCGCCGCCACGCCGACGGCCAGCCGCTGTCGGATGGTTCTCTTATGGGACATCTGAGCTCCTTGTCGGGGACCGAGCCGCGTTCGTGGCCCAAGGACTGCATTTTTATTCGAATGACGAATTGGCATTTATAGTGTGATTGGCCTCACCGATGGGTGTCAAGAGCTCAGCACCAATATTCGATGGTTGCATCATGATTCACATTTTGGACATGCCGAGAAGACGAGGGTGGGCGGAGCCGCAGGAGCCGGACCCCTCAGAGCACCCTCGCCCGTGGAACCCCCGTCAGGTCAGCGGAACTGCCGGAAGAAGGTCGCTACGTCGTCGACATAGGTCTCTGGCACCTCGAGGGGGGCGAAGTGGCCACCGTCGTCGTGGGTGCGGTACTGCTGGAGGTTGAAGTACTTCTCGGTCCAGACCTTCGGCGGCTTGTAGATCTCGCCCGGGTAGATACTCACGGCAGTCGGGGCACCCACGACCGGGAAGTTGTTGTGGGAGGGCTTCCAGGGGTTGCCGCGGCACTCCCAGTAGTAGCGGGACGACGTCCCCCCGGTCTCGGTGAGGAAGTACACGGCCGCTGTGGTGACGAGATCCTCCTTGGGCCACACGCGTTCGAAGGCCTCGGTGCCTACTCCGCGCTCCTCCAGGCCCCAGAAGTAGCGCTTCTCCGTGATCCAGGCCAGCTGGCCAGCCGGCGAGTCGGCCACCAGCGCGGCCAACGTCTGTGGCTTGGTCAGCTGGATCTCGCCGTAGCCGCTCTCGTTCTCCACGAAGAGCTTTCCACGCTCGAACCAGCCCTCCTCCCCCGCGCCGTACTCGCTGGCCGCGGGTGTGCCGAGCCTCGGGTCGTAGGTCACTCCGGGAGGTGCGTCTGGGTGCTCAGCGAGGTAGTGGCTCATCTGTGCGGGGAAGTGCGTGTAGACGCCGTAGACATCCTGCTCGTACTTGTGGCCGTGCTGCTGCGCCACCAGAGCGCCCCAGTCCCCTCCGGCGGTCGCATACCTGCTGTAACCGAGCACCTCCTTCATCAGCGTGTTCTCCAGGTCCGCGGTGCGCCACCAGTTCCAGCCCGGCTCCGTCAGCGGCGAGGAGAAGCCGTAGCCGGGCAGGGAGATCAGCACGACGTCGAAGGAGTCGGCGGCGCTCCCGCCGTACTTGCTGGGGTTGGTCAACGGCCCGATCACCTTCCGGACATCCCAGAACGTCCAGGGCCACCCGTGGTGCAGCAGGAGCGGCATGCTGCTGGAGCTCTCCCCCTTGACGTGGATGAAGTGCAGGGGCACACCCATCAGTGACACCTTGAAGTGCGGGAGCTCGTTCATCCGCTTCTCGACGTCGCGCCAGTCGTACTCCTCGATCCAGTACTCCACCATCTGGCGGTGGTAGTCGCCGTTGTACCCGTAGCGCCAGTCGTCGTTGGCGAAGTCCTGCGGGAAGCGAGTGTTGCGGAGCCGCCTGTCCAAGTCCTGGAGCTTCTCCTCGGGGATCGAGATGGTGAACTCCTCGACCGCGTAGTCACCGGTTGGCGTCACGTTGAGCCTCCTCGTTGTGTTGACCACCCCCAGGGCAGGGGGCGTGCCAGGTCCCTGGGCCCGCTCCGGCACTGGTTCTCGTGCAGTCGTGGCACCCTGACGAGCTGTGCCCCAGGCCACAAGTCCCCCCATTTGGCGGCACGCGTACCCAGGAACAAAATAGAGATGCAGGGGCGCCCGGGTCTAGTGCTCTTTTTCTGGCCGATGCCCCCAGCCCGAAACTCCGTCGAGTCGGCCCGTCCGCAGGCCGAAACCCGGTCGAGTCGGCCCGTCCGCAGGCCGAAACCCCGTCGAGTCGGCCCGTCCGCGGGGTACGGCGCGCCGCCGGCCAGCGCGGTGCAGGCCTGCTCGCCCTATCGGGGTGGCGCAGGCGAAGGGCCTCGAAGGCTCTCGGTAGACGATGACGCCGTCGGCAACCAGCAGCCTGCCGTCCTGCTCGGCCCGCAGCACACCGCCGGAGAACGGACTCCCGGCGTGTCGAGCAACGTACCGTGGAAGATCGTCACGAGCGCGCACCGGACCCGCTCCGGACCACTCCTCGCGCTCCATCTGCCTCCTGGCGGCACCTCGGCCCGCGGACGCCGTACCGCCGACTGGTGACCGCCGACTGGTGGTCAACCCGAGCCAGGCTCGAGCCCGGCTGTCCGCGGTGGGACAGGCTGACCCGGCCGTGGCACAAGGAGCCGGACCGGACGACGAGCCTCAAGGCCGACGGAAGCCCACGTCGGGTGGCTGTTCGAGGTTGGTGGCAGGTGAAGGATTCGAACCTTCGAAGGCATAAGCCGACGGATTTACAGTCCG
>JAICWH010000187.1 GCA_025934895.1 Nocardioidaceae bacterium | reverse complement strand
CCGTTTGCGAGCGGCCACCCAGCTCAACCGTCGTCGTGCATCGGAGCTGAACGGCGGCGGGCCAGCGCGGGAACTGGGTCCGACGGGGTCCGGCATCCTTCTCGTCTTGTCCAGGTCCGCCGCGACCGTATGACGCTATGTTTGCTGCGCGAGGAGACACGCCGCCACAGCGGAAACACCGGGTTCGGGACTGATGCCGAACTGTTTCCTGAGGGTGTTGGGGCTGACGATGGTGGTGCGACGCTTAGGGTAGGCTGAAACGCCACGTCTCCGGCAACTATTGTCCCGATGCGCTATGTATTGCAGGTTCCTCTACCTGCGGGCAGAGTGTAAGTTTTGACCGGATCAGATGCACGTCGGGCACGGCGCATCGTCAGACCCGCCCCAGTCGGTGCACGTCGTCGGGCTGAGGTCAAAGACTTCGAGAAGTTCTTGGGAGCGATCCGGTCATCGATCGCCCGCTTATTCTCACCTGATAGCGAGCGACCGGCATCGTCACCCGCCGCAAGTTCCGACCAGGCCCGGCGCATTGACTGAGCCCGATGCGAAGCGACCTTTAGCGCCGCGCTGACGTGAGCCGAGGGCCACAGAACCGATCGCCGGCACCATCCCCTGCCCGACGCTGGTGTGCGGTGATCGCGCCCGTGGCCGCGGGCCGAAGCGGACCTGGCGAGCGAACGCGTCATTCGGACAACCTTGGGTCTGCTCGGCAAGGCGATCGAGATCGAAGGTGTACAGCCGCCGGCGATCATCGTGGTCGGTGATGTCGCCGGGCTCTGACCAGCTCGGCCCACTGGTTGACATTACTGCGTGTCGACGTGGGCGCAGCCGCACAAGAGGCGGGACGACTGTGACGTCCGGTTGACCTCCTTCCGAGAGAAGATGTGCGGCTGCTACGGTCGTCGCATTCCACACGGGAGCCCGAGGCATCGGGCTGAGATGGGGCTGGCGCCGCTCCGACCGTCGAACCTGATCCGGGTAATGCCGGCGAAGGAAGGTGAGGAGCGACGTGCTACCCCGCATTCATTGCATCACCGACTTCGGGTCGTATGACGACGAAACGATCGCCGTGCTGGAGGCCGTGGTCCGCGAGGGCGTCGACGCGGTCCAGGTCCGGGCGGAGTCGGTGTCCGACCGTCAGATCGTTACTTTCACCCGCACCCTCGTGGATCGCCTTGCCGGTACGTCGGCGCGCGTCATCGTCAACGACCGACTCGACATCGCGCTCGCCGCCGGCGCGGACGGTGTCCATCTCGGCCGTGATGACCTCCTCGTCGCCGATGCGAGACGCCTGACACCACCGGGTTTCCTCGTCGGCGGCACGTGCCGGAACGCCGACCAGGCCCGCGAAGCGAAGGCACAGGGCGCCGACTACATCGGTGTTGGGCCCGTCTACCCCACGATCACGAAGGGCGGTCTCCCCGACCCGATCGGGTTGGACGCGCTGCGTGATGCGGCTCGAGTCCTGCCGGCGATCGCAATTTCGGGAATCAACGCCGAGCGTGCGTCCGAGGTCATGGCGGCCGGGGCGTACGGGATCGCGGTGGCCTCGGCCATCTGCCGATCACCTCAGCCGGGACAGTCCGCGAGGGAACTCGTCCGCGCGGTCGCGCTCGCGTGAGGGTGGCGGTGATCGGGGCCGGCATCGTGGGTCTCGCTTGCGCGGAGGAGCTGGTCCGCGGCGGGCATGACGTGCGGGTGCTCGACCCCGACCCGGGTGGCGGCGCCACCCGGGCGGCGGCTGGGATGCTCGCCCTGGGCGGTGAGGCCTGGCACGGTGAGACCGACTTGCTCAGGCTCGGCGTGGCTTCTGCGCGACTGTGGCTGGAGTACGCGGCTCGACTGCAGGCAGCCTCCGGCGTGAATGTCGACCTGCGCACCGAGGGCACGTTGCTGGTCGGGCAGGACCACGACGACCTGCGGCAGGTGCGACGCACAATTGAGGTCCTCGCGACCGAAGGCATCGCCTTCCGAGAGCTCGACCGGCCAGGGGCACGCGCCGACGAGCCCACCCTGTCGCGGGTCGCCGGCGCGGTCCTGCTTCCCGAGGACCACAACGTCAACCCGCGCCTGGTCGCCGAGGCGCTCCTGCGCCTGCTGGGTGACCGCGTAGTCCGTACGCGGGCGACGGTGCTCGACGGTCGAGTCTGTCTTGCGGAGGGGACCGAGTTCGGCTGCGACGCGGTGGTCATCGCGACCGGTGCCCAAGCCCGGAGCCTGGTGCCGCAGGTCCGACCGGTCCGAGGAGAGACGATCCGGCTGCGGGTGATCGACCCGCCGTCCCGCGTTCTGCGCGCGCGAGTGCACGGCGAGACGGTGTACGTCGTGCCACGCTCGGATGGCGAGGTCGTCGTGGGTGCGACCGAGGAGGAGCATGCCGAGCAGCCGGTGGCGACGCTCGGGACGGTGGTGCGGCTGCTGCACGCCGCGCGCACCTTGGTCCCCGGCCTGGAGAGCGCCGAAATCGTCGAGATCACCGCCCGGCATCGCCCCGGCACCCCCGACAACGGACCACTGCTCGGCGTCACGCACAGCCCCGGGCCGGTGCGGCAGGTCCTGGCCGTCGGCCACTACCGCGGCGGCGTGCTGCTCGCGCCGCTGACCGCCCAGGTGATCCGGGCTCACGTCGAGGGCGGCGACATCCCTGCTGTCGCGCGGCCGTTCGTGCCGAGTCGGTTCGGCCCGCACGAGATCTCTACGGCCGCCGATCACTGGAAGGACCCCATGTCATGAGGATCAACCTCAACGGCCATTCGCGCTTCGTGGAGGAGGGCGCGACTTTGCAAGACCTGCTTCCTTCGGCCCGTGGAGTCGCGGCCGCGCTCAACGGGGCCGTCGTCCCGGCGGGATCGTGGGAGTCGACCCGGTTGTCGGAGAACGACGCGGTCGAGGTCGTCACCGCGCACCAGGGCGGGTGAGCGCGATGCAGGTGGCGGGTATCGACCTCCCGAGCCGGCTATGGATCGGCACCGGCGGGCTGTCGAACCTCACCACGGTGGCCGACGTCGTCGATGCGGCGGGGCCGGGTCTGGTGACCGTGTCGGTCCGGCGCACGTGTGACACCGGAAGCGGCGGGCTGCTCGACACGCTTCAGGCGCTGGGGGTACGCATCCTGCCGAACACGGCTGGATGTCTCAGCGCTCGCGACGCAGTCCTCACCGCGCAGCTGGCGCGCGAGGCACTCGAGACCGACTGGGTCAAGCTCGAGGTGATCGGTGACGAGACGAGCCTGATGCCCGACACTGTCGAGCTGCTCGACGCTGCCGAAACGCTGGTCCAGCAGGGGTTCACGGTACTTCCGTACACCACCCCCGACCCGGTCCTTGCGCGGCGCCTGGCCGACGTCGGGTGCGCGGCCGTCATGCCGCTCGGCTCGCCCATCGGCACCGGCCGTGGCATCGACGACCCCAGGGCGATCGAGGCCGTGCGTGCCGCGGTCGCGGTTCCCGTGGTGCTGGACGCCGGGATCGGCACCGCGAGCGACGCCGCGCTCGCAATGGAGCTGGGGTGTGATGCTGTGCTGGCGGCGACGGCGATCACCCGGGCCGACCGGCCGGCCCAGATGGCCGCCGCGTTACGGGCCGCGGTCGACGCCGGCGAGCTGGCACGCCGGGCCGGTCGCATCCCCCGGCTCACCACCGCGCGCGCGTCGAGCCCGATGGCCGGACGAGTAGGCACATGAACGTGCCCCGCGTGCTGCTGCTCACCGACCGCAGCCAGCTTCCCGCCGGCCGCAACCTGGTCAGCACCGTGGCCGCGTGCGCCGAGGCTGGACTGGAGGCGGTAGTGCTGCGCGAACTCGGCCTGCCCGAGGATCAGCGGCAACGGCTCGCCCGGGCGCTCGGCTCGACCGGGGTCGCCGTGGTCAGCGCACGCACCCGGTTGGACGGAGCGGCCGGCGTGCACCTGGCGTCGGCGCAGATCTGTCCCGACCAGGAGCCTGCCCTCCCACACGGACGTTCCTGTCACGACGACGCCGAGATCCGGGCCGCCGTGCGCGGCGGGGCGTCGTACCTGACGATCTCCCCTGTCGCCGCGTCGGCCTCCAAGCCCGGTTACGGGCCAGCGCTGGGACTGCCTGGCGTGCGGCGAGCCGTGCGGCTCGCCGGGAGCGTCCCGGTGCTGGCTCTGGGAGGAATCGACGCCCAGAACGCTGCGGCGATGAGGAACGCGGGTGCCCACGGGGTGGCCGTCATGGGTGCGGTCATGCGCGCCGACGATCCCGGCGCCGCCTTCGGGCGGATCGCGCAGGCTGTTCGGTGAGCAGCCCGGTGGTCGCGCTGACCGTCGCCGGCACCGACTCCGGCGGTGCCGCCGGGGTGACCGCCGACATGATCACCTTCGCGGCGCTCGGTGCCCACGGCGCCTGCGCCGTCACGGCGGTGACCGCCCAGGACACCGTCGGGGTGCACCACGTCGTCCATCTCACTGCCGACGACGTCCGGGCCCAGGTCGACGCCGTCCTCAAGGACCTGCCGGTCGCCGTCGTCAAGACCGGGATGCTCGGCACTGAGGAGGTCGCCGGCGTCGTGACCGACCTCCCGCCAGGGCTCCCGCTGGTCGTGGACCCCGTGCTGGTCGCCACCAGCGGTGCCGAGCTCGGCGATGCCGCAGTGGTGGCCGCCTACCGCGACCACGTCCTTGCGCGCGCCACCGTCGTCACGCCCAACCTCGACGAGGCGCTCCGGCTGACCGGCGCCGGCCCGGCCGACCCGCCAGAAGACGTGGCCCGGGCCCTGCATGCGTTCGGGCCGGCGGTCGTGCTCACCGGCGGGGACCCCGACGCACCGACCTGCCGCGACGTGGTGGTGGACGGCCGGGGTGCAGTCCGGACCATAGAACACGCCGCCGTAGCCACCACCAACGACCACGGCACCGGGTGCACGTTCGCGGCAGCCCTCGCCGTCCACCTCGCCCGCGGCGCAGACCTGATCGACGCCGCCACCGCCGCCCACGCGTTCGTGGCCGCCGCGCTACGCACGAGCACCGACTGGCGTCTCGGGCGCGGCCGCGGCCCGGTCGCCCACACGTTCGCCCAACCCACCCAGAACCCATCAACACCGGAGGCCTGATGCAGATCCATCCCAGCCACAGCACCGTCCACCGCACCGGATCACGAACCGACATCCGCGTCCCCTTCACCCGGGTCGCGCTCACCAACGGCGAGACGTTCGACCGGTACACCACCGCCGGGCCTGGTAGCCAACCGGAGGTGGGGCTGTCGCCCCTGCGCACCGCCTGGGTAGCCGAACGCGGCGACACCGAGGAGTACGCCGGCCGCGAGACGCAGCTCATCGACAATGGGAAGTCGGCGATTCGCCGTGGCGAGGCGCGCGCGCAATGGCGTGGCACGAAGGCCCGACCGCGTCGCGGCACCCGCGTCGTCACCCAGATGCACTACGCCCGGCAGGGCGTTGTGACTCCGGAGATGGAGTACGTCGCGATCCGTGAGGGTAGCGAGGTCGAGCTGGTCCGTTCCGAGGTGGCGGCCGGGCGCGCGATCATCCCCGCCAACCTCAACCATCCCGAGGCCGAGCCCATGATCATCGGGCGCAGGTTTCTGGTCAAGGTCAACGCCAACATCGGCAACTCCGCGGTGACGAGCTCGATCGCCGAGGAGGTCGACAAGCTCACCTGGGCGGTGACCTGGGGCGCGGACACGGTCATGGACCTGTCCACCGGCGATGACATCCACACCACCCGCGAATGGATCATCCGCAACTCACCCGTCCCGATCGGAACCGTGCCGATCTACCAGGCCCT
>JAICWH010000245.1 GCA_025934895.1 Nocardioidaceae bacterium | reverse complement strand
TACTAGCGCAAGATCGGTCGGCAAGCGGCGGCGAGCGTCACGAATGTCCCCCCAGGTCAACGCCGTCCAGGCCCCGCGTCCGGGCTAGCCATCCGACCAGCAAGGTTGCGTCGACTGACCTGCGCGGAAATCCGCGCTAAGGGGCCTTGCTTCACGTTTGGGGATAAGAACACGGCGAAGCCGACACTTCCGACCGGCCGGCCGCGTTCCATTGGTAAGACGGCAAGCGCGTCCACCACGGAGGAGTCGTCATGAGCCTTATCGCAACCCTTCTCGGGTACGCCTTGACCGCGTTCGTCTTGCTGCTGATCGCCCGGATGGTGCTGGACTGGGCGGAGTTGCTGGCCAACGGCCCTCGGTGGGTGGACCGGGCCCGCACGATCACTCACGCCGGAACGGAGCCGATAATCTCGCCGGTGCGGCGGCTGCTGCATCCGGTGCGAGCCGGCGGCCTATCGATCGACCTGGCGTTCACAGCGGTGTTCATCGTGGCGCTGATCCTGCGCTCGATAGCCTTCAGCCTGTAGCCGCAGCCTCGCGAGCGGCCAGCAGCAGACCCAGACCAGTTGCAGACATCCGCTATTGCCGCTGAGCGCGACGCGGTGTTGTGCGGGCGATTCACAGTTGATGGAGCCGCGCGGCCGTACCCCTTGGCGCATGTTGGAGGCCAGAAGGGTCAGCCTGTGGCGCAACCGCTACGAAATCATTGCTGACGGCCAGCCACTGGCGATGTGGGACGGCCGGGTTTGGCGCAGTGGCGGGGACCTTCGACCTGGCGGGACGCCGCTATGACGTGAAGTCCAACGTCTGGGGCACGCGATCGAGATGACCGATGAGGCAGGCATGATCGTCGCGACCGATCGGGTCGGCCGCAAGCGGTGGACGGACGAACTGCGAGGACTGCTTCAAGGCAGTGTTGGCCTTCCCGCCAGGCTGTTCTGGTCAGGACCCAGTCCATACGAGGTCCGGTGGGATCTTGCTGACCCGATCCGGCGTCGCGATTTCTACGAGATCGTGCTCGTGGAGGGCACGCTGGATGACGTCCGTGATGTACCTTCCGTCGTGGGTCCGGTCGGCGTGGCGAAGCTCGCCAGGTCCTCGCCGCACGGCGCCGAGCACTCGAAAAGCAGAATCTCATCACCCATGATATCCACGGGCTACCACTTGATCACCGCTTCATCGCTGTCGACCAGACAACCGGTGCCGATTGCACGGTCGAGGTGTTTGCCGACGGAGGCCGACTGCATGACCGCGTCACGCTGGACATCGGACCGGTGCTTCATCCCGACGATCTCGCAGCCGACAAGGTGCTTGCCGATGTGACGGAGTCGACAGCGACACCAGGTGCGATCAGGGCGCCCTCACCTGCACGGGTAACAACGAGTCGGCAGCGCGGCTGCAGAGGCCACAAGGCCCCGGCCGTCTCGCAACGACGAGGTGTCTCTCGACAACGTCGCGCAACCGGACCTAGCTAGGGGGTCCACGTACGAGTACGCGTACGATGCGGGTGTGACCAGCAGGGACAAACTGTTGCAGTTCGTCGAGAGACTGCCCGAAGAGCAAGCCGATGAGCTGCTGAGGCTGGCGATGGAGCGGTACGTCCTCCCCGACCAACGACAGCCGTTACCGGCCTTCGTCGGGATCGGCGACAGCGGCCGATCGGATGTCTCTGAGCGGGTAGGCGATTT
>JAICWH010000215.1 GCA_025934895.1 Nocardioidaceae bacterium | reverse complement strand
CCCCCGACACCGTGGAGTCCTATGTCGTGATGGCCCGCGCGACCGTGAACCGCGCCGTGCTCGACGGCAGGCTGCAGCCCATCCGGGCGGCCAAGCTGGTCGGCGTCCTCAACGACGCGCTGGTGTCCGTTCCGAGCCGCGGACCCAGATGACCCGCCCGGTCGTGGCGAGCACCCGCGCGGATCTCGCCTCGGCACTCGACCCGACCCGGTCGGGCGGCGGACGGGTGGCGCTGGTCCCGACGATGGGTGCCCTGCACGAGGGCCATGCGGCACTGGTCTCCACCGCCCGGGGACGGGTCACCGACGCGGACGCCGTGGTCGTCTCGGTCTTCGTCAACCCGCTCCAGTTCGGCCCCGGTGAGGACCTGGACCGCTACCCCCGTACCTTCGAGGCCGACCTCGAGGTGTGCGCGGACCGGGGTGCCGACGTGGTGTTCGCGCCGGCGCTGCCCGAGGTGTACCCCGGTGGCGACCCCGAGGTGACCGTCGAGCCCGGTCCGCTGGGTGGCGTGCTCGAGGGGGCGACGCGGCCCGGGCACTACCGCGGCGTGCTGACCGTGGTCGCCAAGCTCTTCGGCCTGGTGCGCCCGGACGCGGCCGTCTTCGGGCAGAAGGACTATCAGCAGCTGGTGCTGATCCGCCGGATGGTCGAGGACCTGTGCATGGGTGTCGACGTCGTCGGCGCCGCGACGGTCCGGGAGCCGAGCGGGCTGGCGATGTCCTCCCGCAACGCCTATCTCGACCCGGAGCAGCGGGTGACGGCGACCGTGCTGTTCCGGGCGCTCCAGGCTGGTGCCGCAGCCGGTCCCGACGGTCCGGAGGCCGTGCTGGCCGCTGCGCACGGGGTCATCCGGTCGGCGCCGGGGGTGGAGCTCGACTACCTGACCCTGACCTCGCAGGATCTCGCCGACCCCCCGCCGTACGGCGAGGCACGGCTGCTCGTCGCCGCCCGGGTGGGGACGACCCGGCTGATCGACAACGTCCCGGTGGCTCTGGGCGGAAAGGACCTCTGATGCTGCGCACGATGATGAAGAGCAAGCTGCACCGCGCCACCGTCACCCAGGCCGACCTGCACTACGTCGGGTCGCTGACCCTCGACCAGGATCTGCTCGACGCGGCCGACCTGCTGCCGGGGGAGCTTGTGCAGGTCGTGGACATCACCAACGGCGCCCGGCTGGAGACCTACACGATCCCCGGACCACGGGGCTCCGGGGTGGTCGGGATCAACGGCGCGGCCGCCCGGCTGGTGCATCCCGGTGACCTGGTGATCGTGATCGCCTACGGCCAGATGACGAGCGAGGAAGCGCGGGCGTTCCGGCCGCAGGTCGTCTTCGTCGACGCGGACAACCACGTGTCCGAGGTGGGGAGCGACCCTGCTGAGGCGCTCCCCGGCACGGGTCTGCTCCGTGGCGACACGCTCCACTACGGGTAGCCTCGCCCGGGTGACGCCGATGCGACCGCTGCTGTGCGCCGACATCGGCAACAGCCACACGGTGATCGGCCTGCTCGACGACGGAGACGTCGTCGAGCACTGGCGGGTCGCGACCGACGAGCGGCGCACCGCCGACGAGTGGGGTGTGCTGGTCAAGGGGCTGCTCAACGACTCGCCGGTCGGCGGCGCCCTGCGCGGGGTGTCACTGTGCGCGACGGTGCCGTCGGTGCTGCACGAGTGGCGCGACATGCTGCGGACCTACCACGGCGACCTGCCGCGGGTGATCGTCGAGCCGGGGGTCAGGACCGGCGTACCCGTGCTGATGGACAACCCGCGCGAGGTGGGCACCGACCGGATCATCAACGCCCTCGCCGCCGCGCAGCTCTACGGCGGGCCCGCCATCGTCGTCGACTTCGGCACGGCCACGACCTTCGACGTGGTGAGCGCGCGGGGGGAGTACGTCGGCGGGGCGATCGCCCCGGGCATCGAGATCTCCCTGGAGGCGCTCGGCCGGCGCGGCGCGCAGCTGCGCAAGGTGGAGCTGCTCCGCCCGCGGACGGTGATCGCGAAGAACACCGTCGAAGCCCTGCAGAGCGGCATGCTCTACGGCTTCGCCAGCCAGGTGGACGGCATCGTGGGTCGGATGCGCGAGGAGCTGAGGCTCGGCGTCGACGAGCTGACCGTCATCGCGACCGGGGGCCTGGCGCCGGTCGTGGTCGACGAGTGTGCGGTGTTCACCGCGCACGAACCCTGGCTGACCCTGCTCGGGCTCGAGATCGTGTTCGGCCGCAACCAGCCCTGACCCTCCGACGACCGAGGAAACCGGGCCAGCGCCTACCCTGGACCGCATGAGCGACGAGCCGGAGGGGGACGACCTCCCGGAGCAGATGCGGGTGCGTCGCGACAAGCGCGAGCGGTTGGTCGCGAGCGGCGTCGAGCCCTACCCGGTGACTGTGGACCGCACGCACACCCTCGCCCGGATCCGCGAGACGTACGACGGGCAGCAGCTGCCTCCGGACACGTCCACAGGCGAGCACGTCGCCGTCACCGGACGGGTGATCCACCTGCGCAACACCGGCAAGCTCTGCTTCGTCAGGCTGCGCGAGGGCGACGGCACCGAGCTGCAGGTGATGCTCTCGGTGGCGGACGTCGGCGCGGACTCCCTGGCGTCGTTCAAGGCGCTCGTCGACCTCGGCGACCTCCTCGCCGTCCGGGGTGAGGTGGTCACCAGCCGCCGCGGCGAGCTGTCCGTGCGAGCCACCTCCTGGTCGATCGCAGCCAAGACGCTGCGCCCCCTGCCGAACGAGCACAAGCCGCTCTCCGACGAGGCGCGGATCCGGCTTCGCTACGTCGACATGATCGTACGGCCCGAGCCCCGCGAGATGGTCCGCACCAAGGCGACCGTGCTCAAGAGCCTGCGAGCGACCCTGGATGCGCAGGGCTACGTCGAGGTCGAGACCCCGATCCTGCAGCTGACCAACGGAGGGGCCGCGGCCCGTCCGTTCCGCACTCACCTCAACGCCCTCGACCAGGACATGCTCTTGCGCATCGCGCTCGAGCTGGACCTCAAGAAGGCCATGATCGGCGGTGTGGACCGGGTCTACGAGATCGGTCGGACGTTCCGCAACGAGGGCCTCGACTCGACGCACGCCGCCGAGTTCTCCATGCTCGAGGCCTACGAGGCCTACGGTGACCAGTTCACGATGATGGACCTGACCCGATCCCTGGTGCTCGACGCTGCCCGGGCAACCGGGCGGACCGTCGTACCGGCCCGCGACGGCACTGAGATCGACCTCGAGGCGCCGTGGCGACAGACCTCGATCCTCGACCTCGTCTCCGATGCGCTCGGCGAGGAGGTGAACGCCGGGACCGACGAGCAGACGCTGCGCAAGCACGCCGGCCGCCACGACGTCGAGCTGCAGCCGGGCTGGGGGCCCGCAGAGATCGTGGTCGAGCTCTACGAGCAGCTCGTCGAGGACTCCCTGGTCCAGCCGACGTTCGTGATGGACTACCCCGCCGCGGTCAAGCCGCTGGCGAAGCCGCACCGCAGTCAGCCGGGACTGAACGAGGCGTGGGACCTGATCATCAACGGTGTCGAGCTCGCCCCGGCCTACTCCGAGCTCAACGACCCGGTCGTCCAGCGAGAACGCCTCGAGCAGCAGTCCCGGCTCGCGGCCCAGGGCGACGAGGAGGCGATGGAGCTCGACGAGGCGTTCCTCAAGGCCATGGAGTTCGGCATGCCGCCCGCCGGTGGCATGGGCATGGGGGTGGACCGGCTGGTCATGCTGCTCACCGGTGCCGGGATCCGCGAGACGATCCTGTTCCCACTGCTGCGACCGGAGTAGCGCGCCGCACCCGACCCCAGGGTCGCGAGCAGCGTCTGTTATCGCCGGTGCCACCTCGAGAGCCGAGTTGTTGGCTATTCCGATGGTCGACAGCGGCTAACCTCGCCCCGATTTCGGACCGGCTATTCCAGGTCTCATTCAGTCCCTCCTTCGGGTTTTCTTACCGAATGTGAAGCGACCGTCCCCCGAGGCCCCTCCCGCAGCTCGCGACGAGGCGGAACGCGGGGGCGAGCCACGGCTGCAGGGCCGGTTCGGATACCGAGAGCGGCGTTAGACGTAAAGTTTTCAGTCTCCTGAGGGAATCTGGGCGGGAGTGAT
>JAICWH010000207.1 GCA_025934895.1 Nocardioidaceae bacterium | reverse complement strand
CGGTCAGCCGAGCGAGCATGCCCCACGGCACGAGCCCGCGCCACGCCCAACTACTTCACCCCGACGGTTCGGAACTGCACCAGCTTCCGGTCGCCACGTCAACGCCATGCGGCTGCACCTTCGACGACCCGGCTCGTGTGGCTGCGGCAACCCGAACTCATCTCCAGACGGGCGCTAGATCGCGCTTTCCCGCTTCGCGTCGGTCGGGTGGGCATCGACGTCATGCAAGTCAACGATTCGAGCATACGGCGGATTCTCACCGATGACCCCCACAGCGATGCGAACCCCAGCTGGGGACGTGTCCCCGCTTGTTCCAGGTACGGGCACTGAAGGAGCGCCGAGCAAGTTCGCCGCCCCAATTCAAGTGCGGACACGTCTATATCTGCCCCGGAGGAACACCGGGGTCCGGTCCGGTCGTGCATTCTCGGTGCAGAGACTCGCGTCTGGAGCGCCGACTCCGACCGCAGACTGCTCTCTCGATGCTGGGGCCAGTGCACGGGGACAAGGGAGCAGTCCCGGCACTGGTGAAGTCCACTCTCTCGACGGCTACGGCCCGCCGCGAGTCGTTGGTGACGCCCCGGATGGCCGGGACATTCCTCCCGGTGGGTCCGGGACGATGTCTCATGACCGCGGACCGCGGCGCGGCCACGCTGGAGAGGTGGGGCGGGCGCGCCGCCCGCACTCCTAGGAGGTTGTCATGGCTGCTGTCCCCGGTGCGAGGTCCCGCCGTACGACGGGCGGGGACTGGACTAGGTCAACGGGCCTGGTGCGGACAGGTGGGGTAGCTGCTGTCTTGGCGGGGCTGGTCATGGGGGTGCACGAGTGGTGGGACGACCGGGTGCCGGGCATCCAGGAGGGGGTGGTGCCTTCGGCGCTGCACTCGACGTGGGTGGGGTTGATGTTCGTGGGCTTTCTGGGTCTGAGCGCGCTCCAGTGGCGCGCGTTCGGTCGGTTCGGGCGACTGGCATCGCGGTCGGCAGTGGTGGGCTCGGGATCGCTGTTCGTGCTGGCGCTGAACGAGACCTGGGGCTTCGTGCGCTCGGACGAGGTGCCCCACGGCGACCCGCCTGTCCCGGTGTCGGTGTTCATCTTCGCGGTGTTCGGCTGCTACGTCGCCGGTCTCTTGCTCTTTCCGCTGGCGACGATCTGGGCCGGGGTGCTGCCCCGAGCGGCTGGGGTCTTCCTTGCGGTAAGCGTGCTCCTGAAGATCTTCGCCTCCGGGGTGCTGCCCGGGACGCTTGCCCTGATGGGCGCGGCCTTCGCGACGATGGGACTGACGGCGCTGCGGGCGGATCTGTCGCCGAGCACGGCCCCGGCCGAGCCCTCCGGGGTGTCGTCGCCGCCTGCGACGGCATAGGCGAATCGCAGGAGAAGGCGGAGACTGTCCTCGTGCTCGTCCCGCGTCGTGGCTGCGCGACACGTCGACCGGGTGCCCCGAAGTGACCATGTCGAGGCGCCGAGGGTCGGCGGCCGCAGTGACGGTGACCCTGCTGGTGGCGGGAACAGTTCTGGTGGCGACGGCGGCGACCCTGCTGAGCATCCGCGCTGGCGTCCGCGGCTCGTCGTGGACGCTGCTCACGTCGATGTCGGTCACCGCAGTCGTAGGGGCCTTCCTGGCCGGCCGGCGACCAGGTCATCCCGTTGGCTGGTTGCTGCTGGCGACAGGATTGCCGTTCCTGGTGGGTCAGGGCGCTGACGGCTTGGCCCGGGTGGGCCTGGCCCACCCGCCGGTGGGCCCGGGCGCGGCAACCGCCTTGTGGGTGGACAACTGGGTCTACCCGCCGGCGCTGGTGCCGCTGTTCGTGCTGGTGCCCCTGACCTTCCCCGACGGCCGTCTCCCCTCCCGCCGGTGGGGGGGCGTGGCGGCTCTCGCGGTCGCTCTGGCCGTGGTGCTGGCGGTGCTCGGCGCGTTCGGCCAGGTCACCTTGTTCCTGGGTCGGGCGACGGTGCCGAACCCTCATGCGGTGGCTGCGCTGACGGCGGTTGCTCCTGTCGTGATGACCGCTGCCGGACTGGCTCTGCTGGGGTGCTCGCTCGGCGCCACGGCCGGACTGGTCATGCGCACGCGGCGCGCGGGGCGGGCAGAGCGGCAGCAGGTCATGTGGGTGGTGCTCGCGCTGGTCGTGGTCGCGTCCGCCTTCGGCGTCGACGCCTCGGTGGCGCTGCTGGCGCCGTCGCTGTACCCAGCGGTCTTCCCCTTCGTCCAGCTGGCGCCCGTGGTCGTCCCGCTGGCTATCGCGGTCGCGGTCCTGAAGCACCAGCTGCTCGACATCGAGGCGCTGGTCAGCCGAGCCCTGGTGTATGTGACCTTGACCTTCCTCCTGGTTGCGGGCTACGCGCTGGCCGCGACCTGGGCGGGCGCAGCCCTTCCCGGGTCGGCCGATCCACTCGCCCGGGTGCTGGCCACCGCCGCAGTCGCCGTGGCCTTCGCCCCCCTACGGGATGGTCTGCAACGGATCATCGGCCGTTGGCTCTATGGAGACCGGGCGCGGCCGTATGCCGCGATGACCCGGCTCGCCCGCCAGCTGCAACGACCGTCGGCACCCGAGCAGGTCCTGGTCACCGTGGTGAGCTCGGCCGCGCAGGCCCTCCGGTCGCCGTACGCCGCCATCCACCTGGACGACCAGCCCGAACCGGCGGCCGAGCACGGCACGCGGCCCGTGAACGGCAGCAGCCTCGCCTCGGTCGAGCTGACCCACGCGGGAGGCTCCCTGGGCCGCCTGGTGGTGGCCGGACGAGGACGTGAGGCGCTGGCCCCGGCGGACCTGCGGCTGCTCGCAGACCTGGCGCTGCCCATCGGCGCCGCGGTCCACGCCGTGGGCCTGTCCGTCGATCTGCACCGCTCCCGCGAGCAGCTGGTCCTCTCGATCGAGGAGGAACGTCGACGCGTGGGCCGCGACCTGCACGACGACCTGGGGCCCCGCCTGGCAGCGATCAGCATGCAGGTCGAGCTGGCCCGTGACATGACCCTCTCCGACCCGGCCAGGGCGAACGCCTTGCTCGGTGAGCTCCTGGACCAGACCGAGGTCGCGGTCCAGGAGACCCGACGCGTCGCCCACGCCCACCGGCCGCCCGCCCTGGACACCCTGGGTCTGGTGCCGGCCCTGGAGTCACACGTCGCGCACGTGGCAGCCGTTCCGGTGTGCTTCGAGGTCCCGGTCGCCCTTCCTCCGTTGCCGGCGGCCGTGGAGGTGGCGGCCTACCGCATCGCGTTGGAGGCGATTCAGAACGTCGCGGCGCACGCACAGGCCCGATCCTGCGTGCTGCGGGTGCTGCACGACGGTCGGAGACTCACGCTGGAGGTGGCGGATGACGGGATGGGCGTCCCGGACACCCCTCCAGTCGGCCTCGGGCTGCAGTCCATGACGGAGCGGGCGACCGAGCTGGGCGGCACGCTCACCCTGCTGCCCGTCCCGCACGGCCGAGGAACCCTGGTCCGGGCCGTCCTGCCCTGTCGGACCGGCGCATGACACCCCCCGGCGGCGCCTTGAACGTGCTGATCTGCGACGACCACGCGGGCTTCAGAGCCAGCCTGTCGGCGCTCCTGAGCGGCAGCGAGGACGTCGTCGTCGTCGGCGAGGTCGCCGATGGCGCACACGCCGTCCGGGCCGCGCTGACCCTACAGCCGGACGTCGTGCTGATGGACCTGGCCATGCCCGGCATGGGCGGGGTGGAGGCCACCGGCTCCATCGTCGGCAGCGCACCGCACATCGGGGTGATCGTCCTGACCATGGTCGAGGACGACGATGCCGTGTTCGCCGCGATGCGAGCCGGGGCCCGTGGGTACCTGCTCAAGGGCGCCCGTCGCGCCGAGATCGTCCGCGCGCTGCGTGCCGTCGCCGCCGGTGACGCCGTGTTCGGCGGCCCCATCGCCAGCCGCCTGATGCGGTACTTCGACCCCCCGGCCGCCCCCTCACCACCGCGCGGCTTCCCCGACCTGACCCGACGCGAGGTGCAGGTCCTCACCCTGATGGCCGACCACCTGGCCAACCCCTCGATCGCCCGGCAGCTCGGGATCAGCGAGAAGACGGTGCGCAACAACGTCTCCGCCATCCTCGTCAAGCTGCGGGTCGCCGACCGCGCCCAAGCCATCCTCGCCGCCCACGATGCCGGCATGGGACAACAAGAAGCGCCCCGACGCGAGTAAACCGCACGGCAAATGGTGCTGGCGAGACTTCCACCCAAGCCAGACCGTGGTCCGCTGGCGAGGTCCGTGCCGAGACGTTGATTAGGAGAAGGGCTCCGAAAACTCCCAGGCGGAGACCAGCCAACTCCTATCGCGACGGTTCATCCCCACGTCGGTCGGTGAAGCTGGACTAACGAGTTAGGCGTCGCGATTTCTGGGCGGAAGGACGAAGCTTCTGGGCCACCCAAGTCGCGTCGTCCCGCAGGCCGACGGGACTGGCTCGGCGGGTCCGACAGCGAGGCGTTGGTGATCTCGCTGACTCGGGTTCGTGAGCAGCGAGGGCTACGATTTGGCGCCGCTCGGCAGCAGTTGCGCGGATCTGGTCCGGTGTAGGTTCCCGCTCGGCGATGACGCGGGGATCTGCTCTTCGGCGCGCACGGCGACTCATGAGTTGGCCGCGTGTACTACTTCGGCGCCAAGGCGTTCCTCGTTGTCGATGAATGGTTTACCGCTCGTCGGTGTCAAGGTGGTTCCTCCTCGCCGCAAGCGGCTGTGGGGGCTGCACCTTGACCCCTCCTGCGCGGGGACCGGAGTACGGGCAGCTTTGCGGAAACGCCCCG
>JAICWH010000057.1 GCA_025934895.1 Nocardioidaceae bacterium | reverse complement strand
GAACAGCGTGAGAGCCGCCAACCCGAGCAGTACGACGGACGCGGGCAGCCTCGCGTTGACGAGGGCACCCAGGAACGCTGCGGGCACGACCCCGACGGTCAGCCGAGCGAGCATGCCCCACGGCACGAGCCCGCGCCACGCATAGGCGACCGTGCCGACCACACCGGTGAACACGAAGGCCCACGTGCTCGTCGCCGTCGCCTCGTTGGCGGTCAGCTCGCCGAGGGCGACCAGCCCGGGCGGCAGCAGCACGCCGCCGACGCCAACCATGCCGATGAGGAAGCCGACGACGACCGCGAGCATGAGCAGGGCAAGTCCCACGTAGCGGTTTCCTTCGGCCGGCGACGGTCCCTGCAGGCTAGCGGTAGCGAGCGATCTCATACCGCCGCGGATGCACCCAGCGTTGGTGGGGGGAAGCAGGCTGACCACTGGAGATCCTCGCCAGGTCCAGACCCGAGTCGTTTCTAGACCCGAGTCTTCTCACCGCGAGACGGCGAAGTGAACGAACTGGTCTCCCCCACCGCTGCGCGGCCAACTTGGTCTCTGCCGGCAGGTATCCCTTGTCAGGTCGCGGCGTCGAAGGCGAACGCCCGGGGCGTCATGACCGCGGTGGGGGTGAACTCGAACGGTGTCGGCGGTGGTCCGTCCAGCGACAGCCCGGCTCGCGCCATCGCCTTGGGGAACACGTCGCGGTTGAAGGTGTCGAGCGCATCCTTGGAATCCCATACCTCGGTGAGGTCAAAGCCCGCCTCAGTCGGGTACGCAAGGTGCAGGACCAGCCCCTCGACGTCGCCCTCCTCGTCCACCACCTCCAGAACGGCTCGGTGCATGGCCTGATAGACCTCGATCGGTGCTGGTATGTGCATCGTGTAGCCGTACAACGTCCTACCTCCGTCTCCTTGATCTGGATGCCCTCTTCGTGTTGGTCGTGTGTCATGCCATTGCCTGACCTGTGGGAGGGCGACGCTCCACCGCTGTGGTCCTGGTCGTCGCGGCCCTGTGCCATGGCATTCCGGTTGGTGTGGGCGCAGGCCTGGCCATGCGGGCTCATGACTGGCTGTGGTCACTCTTGACGACGGAGGGTTGTCGACCGGTGAGGGTGAGCAGGTGGGACTGCATCGGCGCATGGATCACGGGACCGTCGCCATAGGCCCAGTCGGCGTCCGTGGCGACCAGGCGGACGTCGCGTGGTGGCGTCCACAGCCGCATCGGGCCCCGCAAGCGGAGCACCCGGTCTGCGGCCGCGACGGCCGCGTCGACCGGCATCGGGTGGTCGATGCCCAGCGGCAGGCAGATGTCCTGGGTGTGCACCAGGACGTCGAGCAGCGGCTCCAGCTCCGTGACGAACCGGGCTGTCCGGCGTGAGCCCACGAAGCCGCGGAGCCTGGTCACGATCTCCTCATGGGTGAGCGGGCTACGCAGGGCGGCGTACCTGATCATGGCGTTGTAGCGCAAGCCGGTCCTCACCGCCGGCCAGACGACGTCCCGCACTCGCGCGTGGGAGAACGTCAGGTGCGCGCCGACGTCGCGCACGCTCCACCCCTGGCACAGGCTGGACTGCTCCCAGGCAGCCCGCGGCAGCGACGCCAGGAGGTCGGCCAGCCACGAGCGTTCACGATCGATGTGCTGCCACACTGCCTGACTGTCCACGGCGGCTCGCCTGCCCTCTTGCATGCATTAGACAGATTATTTGTCTAATCTGGCACGGTGGCTACAGATCGTCAAGACCCGAACCTCGGTATCCTGCTCTTCGTCGCCTACCGCGCCCTCGAGCAGCGGGCCCACGACGCCCTGGTCGCGGCCGGCATCACCGACATCACCCTCGCGCAAGCGCGCATCGCGGCCCGGATCGGTCCGCACGGCACCCGCGTCTCCGAACTGGCGGAGCAGGCCCGCGTCACCAAGCAAAGTGCCGGCTTCCTCGTCGAACAGCTCGAAGCGGCCGGGTACGTCGAGCGGGTGCCCGACCCCGCCGACCGCCGCGCCCGGCTGGTGCGGCTGACGGCACGCGCGGACCGAGTCGTCACGGCCGCGAACGCCGAGGTCGAGCAGGTCCTGGCCGAATGGGCCGAACACGTCGGCGCGGACCGCCTCCGGCAGGTGCACGAGACACTCTTGGACCTGCGCGAGATCACCGACCCGTGGCGGTAAGGCTCACGACCCCAAGACCCATTCGGTTGCCGAGCGGACCCACACCGGGATCGCGTTGCGGGTCGGAGCCGGTGTTGCGGCCGTGCTGATGGAGCGTCTTCCTGTGGGGGTCGGGTGCTGCCCGCTGCCCGCGTCGGCCGTGTCCTGCGGCACGACCGGACCGACCTCCTGGAGGTGAGCCCTGACCAATACGTCCTGGTGAGGCAGCGGCCTCCGGTGCGGGGTGCAGAGCGTCCTCGATCCCGGGAGCGACGAAGATGTACGAGGCGCTGCCCCGCTTGATCACCGTCTCATCAGGCGGCCAGCAGCGCCATGAGCTCCGGCCCAGGCCAGTGGCACCGGCCGGCGTCCGAGATTTTGCCAGCCGGCCCTCGGGGTCCCTTACCCCGCCGAGCGTCGACGAGGTATAACAGGAGCCGGAGGCTCGGGCTGCAACTCCTCCACCGAGACGCTCCGCCTCAATCCCCCAGGTCCGGCGGAGCGTCTCCCCTCATCTGCTCTGCGCGCTCACCTCGGCGTGAGCAGGCTCGCCGGCAGCCACTCCTCGACGAGCGCCCACCCGCCGGCCCGCAGCCGGGCGACGTACACCACCCGACCTTCCCAGCCGGACTCGGCAGTGCGCCACTCCACCAGCAGCCCCGGCCGCTTGACGCCCACCTCGTCGGCCGCGCCGGCGACCCAGCAGTGCCGCGCGGGGCAGTCGTCGGCGAGGCCGGACGAGAGCTGGACCCGGCGCGACATCGGGATGCCGCCGCCCCCGCCCATCCCGCCTGCCATGCTCCAGCATCGCATACTCTCGAACGCATGTTCGACTGCACTGGAGCCCTCGCCACCCGGTCGGATCGGCTAAAATGGTGGTGTCCGTCACTGAGACCGTCTGTGCGGCGTCCGAACCGGCTCGACGCGCCACAGCCACGGCGCAGCCAGACGAAGGAATCGCTCCCATGCTTCTGCGCGTCGACGTCCACGACCGGCCGAGCCATACCCTCATCGTGGCGACCGGTGAGATCGACATCGGGACCGCGGACCAGGTCGGGAATGCCGTCTCCGCAGCCCTGTCGGCCGGACACGGGCAGGTCCTGCTCGACTTCGCCGCGGTGACGTTCATCGACTCCTCCGGGTTGGCCGTCCTGGTCAAGGCGCACCGGCAGGCCCAAACCCAAGGCGCCTCGTTCGCCGTCGTGCATCCCACGCCGCAGACGCGCAAGCTGATCCAGGTCCTGGGTCTGGACCAGCTGCTGCTCATCTACGACAGCTACGAGCAGGCGCTGGGTCAGCCCTGACCCCCGGGGAGCAGGAGAGGGTCTTCAGTCATCCTCGTCGACCGTCAGCGCCTCGCCGTGGGTTCCAGGGCGCGGCGCCCACGGCAGCTCCTCGGACGGCCGTACGACGACCAGCCGGTCTCCGCGCACTAGCTGGGTCACGGCCGGGTCGAAGTACCGGTGCACCAGCCCGTCGCGCACCACGGCGATCACCTGGTCCGGCAGGGCCTGAGGCTGCTTGCCGACCTCCTGCACCAACAGGTCGCGCTCGGCGACCTCGAGCCCCTCGCCATAGGACAGCAGGTCTTCCATCACCGCTCCGAGCGTGGGGCTCAGCGACGACAGACCCAGCAGGCGGCCGACGGCGTCGGAGGAGGTGATCACCGAGTCCGCCCCGCTCTGCCGCACGAGCTGCACGTTGTCGCCCTCGCGGACCGCGGCGACGACATAGGTGTCGGCGTTGAGCTGGCGGACGTTCAGGGTGGCCAGCACCGTGGAGTCGTCGCGATCGGTGGTGATGATGACCTGCTTGGCCCGTTCGACCCCCGCCCTGCGCAGCACCTCCCGACGGGTGGCGTCACCGGTCACGACGGCGAGGCCGTCGGCGTGCGCCTCCCCGAGGGCCGTGCTGCTCGGGTCGACGACCACGATCTGGGCGGACTCGACGCCGTTGTTGCGCAGCGTCTGCACCGCGCTGCGGCCCTTGGTGCCGTAGCCGATCACAACCACGTGGTCTTCCATGCTCCTCCTCCATCGGGAGATGCGGACCATCTCGCGGCCCTGGTTGGCGAGCACCTCGAGAGTGGTGCCGATCAGCAGCACCAGGAAGGCGATGCGTAGCGGGGTGACCACGAAGGCGTTGATCATCCGACTGTGCGCGGCGTACGGCGCGATGTCGCCGTAGCCGGTCGTGCTCAACGTGACCGTCGTGTAGTAGACGGAGTCCACGAGGTCGACGCGGTGGGTAGGGTCCGCGTTGTCGCGGTAGCCGGCGCGGTCGAAGTAGACCAGGGCGACGGTGAAGCCCAGGATCGCTGCCGCAAGGACCAGCCGGCGCACCAGCTGCCACCATGGCGACCTGGGGTTCTCCGGCAGCCGGACCCGCCCTCGGGTCTCCTCGGCGGCGTTGTCGGGCACGCGGCCGAATGTACCGGCAGAGTGGCCCGGTCAGGCCTCAGCTCGCGGGCCCACCGCGTCATGTCGCCACCACACGTCGGGGTAGACGAGCGCCGCGCATCCAGCTCTGGTCGTACCCCGGCAGCGTACCCACCTGGAAGGCGGGCCCCGGAATCGTCCGGGTCGTCCGCCGTCTCCTCGCGCACGGTCGGTGTCCTGCTCATGGCGGCTCCTTCAGGTCTGGTCGGGCGCGGGGCGGCTTGGCGGCGCGGATGCGGCGACCGCTCTCCAGGGTCCGCTCGGCGCGAAGCCGCGCGTCCGTTCGGGACGCTGCCGAGCGCAGCTCGCGCTGGAGGTGCAGCCAGCTCTCGAAGCGACGCGAAGACAGCTCCCCGGCCTGGACGGCCCGGACGACCTCGCAGCCCGGCTCACCCTGGTGCGCGCAGTCACCGAAGCGGCAGAGCGCCGCGAACCGCTGCACGTCGCCGAAGGTCATCTCCAGTCCGAGCTCCGCCTCGACCAGGCCGACGCCGCGCAGTCCCGGGGTGTCGATCACTGCCCCGCCGCCGGGCAGCGGGACCAGCTCGCGCCGTACGGACGTGTGGCGGCCCCGCCCGTCCTCCCGGATGGTGCGCGTTGCCAGCGTCTCGGCCCCGACCAGCGCGTTGACCAGGGACGACTTGCCGTGCCCTGACGTGCCGAGCAGGGCCATGGTCAGCCGTCCCTCGAGGCGCTTCCGCACCCCGTCGACGCCGTCGCCGGTGCGCGTGCTGACGACCGCGACGTCCACCCCGGGCGTGGCTGCTGCGACGTCGTCGGCGACCTGGTCGGCGTCTGTGACCAGGTCCGACTTGGTGAGCACCACGAGTGGTCTGGCGCCGCTCTCCCAGGCCAGTGCGACCAGCCGCTCCACCTTGGACAGCACGGGGAGTGGGTGAAGGGCCACGACCAGCGCAGTGATGTCGATGTTCGAGCAGAGCACCTGGGCGCGGCTCTGTCTGCCGGCGGTCGCCCGCGTCACGACTGTGCGGCGAGGCAGCAGCCGCTCCAGGGTGGTGCGGTGGTCGGGCCAGGTGCGCAGCAGGCACCAGTCCCCGGTGCACGGTCCCTCGGTCGGGTCGTGTGCCATCAGGCGCAGCAGTCCGCCGCCGACGGACGCGCGACGGATGCCGTCCTCGGTCAACACCGACACCAGGCCGCGGTCCACGCGGACGACCCTGCCCACCGAGGCGTCGGTCGCGGCGGCCCAGCCGGCAACGGCTCGACCCAGCTCGGCGTCCAGGCCGATGGTCTCCAGCACACCCGGAATGTACGGCGGTGCGGGCGAGCGGTGCACATGATTTCAGCCGCGGCGCCCGTCCACGGGCTCGATCTGGTCCTGCGAGGCGCTCTGGTTGCGGCGCTGCCGGTCGTCGTAGCTCTTGAGCAGCATCGTCTCCTCCTCCGCCGCAGGGAACCGCTCCGCCTCCTCCTCGTCGCGGCGCAGCTTCGGCATCAGGGTGTTCAGCCGGAGCCGGCGCACGACCTCTCGGCGCGCCCGGGCGGTCTGCTCCTCGGGCCAGATCCGGTCGAACGCGGCGTTCAGGGCGGCGCCGATGAGCACTGCGATGCACAGCAGGTAGAGCCACAGCATCACCACGATCGGCGCTGACAGCGGGCCGTAGATGGAGGTCGACCCGTTGGCGGTGTGGGTGAGCACCCACCGGAGCAGAAAGGACCCGAACACCCAGATCAGCATGGTGAGTGCGGCGCCGGGGAGGTTGTAGCGCCAGGAGGTCCGCACCGGCACCGCGAGGTGGTAGAGCGTGGCCAGGAAGCACGCGCAGAGCGCGACCACCACGGGCCAGTACAGCTCGTTGAGGACGTCGAGTCGGTCCGGCACCACCCGTTGCACCAGACCGGGTCCGGCCACCACGAGCGGGATGGTGACGACCCCGCACAGCAGACCCAGCACGTAGAGCGAGAAGGACAGCAGCCGCGTCCGCACGATCCCCCGGTAGCCGCCGAGGCCGTACATGATCGTGATGGTGTCGACCAGCACGTTGAGTGCCCGCGAGCCGGACCAGAGCGCCAGGATGAACCCGACCGAGATGACGTCGAACCGACCGCCGCTGAACACGTCGTTGAGCGTGGGCTTCACGATCGAGTCGACGGTCTGAGGCGTCAGGGCCCGCGAGCAGACCTCGATGATCGAGCGCCGCACGTCCTCGACCTGGTGCGGGCTGAAGCTGTCGAAGACGTAGCCGATCGAGCCCGCCAGGCCGAACAGCAACGGCGGCAGGGACAGCAGCGCGAAGAAGGCCGCCTCGGCTGCGAGCCCGGTCACCCGCGCGCGGAAGCAGGTCCCCGTGGTCGACACGACCAGTCGCCAGGACGCGTGCCGCGCGCCGCGCCACCGCGAGGAACGACTCTGCGCGGTGGCCGGCATGGTCCTACGGTATCGACATGTCCGCCGACATCCGCGCAACCGGGAACCAGGCCCCGCCGCTCGTGGACCACAACACCGTGACGTCCGACCGGGTGCTCGCCGAGGCGGTGTCGCGGCACGCCTCGGGGGCGGTGCTCGAGAGCCTGGTCGAGCTGGGTCACGTGGCGGGCTCGGCGGAGGCCCGTGAGCACGCGATGCTGGCGAACCGGAACGTTCCGGAGCTCTGTTCCTACGACCGCTACGGCAACCGCGTCGACGAGGTGCGGTTCCATCCGTCGTGGCACTGGCTGATGCAGCGGGGGGTGGGGTTCGGGCTGCAGGCGGCGCCCTGGACGTCGCAGGCGCCGCATCCCCACGTCCGGCGCGCCGCCGGGTTCTTCGCGTGGTCCCAGACCGAGCCGGGACATGGGTGCCCGATCTCGATGACGTACGCCGCCGTGCCGGCCCTGCGAGCCGATGACGCGATCGCCGGGGAGTGGACACCCCGCCTCGCATCGACCTCCTACGACTTCGGGCTGCGGCCGGCCGCGGACAAGGCGGGGGCCCTGGCGGGGATGGGGATGACCGAGAAGCAGGGCGGATCGGACGTGCGGGCCAACGTCACGACGGCAACCCCGACGTCGGTGGACGGGGAGTACCTGCTCGACGGGCACAAGTGGTTCACCTCGGCCCCGATGAACGACGTCTTCCTGGTCCTCGCGCAGGCAGCCGGTGGGCTGACCTGCTTCGTGGTGCCTCGGGTGCTCGCCGACGGCAGCCGCAACCGGCTCGACGTCGTACGGTTGAAGGACAAGCTGGGCAACCGGTCGAACGCGTCGGCGGAGCTGGAGCTGCGGGGGACCTGGGGGCAGCGGCTGGGCGATGAGGGCCGAGGCGTCCCGACGATCATCGAGATGGTGGCTGCGACGCGACTGGACTGTGTGCTCGGATCCGCGTCCGTGATGCGGCGCGCGGTCGCCGAGGCCTCGTGGCACGTGGCGCACCGCTCGGCGTTCGGAGGCGTGCTGGGGGACAAGCCGCTGATGCAGAACGTCATCGCGGACCTGGCCGTCGAGTCGGAGGCCGCGACGGTGCTGGCCATCAGGCTGGCTGCGGCGGTCGACCGGGCGTCGGACGCGCACGAGACGGCGTTCCACCGGATCGCGCTGCCGATGGCGAAGTACTGGGTCTGCAAGCGCGCCCCGACACTGGTCGCCGAGGCCCTCGAGTGCCTGGGCGGCAACGGGTTCGTCGAGGACTCCGGGATGCCGCTGCTGTTCCGGGAGTCGCCGCTGAACTCGATCTGGGAGGGCTCCGGCAACGTCGCCGCGCTCGACGTGCTGCGAGCGGTCCTGCGCGAGCCGGCGACCGTGGAGGCCTGGCTGGTCGAGGTCGGCCGGGCCCGGGGTGAGGACCACCGTCTCGACCGGGTCATCCACTCGGTGCTGGAGTCACTGGCGGACACCTCGTCGCTGGAGGCCGGCGCACGCCGGCTGGCTGGTCAGATGGCGGCCTGCCTGCAGGGGTCGCTGCTCGTGCAGCACGCGCCGGCCGCGGTGGCAGATGCGTTCTGCGGGACGCGGCTCGGCGGGGAGTACGGCGGCACCCTCGGCACCCTGCCCCGCGGCACCGACCTCTCCGCTCTGGTTGCCCGCACCACACCCCGCCTCCCCTGACCTGCCCTGCCCTGCCGAGTCGGCGCGTCCGCAGGGCCCGGCCGTGCCGAGTCGGCGCGTCCGCAGGGCCTGCAGACGGGCCGACTGGCGGGTCAGGTGAGCTCGAGGCCGGGGTACAGCGGGTGCTTGTCGAGCATCTCCGCCGACGCGGCCTTGGTGCGGTCCGCCACCCCGTCGGCAAGCGTGTACGTCGCCTTCGAGGGGGCCCCGGCCTTGGTGGCGTTCGGCGTGGTGTTGCGGAGCACGTCGACGACGAGCTCGGCCACCGTGTCGAACTCGTCGTGGCCGAAGCCGCGAGTGGTCAGGGCAGGCGTGCCGAACCGGATGCCCGAGGTGTACCACGCGCCGTTCGGATCGGAGGGGATCGAGTTGCGGTTCGTCACCACACCCGCTTCGAGCAGCGCCGTCTCCGCCTGCCGCCCGGTGAGTCCGAAGGAGGTCACGTCGAGCAGCACGATGTGGTTGTCGGTGCCGCCGGTGACCAGCCTCGCGCCCCGGCTCAGGAACCCCTCGGCGAGCGACTTCGCGTTGTCCGCGATGTTTCGGGCGTACGACGCGAAGGCCGGCTGCCGCGCCTCGGCGAGGGCGACCGCCTTGGCGGCCATCACATGGGACAGCGGCCCACCGAGCACCATCGGGCAGCCGCGGTCGACGGAGGGGGCGTACTCCTCGGTGGCCAGCACCAGGCCTCCGCGCGGGCCGCGCAGCGACTTGTGGGTCGTGGTGGTCGTGATGTGCGCGTGCGGCACCGGGTCCTCGTCGCCGGTGAACACCTTGCCCGCGACCAGCCCGGCGAAGTGCGCCATGTCGACCATCAGCGTCGCCCCCACCTCGTCGGCGATCTCCCGCATGGTCGCGAAGTTGACCCGGCGGGGATAGGCGGAGTAGCCGGCGATCAGCACCATCGGCTTGAACTCCCGGGCCGCCGCACGCACCCGGTCGTAGTCCAGCAGCCCGGTCTCGGGGTCGGTGCCGTAGGAGCGCTGGTGGAACATCTTGCCGCTGATGTTCGGCCGGAACCCGTGCGTCAGGTGCCCGCCGGCGTCGAGGGACATGCCGAGCATCCGCTGGTCGCCGAACTCGTGCCGCAGCGACTCCCAGTCCGCCTCGGACAGCTCGCTGACGTTTTTGGCGCCGTACCTCTCCAGCGCCGGGGACTCGACCCGGTGCGCCAGGATCGACCAGAACGCGACGAGGTTGGCGTCGATGCCGGAGTGCGGCTGCGCATAGGCGTACGGCGCACCGAAGAGCTCGCGCGCATGCTCGGCCGCGAGCGCCTCGACGGTGTCCACGTTCTGGCAGCCGGCGTAGAAGCGGTGCCCGACCGTGCCCTCGGCGTACTTGTCGCTGAACCAGGTGCCCATCGTCAGGAGCACGGCCGGGGAGGCGTAGTTCTCACTGGCGATCAGCTTCAGCGAGCTGCGTTGGTCGCGCAGCTCTGCGCGGGTGGCCTCGGCGATCCGGGGCTCGACCGACCCGATGACCTCCAGTGCTGCGTCGTAGGCAACACTCGCGGTCTTGTTGACGTCGCTCACGCCTGCTCCTTCCTCCGTGGACACGCGGGACCAGCCCAGCCTAGTGACGAACTGCGGCTGCGTCCGGGAGGGTGCGGCGTAGGGTCGGCGAAGATGCGGCCGGCGATGTCCCGACCCGGACGCAGGACAGAGGCGAGGGGGAGTCATGACCGACCTGCGACCCGACGACGTGGCGGCCGCACGACTCGGCGAGGCAGCCAAGGTGTGGACCTCGGACCTGTCGGTGAGCGAGTTCGCGCTGCTCGACGCGGCGGGCTTCCGGCCCCTCGAGTTCGTGATGGGCAGCTCGGTCTTCCACATCGGCTGGCAGGCCCAGAACCTGCGGCAGTCGGTCGAGCTGCGGGTGCTCTCCCAGGCGATGTACACCGCACGCATGAACGCGATGGGGCGGATGCTGGCCGAGGCGGAGCAGGTGGGTGCCGACGGAGTGGTCGGCACCCGGCTGACGTTCCGCAAGCACGGCCTGAGCGCCGAGCACGTCGAGTTCATCGCGGTCGGGACGGCCGTCATCGCCAAGGAGGACCCGGGACGGCTGCGGCGCCCTGACGGCCGGCCGTTCACCAGCCACCTCGACGTCCAGGACTTCTACACGCTGCTGCGCACCGGACACGTCCCGGTCGAGTTCGTGCTCGGCGTCTGTGTCTGGCACGTCGCGGCGCAGGGGTTCCTGCAGACCCTGCGTCAGATGGGCCAGAACGTCGAGATGCCGCAGTGGACACAGGGCTACTACGACGCCCGCGAGCTCGCGCTGTCCCGGATGCAGGCGGAGGCGGAGCGGGTGCAGGCGACCGGGATCACCGGTGTGGACTGGAGTGCCAACGAGTGGATGTGGGGCACGCACACCCTGGAGTTCTTCACCTCCGGCACGGCGGTCCGCAAGGTGGCCGACCAGTCGACGCTGGACCCCCAGATCGTGCTTCCGCTCCGATGACTCGCTCCGTCGTCGGGGGCCGGGTCGGGTGACCCACGACCCGCAGCAGCCGGTGGACCCGCTCGACGTCCGGGTGGTCGCGGAGATCCTCGGCCGGACCCTGGCGCTGATGGGCCCGGGAGGAGTCGGCGACCTGCTTGCCCGGCTGCCGGGCGCGCGGCCGGTCGCGGGCACGCCCGGCAGGCTGTTCCGGCCCGCGGTTCCACCGGTGGTGTGGCTGGGAGCGGAGAACCTGCTGGTGCTGGCCGACCCGGTCGTGCACCAGCACGTGGTGGGCGGCGTGGTCCTGCAGCGCAGGGCCCTGCCTCCCGCGGACCTGGGCCCGACCGTGGCCTCGCTGGTCGCGCAGCTCGTCCGGTCGCACGGTGGGCAGACCGACGCCGCCATGGTGCTGACGGCTGCTCGGGAGGTGCTCCTCACGCTGTGAAGCCGTCTCGACATACGGACGTCCGTCTCGCATCATAAGACCTTCATTTGTCGCACCGATGTCCGAGCGGTGAGACTTGCTCCATGATCAGCCCCGCAACGGCTATGCACCTCGTGGTACGGCGCCACGTGGACCTCGGTCGGATGCGCAGCATGATCTGTCTGTCCCGGCCCGCCTGACCCCCGCACCCTCTCTGGTGCGACCGCCCAGCATCACGCCGGGCGCGCGGTCGCCGGCATCCACCTCGACATCGCCGTCGAAGACTGTCCTGCGCATCGTGCGTCTCTGATCCACAGGAGCGCATCACGTGACACCCCCGAGCAACTCAGCCGCCACACCGCCGGGCGCGCCGTCCGGCAGCCCCGCGACGAAGCCCGCCGCGGGCGGCCCCGGACGTTCCGGGCGTCCTCGCCAGAAGCGCGGCGAGGGACAGTGGGCCCTCGGCTACCGCGAGCCGCTGAACCAGAATGAGCAGTCCAAAAAGGACGACAACCCGCTCAACGTGCGGGCCCGGATCGAGAACATCTACTCCAAGCAGGGGTTCTCCTCCATCGACGGAGGCGACCTGCGCGGCCGGTTCCGCTGGTTCGGGCTGTACACCCAGCGCAAGCCGGGCCTCGACGGCGGCAAGACCGGCGCCCTCGACCCCGAGGAGCTCGACGCGGAGTACTTCATGCTGCGCGTGCGCATCGACGGCGGACAGCTCAGCACCGAGCAGCTGCGGGTGATCGGCGAGATCAGCACGACCTACGCCCGCGACACCGCCGACATCACCGACCGGCAGAACATCCAGCTGCACTGGATCCGCATCGAGGACGTGCCCGCGATCTGGGCGAAGCTCGAGGCGGTCGGCCTGGACACGACGGAGGCCTGCGGCGACTCCCCGCGGGTGATCCTCGGCTCCCCCGTCGCCGGCATCGCGGCCGACGAGATCATCGACAGCACATCCGCGGTCGAGGAGATCAAGCGCCGCTACATCGGCGACCCGGAGTACGCCAACCTGCCCCGGAAGTTCAAGACGGCGGTGACCGGCCATCCCACCCAGGACGTCGCGCCCGAGATCAACGACGTGTCCTTCGTGGGCACCATCCACCCCGAGCACGGCCCGGGCTTCGACCTGTGGGTCGGTGGCGGCCTGTCCACCAACCCGATGCTGGCCCAGAAGCTCGGCGTCTGGATCCCGCTCCAGGACGTTGCCGACGTCTGGGAGGGCGTGATCTCGATCTTCCGTGACTACGGCTACCGGAGGCTGCGCTCCCGCGCCCGCCTGAAGTTCCTCGTCGCGGACTGGGGCGTCGACAAGTTCCGGCAGGTCCTCGAGACCAAGTACCTCGAGCGCGCGCTCGTCGACTGCGACTCCCCGCCGGTGCCGCCGCGGACCGGTGACCACATCGGTGTCACCCGGCAGAACGACGGCCGCTACTTCGTCGGTGTCGCGCCGACCGTCGGACGGGTCGCCGGTGCCACGCTGACCCGGCTTGCCGAGATCGCCGAGGAGCACGGCTCACGACGGGTCCGCACCACGCCGTACCAGAAGCTTCTGGTGCTCGACGTCGAGCAGGAGCGGGTCGCCGGCATCGTCGGGGCTCTGGACGAGATCGGCCTGTCGGCCCGGCCGTCGAACTGGCGCAGGTCGACGATGGCGTGCACCGGCATCGAGTTCTGCAAGCTGGCCATCGTCGAGACCAAGCAGCGGGCCGCGGACCTGGTGGCGGAGCTGGAGAGGAGGTTCCCTGACCTGGACACCCCGATCACCGTGAACGTGAACGGCTGTCCCAACGCGTGCGCGCGCACGCAGGTGGCCGACATCGGTCTCAAGGGGATGCTGGTGCTCGACGCCGACGGCCGGCAGGTCGAGGGCTACCAGGTGCACCTCGGCGGCGGACTCGGCCTGACCCCTCAGTTCGGCAAGAAGCTGCGGGCGCACAAGGTCACCAGCACTGGGCTGGACGACTACATCACCAACGTCGTCTCGGCCTTCCTCGACCAGCGCACGGACGACGAGACCTTCGCCACCTGGGTCTCCCGCGCCGACGACGCCGCACTGCGCGGCGAGGTCGGCAACCGTGAGCTGGAGGCCGTGCGATGAGCGGCGCGTCGTCGAGGGGGATCCCGTTCCACTGCCCCTACTGCGGCGACGAGAGCCTGCGCCCCAGCGAGCAGGGACACGGCGCCTGGGAGTGCCACGCCTGCCTGCGCGCCTTCTCCCTGAAGATGCTCGGCCTGGTCGACCGCTCGGCGCTCGGCACCCCCGACCCTCTCGACACCGAGGTACCGCGATGACCACCGCCGCCACCGAGGCCGCCCGGGCCTTCAAGGGCACCAGCACCGAGGGACGCAGCGAGGCAGAGCTCAAGCAGCTCGTGCGACATGCCGGTGCCGAGCTCGAGCTGGCGCCTGCGGAGGTGATCATCGAGTGGGCGGTCGCCACCTTCGGCGAGCGGTTCGCGCTCACCTCGTCGATGGCCGACTCGGTCCTGGCGCACGTCGCCTCCACGGTGGCGCCCGGCATCGACGTCGTGTTCCTCGACACCGGCTACCACTTCGCCGAGACGGTCGGGACCCGCGACGCCGTAGCCGCGACGCTGCCGGTCACCGTCGTCAACGTCACCCCGAAGCAGACCGTCGCCGAGCAGGATGCGACGTACGGCAAGGATCTGTTCGCCCGCGACCCGGATCTCTGCTGCGCCCTACGCAAGGTCAAGCCGCTCGAGGAGGCGCTCGCCGGGTACGACGCGTGGGCGACCGGGCTGCGTCGCGACGAGACCCACAACCGGGTGATCGCCCCTGTCATCGGCTGGGACGAGAAGAAGCGCAAGGTCAAGGTCTCCCCGCTGGCCCGCTGGACGGGTGAGGACGTCGAGCGCTACATCGCCGAGAACGGCATCCTGGTGAACCCGTTGCAGTACGACGGCTATCCCTCCATCGGCTGCTGGCCGTGCACCCGTCGTGTCGCGCCCGGCGAGGACGCGCGCAGCGGTCGCTGGGCCGGCTCCGCGAAGACCGAGTGCGGCATCCATGTCTGACCCAGCCGCACCCTCAAGGAGGCCTCGCCGATGACTGCTCCCGCCCTGGTGGCACTCGCCCACGGCAGCCGCGACCCCCGCTCCGCGGAGACCGTCACGTCGCTCACCGACGAGATCCGCGCCCTGCGCCCCGACCTCCGCATCGAGCCGGCCTTCCTGGACCTCTGCAAGCCGGCCTTCCCTCGCACCGTCGACCGCCTCGTCCGGAGCGGGCACGACGAGATCGTGGTCGTCCCGCTGCTGCTCACGCAGGCCTACCACGCCAAGGTCGACGTGCCCGAGGCGATCGCGGCTGCCACCGCTCGTCACCACGGTCTCAAGATCCGGGCCACCGGGGTCCTCGGCCTGGAGCCGGCGTTCCTGGAGGTGCTCGACCGGCGCCTTCGGGCGGCGCTGAGCGACGCGCGGGTGCGTGAGCTCGATGCGCTCGTGCTGGCCGCGGCCGGGTCCTCCGACCAGCTCGCGAACCAGGCCGTGGCCCGGCTGGCCAGGCTGTGGGGGTCACGGCACCGGCTACCGACGGTCGCAGCGTTCGCCTCGGCCACTCCCCCGGCGACCGGGGAGGCCGTCCGCCAGTTCCGCAGTGAAGGACGGCGACACATCGCGGTCGGCTCGATGTTCCTGGCCCCCGGGCTGCTGCCGGACCGGGCCGCGGAGCTCGCCCTCGAGGCCGGCGCCGTGGCGGTGTCCGACCCGCTCGGAGCCGACCCGCAGGTGGCCCGCACGGTGCTGGCCCGTTACGCGGTGGGGGCGGTGGAGCTCGTTCCGGTCTGAGACTCCTGCCTCAGTCCGTGCGGGGCGAGATGCCGGAGGAGAGGTGCGCGGACCACCGCTCCTCGATCCGCGCGAACCGCCATACGACCAGGGCGACGACCCAGGTGAGAACGAACAGTCCGACGATCACGAAGCCGACCTGGTTGAGGTTCAGCCCGGCGACCCAGGCCATCGGTCCGCTGGTGACGGACAGCTTGTCGGCGAGGATCGAGACGAGCTCGATGGTGCCGACCAGCAGCGCGACGCCCACGGACAGGGCGGTGATCGTGATGTTGTAGTAGACCTTGCGCACCGGCCGGGAGAACGCCCAGCCGTAGGCGTAGTTCATGAAGACGCCGTCGACCGAGTCGAGCAGGCTCATCCCTGCGGCGAACAGCACCGGCAGCGTCAAGATGGCGTACCACGGCAGCTGGAACGCGGCGGCACCTCCGGCCAGCACCAGCAGTCCCACCTCGGTGGCCGTGTCGAAGCCGAGCCCGAACAGCACCCCGATCGGGTAGATCTGCCAGGGTCGGCTGATCGACCTCGTCAGCGGACGCAGGCAGCGGTTCATCAACCCGCGGTTGGCCAGGTGCTCCTCGAGCGCCGCCTCGTCGTAGGTGCCACGCCGCATGTCGCGGAACACCTTGAGGATCCCGACCAGGATCACCAGGTTCACGATGCCGAGCACGTAGAGGAACGTGCCGGACACCAGGGTGCCGAACACGCTGGTGGCGGACTGCAGGGTCGAGTCGTCGGTCCCGATCTGGCCGGCCAGGGACCGGACACCGAAGGCCAGCAGCACGCACAGACCGAAGACGACCGTGGAGTGGCCGAGTGAGAACCAGAAGCCGACGGTCACCGGCTTCTTCCCGTCGGCCAGCAGCTTGCGCGTCGTGTTGTCGATGGCCGCGATGTGGTCGGCGTCGAACGCGTGCCGCATCCCCAGCGTGTACGCCGTGAGGCCCAGCCCCAACCCGAACGCCCCGGAGCCCCCTGTCGGGTAGTGGTGAGGCGCGACGAGAGCGGCCAGGGTGACCCAGCCCACTGCGTGCAGGGCGACCACCACCGCCGCCATCGCGCCGATCGAGATCCACTCGCCGCGGGTCATCGACCGCCTCACCCGGGAGAGTCCCCGGGAGCATAGGTCGGGTGCGGCCAGCGTCATCTGTGTTCCCCTCTCGCGGTCAGCAGGAGAATACGCGCACCGGCCGCTGTTGCAAACGATTCGCAACTACACCGCCGTGCCCTGGTTCTCGCGGCCCTGGTGAACCCCATAGGATCGGGCCATGAGCCAACACTTCGACGTCGTGGTCCTCGGTGCCGGCCCCGGTGGGTACGTCGCCGCCATCCGTGCCTCCCAGCTGGGCAAGAGCGTGGCTGTCGTGGAGGACAAGTACTGGGGCGGTGTGTGCCTGAACGTGGGCTGCATCCCATCCAAGGCCCTGCTGCGCAACGCTGAGCTCGCGCACATCCTGAACCACGAGAAGGACCTGTTCGGGATCACCGGCGACGCGTCGATGGAGTTCAAGCCGACGCACGCGCGCAGCCGCAAGGTGTCCGAGGGCATCGTCAAGGGCGTGCACTACTTGATGAAGAAGAACAAGATCAAGGAGATCGACGGCTGGGGCACGCTGACCGACGCCAAGTCACTGGACGTCAAGGACCACGACGGCAACACCGACCAGGTGACGTTCGACAACCTGATCATCGCCACCGGCGCGACCACCCGGCTGATCCCCGGGACGAAGCTCTCCGAGCGGGTGGTGACCTACGAGGAGCAGATCATGGACGCCGAGCTCCCCGGCAGCATCGTGATCGCCGGGTCCGGGGCTATCGGGGTCGAGTTCGCCTACGTGATGAAGAACTTCGGCGTCGACGTGACGATCGTGGAGTTCCTTGACCGGATGGTGCCGACCGAGGACGAGGAGGTCTCCAAGGAGCTGCTCAAGCACTACAAGAAGCTCGGCGTGAAGGTGCTGCTCGGCACCAAGGTCGAGACGATCGAGGACCCGGGCACGGGCCGCGGCCCCGTCAAGGTGACCGTCTCGCCGGCCGGCGGCGGCGACCAGCAGGTCATCGAGACCGACAAGGTGTTGCAGGCCATCGGGTTCGCACCGCGCGTCGAGGGGTTCGGCCTCGACGCGGCAGGCGTCGAGCTGACCGACCGGGGCGCAGTAGCCATCGACGACGTCGGACGCACGAACGTCGAGGGCATCTACGCGATCGGGGACTGCACCGGCAAGCTGATGCTCGCGCACACCGCAGAAGCGATGGGTGTCGTGGCGGCGGAGACGATCGCCGGCGCCGAGACCATGCCGGTTGCCTTCGACTTCATTCCGCGGGCGACGTACTGCCAGCCCCAGGTCGCCTCCTTCGGGTACTCCGAGCAGCAGGCCAAGGACAAGGGCTACGACGTCAAGGTGGCGAAGTTCCCGTTCTCCGCCAACGGCAAGGCGCAGGGCCTCGGCGACGGGGTCGGCTTCGTGAAGATCGTCGCCGACGCGAAGTACAACGAGATCATCGGCGCACACATGATCGGGCCCGATGTCACCGAGCTGCTGCCCGCCCTCACCCTGGCGCAGCGCTGGGACCTCACCGCGGACGAGGTCGCCCGCAACGTGTTCGCGCACCCGACCCTGTCCGAGGCGGTCAAGGAGGCCGTCGAGGGGATCGCCGGGCACATGATCAACCTCTAGGTTATCGGCTACGGTCGGACCAGGGCTCCGCGAAGAGACACGGAGGAGGTCGTGGATCGTCATGAACAACCTCAAGCGGTTCACCGTCTGCAAGTTGGCGGGTCATAAGTGGGTGAGGATCGGCTATCCGCCAGGCCCCGACGGGGAGGCCTCAGGCGTCTTCCTGCGTTGTCGACGATGTGACAAGGAGGACCACAACGCAGGAACAGTTGCTCGCGGCGCGGGCGGCATGTTCTGAGCCCTCCAGGTGGCGCCGTGAGCGTCTCCCTCCCGTCCAGCTGTCGACCGGGAGTGCGCAGCTGCTGCGGGCTGCAGTACCGTCGCCACAGGAAATTGCCGCTTCAATCAAGGTAAGGTTACTCAATGACTGTTGGCAAGCTCGCCGCGCGCGTCCTCATCGGTGGCCTGATGTTCGGCCACGGTGCCCAGAAGCTCAACGGGTCCTTCGGCGGACCCGGGCTCGCCGGCACCGACGGGATGATGACCGCGCTCAACATGCACCCGCCCCGCCGCAACTCGCTGGCAGCGGGCCTCGTGGAGGCCGTCGGCGGACCGATGCTGGCGCTCGGGCTGGCGACCCCGCTGGCCAGCGCCGCCATCATCGGCAACATGGTGGTTGCCATCCGCAAGGTGCACCTCGCCAACGGGCCGTGGGCCGCCAACGGCGGCTGGGAGTACAACGCCGTGATCATCGCGGCGCTGACCGTCCTCGCCGAGCAGGGACCCGGTGCCGCCTCCCTCGACCGGGCGTTCGGCATCGAGCGCACCGGTCCGCTGTGGGGCCTCGGCGCGCTCGCGCTGGGCACCGGCGCCGCCTTCGCCGCGATCGAGATGGGCAGTCGCAACGCTCCGGCTCCCTCGGTCGAGGACAACGCCGCGCCCTTCTCCGAGACCGCGGGCGACCCGGCTACCAGCGACTGAGTCGGCCGCCGAGCAGGACTGCCCCGTCGGACGGGGGACGGCGTGCGCCGGGGTCTGGCGCCGTACTCCCCATGGAGATCTGGTGCTTCCCATGGGTGATGACCCGTGGGGAGTGCCAGTCACCCTGCATCCCCTGGTAATCGGCGGGCCGCGCGGTCAGCGGACCAGACGCTCCAGCAGGTGGTCGAGCTGGGCGGAGGGGTCGGAGGTGGTGCCGCCGTGCACCGGTCCGGGCTGTACGACGGTGCTCCTCGGGGCCTTGACGAACCCGAATCGGGTGCCCATCGGGGCGCGACCCGCCGCACCGGCCGACTCGTCCCCGCGGCACACCGCCTCGACCGCGTCGAGGGCCGAGCGCACCGCGGCGACGTCGACATCGGGGGCCAGCAGACGCAGCCGGTCCACGTCGACGAAGCCGCGGGCCTCCAGGAAGTCGGCCTGCTGGCAGTAGAGCACCACGCCGACGTTCACGAACTCCTCGCGGTCCACACGTGGGACGCAGCGGAGCACGACGTACTGGAACCCCATCCGGCCGGTCATCGGGCACCCGCCACCGGGAGCCAGACTCGCTCGCCGGCGACGCGGGCGAGCAGGAACTCCACGTAGGCGGAGCGCAGCTCGGAAGGCGTCGCCGCTCCGGGCACGGGCTCCAGCCATCCGTCCGGCACCCGGGCGAGCACCTCCTCCAGCACGTCTCGGGTGACCAGCGGGGCCAGTCGGGCATCGGCGGCAGGCAGACCGCCACGATGCGCGGCGAGCACGTGGTCGGAGGCGTCGTAGGGCTGTCGCGCGAAGCGATCCGCGGAGCCGACCCCGCCGGGCCAGCCGTGGTGGAAGTAGAGGCTGGCCCCGTGGTCGATGGCCCACAGCTCCCGGTGCCAGATCAGCAGGTTCGGGTTGCGCCAGCTCCGGTCGACGTTCGCGGTCAGCGCGTCCAGCCACAGGATCGAGGCCGCCACCCGGGGGTCGGGCGAGTAGCCGCCGTCGTACCCGAAGGAGCCGGGCAGGAAGTCCACTCCCAGGTTGAGGCCGATGCTCCTGGTCAGCAGGTCCTGGACCTCCTGGTCGGCCTCGTAGGTGCCGATGACGGGGTCGAGCTCGATCCCGACCAGCTCGGGTGTGCGGATGCCGAGGCGCCGCGCCAGCTCGCCGACGACAACCTCGGCGACCAGCACCCTGAGACCCTGCCCGGCGCCGCGGAACTTGCAGACATAGGTGCCCAGGTCCTCGGCCTCGACCAGGCCGGGGAGCGACCCGCCCTCGCGCAGCGGTGCCACATAGCGGGTCGCGGGGACGGTGCGGATCACCCCGGCGACCCTACCGGGGCGCTGAGCCGACCGGCTCCTCCTCGAGCAGCCGCCGGCGCTGCTCCTGCACGTCGTAGTCAGGACCTGGCCAGTGCGGGTCGATCGACCGCAGGGTCTCGCCCAGGACGGCGGCGACCGCGAGGTTGCGATACCACTTGCGGTCGCTCGGCACCACGAGCCAGGGCGCGTGCTCGGTGTTCGTCTTCTCGATGGCCAGCTCGTAGGCCTCCTGGTAGGCCGGCCACAGCCGTCGTTCATCGACGTCGCCAGGGTTGAACTTCCACAGCTTCTCCGGATCGTCGAGCCGGGCCAGCAGTCGGCGCTTCTGCTCCTCTGCGGAGATGTGCAGCATGCACTTCACGACGACGGTGCCGTCGTCGACCAGACGCTCCTCGAACTCGTTGATCTCCCGGTAGCGCTTGGTGATCTCGGCAGACGGCACGAGGTCGCGGGCGCGCGCGATCAGCACGTCCTCGTAATGGGAGCGGTCGAACACGCCGATGATGCCCGGCTTGGGCAGCTCGCGTTCGACCCGCCAGAGGAACCCGTGCCGCAGCTCGGCCTTGGTGGGCGCCTTGAAGGACTTGATGTGCAGGCCCTGAGGGTCGACGAGCGCGACCGAGTGCCGCACGATGCCGCCCTTGCCCGAGGTGTCCATGCCCTGCAGCACCAGCAGCACCCGCCGCCGACCTCCGCTCATGCCCTCGGCGAACAGCCTCTCCTGCAGGTCCGAGAGCTCGTCGCCGAGCGCGAAGAGCGCGGCCTTGCCCTTCTTCTTGTTGCCGTCGAAGCCGGGCTTCGCGTTGGTGTCGTACGACGCGAGGTCGACCGGTCCGCGCGGGACGCTCAGCGCCTCGGTGGTGGACGGTCGGTTCTTGTGCTTGGAGGCGGCCATGTCGAGCACTATGCCCTGATGGCCGGGCTGCCACCCGCCGCGGCGACGTGTCGGGGTCAGGACCGGCGCGTCAGCGCCACCACTCCCAGCGCCACAGCAGCCGACACCACGACGACCGCGACGCCGAGCTGGACCGTCGTACCCCGGCTGACCGCACCGGAAAGCGAGAGGAAGAGCACGACGACGCCCCCGACCGCCGCGTTGCGCAGGAAGACCAGGACACCCAGGACGATAGCCGCCCGGGAGGTGCTCACGTGAGCCCGGCGCGGTCGATGATGCAGAACTCGCTGCCGTCCGGGTCCCGGAGCGGGACGAGGTCCGGATCCTCGGGATAGGGCCGGTCCTCGACCCGGGTGGCGCCCAGGTCGACCAGCCGGCGGACGTGCCGGTCCTGGTCGCCGTCCTCGAGGTCGTGCATGGAGATGATGCTAGCCAGCCACCGACGCCAGTGAGTGGACGTGATCCGCGCGGCCAGCACCCGGCCTCCCCAGGTGGCGGCCTCTCGGTGTGATGGGTCGCGCGCGACCCTAGGAGTAGTCGGCCCACACTCGATGCGCCGTGCAGTCGACCGTGACGATCCCCCCATAGGGAAGGATCCACTGCGGCCGGGTGTGGCCGAACGGCACGCCGACGACGAGGACGGCCTCGGGGTTGTAGCGCTGGACCATGTCGATCGCCGTGTCCCGCTGCTCGGCCCGCAGCGCAGCCCGGGCCTGGGGACCGGGACGCACCTCGAAGTCGGATGTCGGCGGGCGAGCCACCAGCACGGCGTCGACCGCAGTGAGCAGCCCTCGCTCGCCGAGTGAGCGCATGATGTAGCCGACCTCTCGCGCCGGGATCAGCTCCTCCGAGCTCTCCAGGAGCAGGACGCCGCCCGCCAGCACGTCAGGGTCGGCCGGAAAGCGCCCGGCGGTCAGGATCCACTGCAGCACCTCTACGCACCCGCCCCACGTGGGGCCGGTGACCGACCTCGACGGGCCGGCCCAGGTCCATGGCTGGGTGGGCTCGCGGTCGCCGTACTCGGTGAGCGCCGCGGGGTCCTGCCAGTCCTTGCCGATGTCCTCGGACTCACCTGGTTCGATGATCTCGAGGCGTTCCCCGGTCAGGAGGGCGGCACGCAGCGCCCGGACGTGCACCGCGTCGACCGCCGGCCCGGGCCCGAGCTGGACCTGTGTGGACCCCCCGTAGAACCCGGCGACGCCATGGTTCCACAGCCAGTTGAGCACGTTGGTGTTGTCGCTGTAGCCGAGGAACGGCTTGGGATCGGCCCGGACGAGGTCCGGGTCCAGGTGCGGGACGACCGTGATCTGGTCCTCGCCCCCGATCGTCGCGAGCACCGCGCGGATGTCGGGATCGGCGAACGCAGCGTTGAGGTCGGCCGCCCTGTCCCGCGCCGAGGCTCCGAGTCGACGGGTCGTCGGATACTCGACCGGCACCAGCCCGGTGAGCTCTGCAAGGCGACGCATCGCCTGCTCGTGCACCTGCGGGCCGACGGCCGGGGCGGCGAAGGACGGTGACAGCACCGCCACCTTGTCGCCGGGTGCAGCCTTTGCTGGGGTGACGAGGCGTGGAAGCGCGGGCATGCCTCATCCTGGCGGACGTGCGCGGCCCGGGGGTCGCCCGGGTCGCACCCGGCGGGCTACTCCCGGACGAGCCCGGCGCCCTCGCGGGCCAGGGCGACCAGCCGCGAGACTGCCCGGTGGTACTTCTTGCGGTAGCCGCCCTGCAGCAGCGGCGGCGCGAAAAGCCGGTCGAAGGTGACCCCGCTCGCCACGACGGGCAGGTCGCGGTCGTACATCCGATCCGCGAGCACCACCAGCCGCAGGGCGACGGCCTGGTCGTCGACGGTCCGCACGTCCTCCAGGCACACCAGGCGTACGCCGTCGAGCAGGGCGCCGTACTTGGAGGGATGCACCTGCGCGAGATGCCGGGCCAGGTCGACGAAGTGGTCGAGGCTGGCGCCCTCGAGGTCGGCCGCGCGCTTCACGGTGTCCAGGTCGGGTGCGGGTGGCGTCTCGGGGAGGCCACGGTGCCGGTAGTCGTCTCCGTCGATGCGCACCGACTCGAAGTGCGCCGAGAGGCCCTGGATCTCCCGCAGGAAGTCGTCGGTCGCGAACCGGCCCTCCCCCAGCCGCCCGGGCAGGGTGTTCGAGGTCGCGGCTAGCCGTACCCCGGCCTCCCGCAGCCGGGTGAGCAGGGTCGAGACCAGCACCGTGTCGCCCGGGTCGTCGAGCTCGAACTCGTCGACGCACACGAGGGCGTACGACGACAGCGCAGCGACCGCGTCGTGGAAGCCCAGCGCCCCTACCAGATGCGTCAGCTCCACGAAGGTGGCGAACAGCTTGGGCCCCGGCACCGCGTGCCACAACGACGCCAGCAGGTGCGTCTTGCCGACCCCGTAGCCGCCGTCGAGGTAGATCCCACCGGGCCGATCCGCCTTCTTCGCCCTGCCGAACAGCCGCCGGTGGGGCCTCTGCCCGACCGTGCCGGCGAACGCACGCAGGAGGTCGACGGCCTGCTGCTGGGTGGGCTGCGCCGGGTCGGGGTGGTAGCTGTCGAAGCTGACCCCGGCGAACCGCGGCGGTGGCACGAGCTCCCCCACGAGGCGGTCCGCGGCCACCCGTGGGTCGCGGTCGCTCAGCTGGATCGGCACGCGCCAACCCTAGCGATGCCGGGGCTCGTAGGCTGCCGGGATGGATCTCCCCGTGATGCCTCCGGTCCAGCCGATGCTCGCCAAGTCCGTGAAGGGCATCCCCGACCCGGCGAAGCACGGCGGCCTCAGCTTCGAGCCGAAGTGGGACGGCTTCCGGGCGATCGTCTTCCGCGACGGTGACGAGGTGGTGCTCGCCAGCCGCAACACCAAGCCGCTCACGCGCTACTTCCCCGAGGTCGTCGAGGCCGTCAAGGCGTCGCTGCCCCGTCGCTGCGTCGTGGACGGGGAGATCTTCGTGGCCATCGGCGACCGGCTGGAGTTCGAGAAGCTCCAGGAGCGGATCCATCCCGCCGACTCCCGGGTGCGGATGCTGGCGGAGAAGACGCCCGCCGGCCTCGTCGCCTTCGACCTTCTCGCGGTCGACGACGAGTCCCTGACGGGTCACCCGTTCGAGGAGCGTCGCGGCCGCCTGGTCGACGCGCTGGCCGGCGCCGTACCGCCCGTGCACCTGACCCGAACCACATCGGACCCGGCCGTGGCGACCGACTGGTTCAGCCGGTTCGAAGGGGCCGGTCTGGACGGCGTGGTCGCCAAGCCGCTGCGGGCGACCTACCAGCAAGGCGCCCGCACGATGCTGAAGATCAAGCACGAGCGCACCGCCGACGTGGTAGTCGCGGGCTACCGCCTGCACAAGACCTCGACTCCTCAGCGGCCACTGCTCGGGTCCCTGCTCCTCGGGCTGTACGACGACCAGGGCCGCCTCGCGCACATCGGGGTGTCCGCGTCGTTCACTGCCCAGCGCCGCGCCGAGCTGGTCGAGGAGCTGCAGCCGCTGGTCGTGACCGACCTCTCCGAGCATCCCTGGGGTGACTGGAGCGAGTGGGCGATCGCCAACCCGGACCGCGTGCCCGGGACGCAGAGCCGGTGGAGCGCCGGCAAGGACCTCTCGTTCACACCGCTGAGGCCCGAGCGGGTGCTGGAGGTCGGCTACGACCACATGGAGGGCAGCCGGTTCCGGCACACCGCCCAGTTCAAGAGGTGGCGGCCCGACCGGGATCCGGAGTCGTGCGGCTACGAGCAGCTCGAGGAGCCGGTGGGCTACGACCTCACCGAAGTTCTGGGGGGCTGAGCGCGGCCAGCGGGTCTACGCTGTCGAACATGAGTCAGTCGGCGACGTACGACGTAGTGCTGCTGGTCGAACAGCCCCTGTCCGTCCAGGACGCCGCCCAGGTCCGCAGCCTGCACCAGGACGTCGAGGAGCCCGTCCGCTACCACGTGCTGCTGCCGGTCGACGACGCCGCGGCCCGGGTGGAGTCCGCGATGGGCTCCATCGCGGCGAGCGAGGTCCTCGCGTCGCCGGCCCTGGTGATGGACAGCGAGGACGTGCAGGCGGTGCAGCGCGAGCTCCTGGAGCAGGCGCGCACCGACTGCACGGGCTGCGTGGACAAGCTGGCCCGGACCGGCGCCAACGTCACCGGCGAGGTGGTCAGCGCGGAGCCCATCGAGGCGCTGAGCGCCAAGGTCGCCGAGGTCGGCGCTGCCGAGGCGATCATCTTGACCCGCAAGCACGTGGTCGCCGAGTTCTTCCACGTCGACTGGACCTCACGCGCCCGCCGCAAGCTGGGGGTGCCGATCCTGCACCTGCTCGAGCACGAGAACTTCGACGAGCAGTCCGAGCACTACGGCGGCGAGGGCGTCACCGGGCTCTGACGGCTTCTACCGGCTCCTCCTCGCCCGCCTGCCCCGGCGCCCTCAGCGCCCTACGAGAGCGATGTGTCCGTTCGGGTGCTGCCCTGCGGCGTACGCTGTCTAGCGGAGGCGGCTGCCGCCTCGCTGCACAGGGGGTCGGGCATGGACGGTGCGGACGGTGGCGACCGCACACGACGGCGGGCGTGGCTGCTGCACCGCCGCACCAGCGCCACTGCCGGGCTGGCCATGGTTCTCGTCGCCGTGCTGAT
>JAICWH010000147.1 GCA_025934895.1 Nocardioidaceae bacterium | reverse complement strand
GTCGCAGGTCGGACCTTTTCCACACGTGCGCTCCCGGAAGCGGCCGACTCAGCGGAGCCCAACCTGCGGACGCGCCGGCTCGGCACGGTTTCGGCCTGCGGACGGGCCGGCTCGGCACGGTTTCGGCCTGCGGACGGGCCGGCTCGGCACGGTTTCGGCCTGCGGACGGGCCGGGTCGGCACGGTTTCGGCCTGCGGACGGGCCGGGTCGGCACGGCGGGGAGCTAGTGGGCGGGGCGGGGGTCGTCCACGTTGACCGTCGGGATGCCACCACCGGCTCGGGCGATGACCGCGACGGAAACCTCGTCGGTCGGGTTGCTCTCCCGGTGCACGGTGAAGGGGGGCACGTGGACGAAGTCCCCTGCTGCGGCGTCGAGGTGGCCCTCGGACCCCTCGAACTCGAGACGCAGCACCCCGGAGACCACGTAGAGGCTGGTCTGGTTGACGTCGTGGTGGTGCCATCCGGAGACGGCCCCGGGCTGCGTCTCGACCCGGCCGGCCCACAGGGAGGGAACCTCGAACGCGCGAGCACGCTGCATACCCGACGTCGGGTCTGCGGGCTCGAGGTCACTCCCCCGCACCACCCGGACCGGTTCGGACGATCCGCTCACCTGGACTCGCGTGCGGCCATCCGCGCCTTGAGAGCGTCGCGCTTGTCCTCGAACCGCAGGGCCTGCTTCTCCAGCTCTTCCATGAAGTTCGCGAGCTCGGTGCGCGCGGCCTCGCCCTCGGCGTCCAGCCCCTCGATCTCGAAGACGTTCCAGAACCGCAGGACCGGCGCAACGACGTCGTCGCGGTGCTGGCGCAGGTCGTAGACGCCGGCGATCGCCATCTCGACGGCCTTGCGCTGGAACCCGGCGATGTCCGTGCCGGGCATCTGGAAGGTGGTCACCACGTCGGCGATCGCCCGCATGACCTGGTTCGGGTCCAGCTCGAGCGCGGCACCGAGCAGGTTGCGGTAGAAGACCATGTGCAGGTTCTCGTCGGCGGCGACCCGGGCGAGCAACCGGTCCGCGACCTCGTCATCGGTCAGCTTGCCGGTGTTGCGGTGCGAGACCCGGGTGGCGAGCTCCTGAAAGGAGACATAGGCCAGGGACCGCACCATGTCGTCGTGCTGGGCGGCGTAGCCGGTGCCCATGTGGTCCATCCGCAGCCGCTCGAGCTGGGTAGGGTCGACCGCCCGGGACGTCGAGAGGTAGTCGCGGATCACGATGGCGTGCCGGCCCTCCTCGGCCGTCCACCGGTGCACCCAGTCGCCCCACGCGCCCTCGCGGCCGAACAGGGTGGCCACCTCGTAGTGGTAGCTGGGGAGGTTGTCCTCGGTCAGCAGGTTGACGATCAGCGAGGAGCGCGCGACGTCGGACATCGGCGAGTCCTCGACACTCCACGGGTCGCCGTTCAGCGGCCCGTCGAAGTTGCGCCCGTCGCTCCACGGGACGTACTCGTGGGGGAACCACTCCTTGGCCATGGAAAGGTGGCGGTTGAGGTTCTCCTCGACCACGGGCTCGAGCTCCAGGAGGAGCTGGGTCTGGCTCATGGGTTGACTCATGTCGTCTCCTGCTGATGTCCGGTGGGTGACTGGTACCCGCTCCCAACGTACGCCAAGCCCAGTCCCCGCGAATGCGGGTCTGCGGCCCTCATGGCGGGGCGAGCAGCTCGACACCGACGTGCACCTCGACGTCATCACCGCGGAACCTGCAGCCGCCCCGTGTGGCGAGCGCCGGCGGCTTGCCGACCCCGGGGATCCCCAGGGCCTCGGTGTAGACCCGCTCTGCTGCGTTCTCGCCGTCGGCCGGGCAGGAGACCTGCACGTGGTGCAGCCTCACGCCCGCTCCCGAGGCAGCTGCGCCACCACGAAGACCCGGCGGAACGGCAGGACCGTGCCGTGCGAGCCCGGCGAGTAGGCCTTGCGCAGCAGCGCCTTGTAGTCGGAGACGAACTCGTCTCGCAGTGGGGTGGGCAGCGCCGCCAGCGTCGGGCGGGCCCCCGTCCCGCTGATCCAGGTGAACACCGGGTCCTCCCCACCCAGCAGATGCAGGTACGTCGTCTCCCAGGCGTCCACGACGAGCCCGAGGTCGCGGAGGGCATCGGCGTAGACCTCGGGGTCGTGCGACGAGGGTCGGGCGACGCCCTCGGTGAAGGCGGCGAACCGCGGGTCGGCGGACAGCTCGTGCAGCAGGGCATGGCTCGGGGCGTCGTGGTTGCCGGGCACCTGGAAGGCGAACCAGCCGCCCGGTGCGACCTGCCCGACGAGCCGGGGCAGCAGGTCGAGGTGGCCGGGGACCCACTGGTAGACGGCGTTCGCGACGAGCACGTTGACGGGGGCCGCGTCCGGGGCAGCCTCCCAGGTCCGCACGTCCCCCCGCTCCACGCGCAGCCCGTCCACGCCTGCGGCGCGCTCGAGCATCTCGGCCGAGGAGTCGACGCCCAGAACGTCAGCGTCCGGCCAGCGCGACACCAGGAGGGAGGTGAGGTTGCCGGGACCACAGCCGAGGTCCACGACGTGCCGGGGCGCGTCCGCGCCGACCCGGTGCAGCAGGTCGACGAACGGCCGGCCGCGCTCGTCGGCGTACACCAGGTAGCGGTCGGGGTCCCAGCCGTGGGTCACCTCAGATGGAGCCGTCCTTGATCGCCTGGTCGATCCAGGGGATCACCTCGTCCAGCATCTCGGAGAGGGACGTCGTCGCCTCCACGCCCAGCACCCGCTTCGCCTTCTCGACGCTGGGGATCCGCTTGGCGACGTCGTGCTCGAAGCCCGGGTCGCTCACGTAGCTGAACGGCACGTCCGGGCCCTTGACCTTGTGCCAGATCATCTCGGCGAGCTCCAGGACGGTGGTGGACTCGGCGGTGGAGATGTTGAAGTCCTCGTTGCGTGCCTCCTCACGCTCCACGCACTCGACGATCCCGCGCGCCAGGTCGCCGCCGTAGGTGTAGTGCCGGACCTGGTCGCCGCTGCCGAGGATGTGCAACGGGTCCTGGCCCTTGAGCACCTTCTGCACGAGGTCCGGGACGACGTGGCTCATCGCCAGCTTCACGTTGCCGGAGTCGATCTCCACGTCCCCCAGCGCTCGGCTCTCGCCGACCCCGACACAGTTGAACGGCCGCACGATCGTGAAGGGAAGCTGGTACTGGTCCCAGGCCGCGTGCGCGAAGTACTCCACGGCGAGCTTCTGGAAGCCGTACGACGACAGCGGTGGTGGCACCTTGCGCTCGTCCCCCTCCACCGAGGGCCACCGGTCCGTGGACTCGAACACCATCGAGGAGCTGAGATAGGTGACCTTCTGCAGCCGCCCGGCCTGGTGGGCCTTGATCGCCGCGTCGCAGGATGCCGCGATGATCCGCTCGTTGGTGGCGAGCAGGTCGTAGGCGTAGGTGTGGAAGTAGGAGATCCCGCCGATCAGGGCGGCGCCGGCGACGAAGTGGTCGCAGTCGCTGAGCAGCTCGGTCATCAGGGTGGGGTCACTGGCGTCCCCCTCGACGAGCTGGTAATGAGGGTGGTCGTCGTAGGACTTGTCGACCCGGCCGTACTTGGAGAAGTTGTCCACGCCGACCACGTCGTGCCCGCGGCGCAGCAGCTCCTCGACGACGTAGCCGCCGATGAAGCCGGACGAGCCACTGATGAGAGTCTTCACTGTTCACTCCGCGTCTGAGAGTCGTTGGTCTGGGGCATAGGAGTCTGGGACAGAGGGACCTGGGACGTAGGGACCTGGGAGATGGGGGTCAGGGCGCGATCGTGCTCGCCCGCCGGCAGCCGGCGGCCGTAGGCGAAGCGGTACCACCGCAGGTACTTCGGCAGCCACCTCCCCAGCTTGAAGTTGGAGTCGCCGGCCGGTCGGTCCAGCCAGATGGTCGGGATCTCCGCGACCGGCAGCCGCCGGCGCCGCGCCTTGGCGGTGAGCTCGAGCCCGATCTCGAAGCCGTCCCGGCTGTCGATGCCGACCTCCTCGACGAAGGCCCGGCTGTAGGCCTTGAACGAGTTGGTGGCGTCCCTGGTCCCGACCCGGGCGAACCAGTAGAGCGTGCGACCGGCGTTGCGGGACAGCACCCGCTTGACCAGTGGGCCGCCGACCTGCTGGCCGCCGGGCATGTAGCGGGAGGCGGCCGCCACCACGACGCCGCGCTCGACCAGTCGGGTGAGCTCGTCGATCTGCCGGGGGTCGTCACACCCGTCGGCCATCGTGACCACGACGACCGGCGCCGTCGCCTGGTGGATGCCGTAGCGGATCGCGTGCGCCGGGCCGCGGCCGTAGTCGTTGACGACCACGCGCACCGTCGGCTGTTGGAGCGGCGCGTAGGCCTCGATGACCGGCACGGTGGTGTCGTCGGGCGAGTCGACGACCACGAGCACCTCGCAGGGGAGGGTGACCGCCTCGAGCAGGCGGTCCAGGGCGGGGACGATGTGGGCACCCTCGTTGTAGGCGGGGATGACGACGGTGACCCGCGGCCGGACGCGCCGCTCGTCGGTGCGGCCCTCGGGCGCCACCTCAGGCGTCCTGACCCAGAACGTTCCAGACGTCGGCGACGGGCTTGTCGGTCACGATGCCGCGGTACTCCGGGTGCGGGGTCGCCACGATCAGCACGTCGGACTCGGACAGCACCCGGTCCAGCGGCACCAGGTCGGGGTCGACCGTGACGTAGGGGTCGGTCATCAGCACCCGTCGGGACTTGAAGGACAGGATCCGCTTGAGCTTGTAGGCGAGGCTGGAGCGGATGTCGTCGGAGCCGGCCTTGAAGGAGGCGCCCAGGATCCCCACGGTGCACTCCGCGAGGTCGTGCTCCTCGGCGAGCCGGCTGACGACGTACAGCGGGAGGCCCTCGTTGACCAGCATCGCGGCGTGGCCGAGCGCGAAGTTGTTGTCGTTGAAGGCGGCGAGCTGCATGGTGTCCTTGAACAGGCAGGGTCCCGCCGCGAAGCCGGCGCCCGGCATGTCGGCGGCGCGCGGGTAGTCCTCGCTGAGCCCGAGGCGGATCGACTCGAAGTCCAGGCCCTTGCTGTCGGCGATCATGTAGAACTGGTTGACCGCCGCGAACTTGATGTAGCGCCAGGTGTTCGTGAACAGCTTGGCGAGCTCCGCCTCCTCCGGCTCCATCTCCACGATCTGGTCGGTCAGCCGCCCGAACAGCGCGGCCGCCCGCTCCCGCACCCGCGCCTCCCGTCCGGACACGATCTGCGGGAGGGTGTAGAGCTCCGTCATGGCCCGGCCCTCGGCGATCCGCTCGGGACAGAACGACACGTCCACGTCGAGGCCGCGCTCCCTGATCATTCGCTCGACCAGGCTGGTGACGCCGGGGAAGACCGTGCTGCGGAGCACCAGCAGCTGCCCGTCGCGGAAGAACTCGGCGCAGACCTCGAGGGCACGCGGGATGGCCTGCGGGTCCGGGTTGAGGTGCTCGTCCACGGGCGTGCCGATGACGATCACCACGTTCTCCGCCTCGGCCACGACCGCCGGGTCCGTGGTGGCACGCAGCGCCGAGGAGGTCACCGCCGCCTTGAGCTTGTCGGCCGCTCCTGGCTCGTCGAACGGCAGCACCGCGTCGTTGACCAGGTCGACCGCCGTCTGGCTCAGGTCGTACACCACGACGGAGGCGCCCTGGTCGGCCAGCGCGATCGCCAGGGGCAGACCGACGTGACCGCACCCGCCGATGACGACCACGTCGCGGGCAAAGCTGGTGGGGCCGGTCATGTGTCCTCGCAGGGTGTCAAGGGGTCGGGACGGCACAGCAGTGACGTGTGCGCTCCTAGCATTACCCACACTTCCTCCCGGAGAGCTCACGACCCCCCGGGCCGGCGGCGAACTCTGTGGGAACGTGGGTCAGCCGCACGCCGTCCCGGGTAGCCCGCGACAGGGCCGCCGGGGTCAGGAACAGGTGCCACGGACCCGCGAACCTGGTTCGGTAGCCGTGCCCACGCAGCCACCGGCCCATCCGGCGCCGCTCGGGGCCGGCCCAGCCCTTGATCACCAGCACCGAGGGTCCTGCCCGGGTGATCTGGCGGGTCCAGCCAGCGAAGCCGCCCGGGGTGTGCGCCACCTTCCACCGGTCGACCGCGGACCCGAGGTAGATGAAGCGGTCGGGGTTCCTCCGGTGGGTGATCACCAGGACGGCAGGGTCGCCGAGGGACCAGATCGGCGTGCCGGGGACCTGCGAGCGTCGTACGGCGCAGCCGCTGGCCCGCTGGTCGCGAAGCACCGGGTCACCTGCCGGGTCGTCGCTGAAGGACACCCACGCCACCGCGGTGAGGACGGCCAGCGCCACGACGACCGCCACGCTGGCCGTCACCCGGGCCGCGGACGGCCGCAGCGCGGCGACCAGGGCGGCCGCCGCCCCGCCGAGCCCGAGTGCGGGGTAGGGGAGGAACGGGTACAGGTCGGGGTAGCTCTGGAAGTCCGTGGCCGCGTAGCCAGTGTCCAGCAGCAGGGTCAGCAGGACCACGGACACCAGTGGTGCCCCGAACGCGACGAGCAGGGTGCTGCGGCCGCGGACCAGGTGCCCGACGACGAGGAGGAGCAGCAGCACCAGCCCGGTCCAGAACAGGGCGCCGCCCATGCCGTAGTAGCGGTCCACGACACCGGCGATGCGCCCGAGCCGCTGGCCGACCGACTCGTTGCCGTGCTTGATCCCGGTGAGTGGGAAGACCAGTGCCGACTCCAGGAACTTCCCGAGCGCCCCCGCCAGCGTGAAGTACCCGGTGACGACGACCACCGGGATCGCCGCACCGACCAGGGCGACGCCGGCCGAGCGCCAGCGGCGCCGGGGGGTGGTGAGCAGCGGCACCAGGACGGCGACGAGCGGGTAGAAGAGCAGCGGCTGCCACACCAGGAACGCGAGGCCGCCCGCGAACGCCCCCCAGAACCACCGCCGCGACGACAGCAGCCACATCGACACGACCGCGAACAGCACCCCCGGCGTCTTGGCGTCGGGTCCCGACAGCGCGTCGACGGCGAACGGCCAGGCGGCCGACAGCACCACGGCCGCCGTCAGACCCGCGAGGACCGAGCCGAACAGCCGGACCGCGAGCAGGTAGACCGCCAGCACGGTCAGCACCGCGCACAGGAAGAAGGCGCCCCGGATGGTGGCGATGTCGCTGCGGGCCAGCAGCCTGGCGAGCCACGCCGCGGCGCCGGCGATCATCGTCGCGAGCGGCGCCTTGGGGTCGAAGATCGAGGCGTACGGCGGGACACCGTGGGCGAGCTGCTGGCCGCCGTAGGCGTAGATGGCCTCGTCCCGGCTCAGCGCGCCGTCGATGTCGAAGCGGGTGTACAGCGCCACCGCCACGGCAACCGACACGAGGCCGCCGAGGACCCTCGTCGTCACTGCGCCGCGGGGTCGCCGGACCACGCTCGAGGGACTCATCGGCGCCGAGTGTAGACGCTGGAGATGTGGGAAAGTGTCTCGATGTCAAGAATCTCGACCGCTAGGATCGGCCCATGCGGGACGAGGTGGACCGGCTGGTCGAGGCCTGGCGCCGGGAGCTCCCCGACCTCGACCTCCGGCCGATGGAGGTGCTCAGCCGGGTCAGCAGGCTCGGTCACCACCTCGACCGGGCCCGGCGACAGGCGTTCGCCGAGCACGCCCTCGAGCCGTGGGAGTTCGACGTGCTGGCCGCGCTGCGCCGGGCCGGGGCGCCGTACCAGCTCTCGCCCGGGCGGCTGCTCAAGGAGACTCTGGTCACCAGCGGCACGATGACCAACCGTGTCGACCGGCTGGCGGCCCGCGGCCTGGTGCAGCGGACGCCCGACCCGCACGACCGGCGCGGGGTCCTGGTCGGGCTGACCGTGGCGGGCCGGGTCACCGTCGACGGGGCCCTGGAAGGCCTGCTGGCGCGGGAACAGGCGCTCCTCGCCGGCCTGGACGCGGCCCAGCAGGGCACCCTGGCGCGGCTGCTGCGCACGCTCGTGGTCCCGTTCGAGGGCGGGACGCCGTGAGGCACCTCTGGCCGCGCGGTCCAGTCGGTGACGGCGGCGCCCGCACGCGGCGAGACGGTCGTCGAGCCGCGGGTGCACCTGACCCCCGAGCCCCCCGCTGAGACTGGCGGCATGCGGTGAACTTCAGTGACGAGTTCGCTGGTGGGACCTGGCTGGCTGTTCTGGTGGGTCTGTAGCGTGCGGGCCGTGACGACTGATGATGTGGAAGCCGTCGTGGAGCGGTTGGCGGCGGCCTGGGATGCCGATCCGGAGGATGACGAGGCGTTGGCGGCGGCGCTGGTCGAGGCGGTTGGGGTTGCGCGGGTGAGGCCACACTCCGAGTTGCCGCCGGTGGCGGAGTTGGCCAGCGATCTTGCTGACGTCTACGAGCGGCTGGGCCGTGTTGACGAGGCGGTTGCGGCGATGCGGGAGGCGATCGCGGCGGGCTGGGATGGTGTGCCCGATGGGCGTTGCCGGATCGCGGAGATCCTCACCGCTGCGGGGAGGCTGGATGAGGCGACCGTGATCTGGCGGCAGGTTGCCAGTGAGTTTCCCGATGATGTGTGGGTGCACAACAACGC
>JAICWH010000021.1 GCA_025934895.1 Nocardioidaceae bacterium | reverse complement strand
TCGGCTCCGCGTAGACCCGCTCGGCCTTGGCCTCGAGTGCGGCGGACAGGTCCAGCTCGGAGGTGCCCGGGTCGCCGGCGTGCTCGGCCTGGTGGGCGACCACCTGCTGCCACAGGTCGTCCTTGTCCCGCTCCTGGGGTGACAGGTTGCCGAGGTGCTGGTAGATCCAGTACGACGTCAGGCCGCCGATGATCCGGTCGTGCCACCAGTCGGTCTGCTCGATGTCCTGCTTCCAGGCGTACGACGTGTTCCAGTCGTCGCGGACGTCGTGGTCGTCGAAGATCATCGAGCTCGGCAGCGTGGACAGCAGCCAGCGGTTCAGGGGGTCCTGCCACGCCAGCTGATAGAGGTAGGTGTACTCCTCGAAGTCCTTGAGCTCCTTGCCCGGTGGCTTCTCGATGTCGCGGCGCGAGCGGATGAAGTCCTGCATCTCCTGCGTCGTCTCGTCCGCGTAGACCTGGTCGCCGAGGAACAGCACGAGGTCCGGCCAGCGTGCATCGCGGTCGGTTGACATCCTGCGCGCCAGCGCCCGCAGCGCGTCCACCCCGTGACTCTCGTTGCCCGCCTTGTCGTGCGCGACGCTGGTCCGACAGGAGCCGAACGCCAGCCGCAGCGGCTTGCCGGGCTTCAGGGTGGCGATCACGCTGACCGGGTAGTCGCCGCCGTGAGCGTCCCGGTCCGCGTCCCGCTGGCCCTGGGGCAGCGGCCACACCGTCGTACCGTCCACCTCCACGGCGTACGGCGAGACGGAGCCCGGCTCGAGCCCGTCCACGACGACGAGGGCGTAGTGGTGCCCGTGCACTCCGAACGTGCGCGCGTGCCAGGCGTCGCCTGCCACCCGGACCGTCACCCGTGCGGCCTCGACGGTCTTGACCCAGACCGAGGCCGAGGTCTCGTCGACGTACCTGATCAGCGGTCCCAGCACGAGCGGAGATGTCGTCACGGGACAGTTGTACCCGTTGCCCGAACCGAACGCCGACCGGCAGCGCGCTTGGCGGAGCCCCGGAACGGGTAAGGGACATCCATGGACATGTCGGTGCGGGCGGAGCGGGCAGGCCGGCGGGCGGACAACAGCCGGTGGATGGACCGCACCGTCCGGATCGGGCTGGTCTCCTACGGGGTCGTGCACCTGATCATCGCCTGGCTCGCGCTGCGCCTGGTCTTCGGCCACAGCGGCGGCAGCGCCTCGCAGCAGGGTGCCTTCAGGCAGCTCGCCCAGACCGGCGTGGGACGAGCATCGCTCTACCTCGTCGCCCTCGGGTTCCTCGCGTTGGTCGTGTGGCAGGCCCTGGAGGCGGTGTTCGGACATCGTGACGAGGACGGCGGCAAGCGGGTCCTCAAGCGCGGCATCTCAGTCGCGAAGGTCGTCATCTACGGCAGCCTCGCCGTCTCCGCGTTCAGGACAGCGGTCGGCTCGTCCTCCAGCAGCGGTGGCACGGACGGAGTCACCGCGAAGCTGATGCGGGTCCCCGGCGGTCCGTTGCTCGTCGGGCTCGTGGGGGTCGGCGTCCTGGTGGTCGCGGGCTTCCTGCTCTATCGCGGGCTGGCGGAGAAGTTCCGCTCCAAGCTGGACCAGGACGGTCAGACCGGCCGTGACGGGCGCGTCTACGTGCTCTGCGGCAAGGCGGGCTACGCCGGGAAGGCGGCCGCTCTGGCGGTCGTCGGGGCACTCTTCATCTACGCCGCGTTCACCCACGACCCGCAGAAGTCCGGCGGTCTCGACGTCGCACTGCACAAGTTGCTCGGCGAGCCCTTCGGCGGCCCGTTGCTGGTGCTCGTCGCGCTCGGCTTCGCCGGCTACGGCGTGTTCTGCTTCGCCTGGGCCCGGCACCTCGAGCGCTGACCCTGCGATGTCAGTGGATGCTCTGGACGCGTACGGTTTCGACCCCGTCGACGAGGGAAGCACGGCCTCGTCATGACCACCGCACTCGAGCTCGACCCGGAGCCGCGTTCGGTGCGTGACGCGCGCACCTGGGTGGTGAGACAGCTGCAGACCCTGGGCCGGGAGGACCTGGTCGACGCGGCCCGACTGGGCGTGTCCGAGCTGGTCACGAACGCGATCCTGCACGCGTCCTCGCCGATCCTGGTCCGGCTGGGCGGGACCCCGGTGCATCCACGGGTCGAGGTGCACGACGCCTCCACGGAGCCCCCGGCCGCACGGGACATGACCGACGACGACCGGCTCCTCGCGACGATCGGGCGCGGCCTGAGCATCGTGGCGACGTACTCCCGCATGTGGGGAGCGGAGATGTCACCGAGCGGCAAGGTCGTCTGGTTCGAGCCTGTCTCCGACGATGACATGACCGACGTGCGCGACGAGGAGCCGGTGCCCGGGGAGATGGTCGACCTGACCGGCACTCCCGACGACGCGCCCGCGGAGCATGCCGCAGACGACCTGGTCACGATCCGTCTGATGAGCATGCCGGTCCGGGTGTTCGCGCACTACCGTCTGTGGTACGCCGAGCTGCTCCGGGAGCTGCGGCTTCTCGCCCTCAGCCATGGCAGTGAGTACCCCGTCGCTCAGGAGCTCTCGGCTCTCACCGCGGACGTCGAGCGGGAGCGCCGCCAGGCACGCGGGCCCGACCAGCTCGACGCCGCTCTGGCAAGCGGGGTCGACCGGGCCGACCTCGTCTACCAGGTGCCGCCGTCGGCCCCGGCGACGATGGGCCGCCTGCGTGAGGTGCTCGAGGACGCCGACGCGTTCTGCGCTGAGCAGAAGCTGCTGACGGCCACGCCGACCCCGCAGCTCGTGGCCCTGCGCTCGTGGTATCTCGGCGAGTTCGAGCGGCAGGGCGACGGCGAGCAGGCCATCCCCTGGCCGGGCGGCTACGCGGTCGAACCCGCTGAGAGCTGAGGGCGCGACCTGCAGCCATGCCGGTCGCCTGGAGGTCAGGCGTAGCCGAGCTCCTGCAGCCGCTCGTCGTCGATGCCGAAGTGGTGCGCGATCTCGTGCACCACGGTGATGTGCACCTCGGCCACCACCTCGTCCTCGGTGGAGCACATCGCCAGGGTGGGCATCCGGAAGACGGTGATCCGGTCCGGGAGTGCCATCGTGTAGCCCGCGCCGCGGTGGGTCAGCGGCGTCCCGACGTACACCCCGAGGAGGTCGGGCTCACCCACCGGCGGGTGGTCCTCGACGAGCACGACACAGTTGTCCATCAGCGCACCCAGCTCGGCGGGGACCTCGTCGAGCGCGGCCGCGACGAGGGCCTCGAACCGGTCGCGGGACATCTTCATCATCCCTCCAGTGTGCCGGGCGAGCCTCCGCGGAACGGTGTTTGTGAGGCCCCCGACCGACCCCTATGCTGGGGCGGCCCCCGACGGTGGTCGTGCCCGACGGTCTCTTCGTGGGAGTTGCCCCCATCGTCTAGCGGCCTAGGACCCCGCCCTTTCACGGCGGTAGCACGGGTTCGAATCCCGTTGGGGGTACGTCTCGATTCGGAGTCGTGGCCTCGGATGGGTTAGCCTTTCCCAGCCCGACGAACGTGTCCGGCACCAGCAACACGCGAGGCCCCGTAGCGCAGTTGGTTAGCGCGCCGCCCTGTCACGGCGGAGGCCGCGGGTTCGAGTCCCGTCGGGGTCGCCACCACCAGCGGGGAGGAGCGGCTCAGGAGTTCCTGAGCCGCTCCCTCCGTCTCACCACCCCCATCCCCCACCGCCGACCCGGCGCGTCCGCAGGCGTAAACCCTGCCGACCCGGCGCATCCGCAGGCGTAAACCCTGCCGACCCGGCGCATCCGCAGGCGGACACCCCGCCGACCCGGCGCATCCGCAGGCACCCCGTGCTCAGAACGCCGGCGGAGCCCGTCGGACAGGCACTCGAGCGGCTCGATGCGAGCCTCCAGGCGCAGACCAGGCTCGGACCGGCGGAGAGTGCCCGTCCGACGGGTCGCTCAGCTAGGACGGACCGGGCCGGACGCGCCTCGGCAGAGCCGACGGTCGACGGTCACCGTTCGTGGCGCGGTCGGCGACTCGGGGCCAAGGCTCCGAGTGCGGATGTGAGGCGACGCGTTGGATGTCCCGGGTTGCGACTGGAACACGCAGAGTGATGCGCCGGACAAGCTGACCAGAGGTCCGCCGGCCCTGCGGACGCGCCGACTCGGCAGGCCCCGGCCCTGCGGACGCGCCGACTCGGCAGCCCCCGGCCCTGCGGATGCGCCGGCTCGGCACCCGGCCCGGCAGTACACCCGTGGCGATCCTGGTTCAACCGAGTGACGCTGGCCCACCCGACACCCTGACCAGGGATGTCACTCACCACCAGGTCGTCCTGAAGGTCTGACGGCAGCCCGAACCCGGCCATGTATGCTTCGACCGTTCGCGGCACGGCGGAGACGCGGTTGACCGACTACGGGTCTCCACGAGGCGAATGTGGGCAGGTAGCTCAGTTGGCACGAGCGTCCGCCTGAAAAGTGGAAGGTCGGCGGTTCGACCCCGCCCCTGCCCACCACACGAAGCCGCAGGCCAGACTCTGTGTCTGGCCTGCGGTCTCGCCGTTCTGCCGGCCGTCGACAGCAGCTCGGACAGGTGCCCGACCGGAGGTGCCTCCCTCCGCGAAGGCCGAGAATGACCGAGGGGCGGGCGCTGAGACGAAGGATCAGAGGTTCGGGTCCTCGAACTTCTCCACGACTCGGTTTTCCTGCGATGTGCTGGACCCGCCGTTCAGCCGGCCGTGGTGGCGATGCGTAAGAAATGGGGCGTCAGCCTCGAAGTGCGGGTCGCCTACGAGGTACTGCCCCAGCAGACTGTCGTGGTGATGCGGTACGGGGTGCACGGGTGCTGGGATCACCCGTCCCTCAGCCCGGTCCCAGAACCGGTCAGCGACCGCCCAGAGGCTACGTGCCACCAGGCTGGCTTTCCCGGTGTGCGGCAGGTGCGGATGCGGTCGGGTCGGAGCACGGGTCTCGGCGTCGAACACGCGCTGCGCCAGCCCGTCAAGGCTGTCGGGTTCGTCGTACCGGATCAAGGCGTCGACAAGGCGTAACTCGATCCGGTTGTGCTCCGACAGCTGCGTCTGTACCGCTCTCCACAGCTGAGGCCACGACAGCCGGACTGCATGGAACTCGCCGTAGAGCCGAGCCTTCACCAGGGTCAGGGTCTGCTCCAGCGATCGCGCCACCGCGAGGTACTCGACGGACAGCGCGTCTCCGTCGGGGGCCCGCTTCCGGACTCGGGGTACCAACACCGCTTCCACCGCGGCCAGGTGTCGACTCGTCGCGGCAAGGAAGGCGTCAGGGGTGTCGCGCGGTCGATCCGGGTTGGGCGCACGTGCGGCAGCAACCCGAGCCTCGAGAGAGCGATGCGTCGCCTCGACGGTCATTGCGAGCGAGTCTCCGTGCGCCATCGCACTCACCTTCTTCTCAGTGAGAGTCCGACGCTTTGCGACCGCGTCGGGCCACTTCACCAGTCTGGCTCGCACGATGAGGCATGACAAGCGCCAGGACGACCAGGCCGGACCCTGTGCCGCAGATCCCTCCGGGGCTCAGCGGACGCCGCCTCTGCGCACCCGAGCACCTGGGCGGTCGGTCGGCTCACACAGTCTCCACATCTGACACTGAGCGGGCGGGTGCACTGCGGCGCGGATCCAGCTGACAGACCGGTCCGTCGTACGGCGGTCGCAGTCCTCGCGGCCATGCACAGGTGCCACCGGCATACTTGGCTGACTCCGCCCACGGCAGGAAGGTGTTCGATGAGGCAAGAACCCGGCTCGGACGAGCGTCGCCCACGGCGGCGACGGCGACGGGTCGTCCTGATCGTCCTCGCCTCCCTCCTGGGCCTCCTGCTGATCGCCTCCGTCGCGGGCGTCCTGATCTACAACCATCTCAACAGCAACATCGGGCACATCTCGGTCGGCGGGCTCGGCAAGCGCCCCGTCAAGGTCGAGAAGAAGCACGTCGCGTACCAGGCGATGGACGTGCTGCTCATCGGGTCGGACACCCGCAAGGGGCAGAAGGGCCACATCGGTGGTGCCACGCCCGGCCTCTCCGACACCACGATCGTGCTGCACCTGTCCGCCGACCGCAAGCACGCGTACGCCGTCAGCATCCCTCGCGACTCGATGGTGAAGCGACCCGCCTGCACACAGTCGAATGGAAGGGTCGACCCGCCGAGCCTCACGCAGTTCAACGACGCCTATGCCATCGGCGGCGCGAGGTGCACGTTGAAGACCGTCGAGGCCCTGACCAACATCCATCTCGACCACGTGGTCGTGATCGACTTCAACGGCTTCCGCAAGATGGTCGACGCCCTCGGCGGGGTGCAGGTGTGCCTGCCACACGAGGTCGATGACAACATCGGCCACATCCACCTCAAGGCCGGGACCTACACGGTCAAGGGGGACAAGGCCCTCGACTACGTACGCGTCCGGCATGGCATCGGCGACGGCGGCGACATCGGCCGCATCGCGCGCCAGCAGGCGTTCCTTGCGTCGCTGACCCACAAGGCCGTGTCGACCGGCACGCTGACCAACCCCAAACGGCTCTACTCGTTCCTCGACGCGGTCACGTCCTCGATCAGCGCGGACACGAGCCTGGGGAACCTCAAGGACCTGTTCTCACTCGGTCAGCAGGTGCGCGGCATCGGCCTGGACAACGTGCGCTTCCTGACCGTGCCCGTCGAGGCCTATCCTCCCGATCCCAACCGGCTGCAGTGGCGCGAGCCCGAGGCGAACCAGCTGTGGAGCAAGTTGAGGCGCGACGACCCACTCGGGTCCAAGCAGACCAAGGAGAGCACCTCCGCCGCCACTCGCAAGAAGCAGACCGAGGCCCAGAAGCAGCGCGCAGCAGCCAACGGGCTCTGCTCCTGAGCTCCCCCACCCTTTGGCGGGCCTCTACGCTACGTGCGTGCCCGAGGATCCGAACCGCCCGGCCCGGGTCGAGGATGTCGCAGACCTGGCACGTGCGATGCCGCATGTCACGGTGGTCCAGGGCACCCGCGACAACCCGGTCTTCCAGGTGGGTGGCAGGTCGTTCATCTTCTTCCGCAACCCACGCCCGGACGCGGTCGACCCCGAGACCGGGCAGCGTTACCAGGACGTCATCGTCTTCTGGGTCGGATCCGAGGCGGACAAGCACGCGCTGGTGCAGGACCCCACCTCACCGTTCTTCACCACCAAGCACTTCGACGGTCACCCGTCGGTGCTCCTGCGGGGCAGCCGCATCGGAGAGCTCACCCGGGCCGAGCTGGCTGAGATCATCGAGGACGCGTGGCTGGCACGCGCGTCAGCCCGCCGAGCCGCGGCCTGGCTGAGCGAGCACCCACCGGTCTGAGCCACGGCCCCATCGCTAGGTGAGCTCCCCGTCGATCAGGTAGCGACCCTTCTCGAAGACGAGCTTCAGCACGGTCGCCCTGCGGCCGGTCCCGAAGTTGTCGAAGCGCACGCGGTAGCGGACCACGAGATCCCGGGGGTCCGCGGAGATCGACAGGATCCGGCCGCTGCCCACACCGGCCCAGAACTTGCGGTACGTCGCCAGGCCGCCGCTCTCCGTCTGGAACTTCGGGGTGAGCATCCTCCAGGCGGCGTCGGGGTTGTTCGACAGGGCCGCGACGTAGCCACGGATGAAGGACTCCATCCCCGCCGCAGTAGGCCGCGGCACCACGGCCTGCCGGCTGGGCGAGGTGGCCGACGGGCTCGACGCGCTGGTCGACGGGCTGTGTGCGGCCGTGCCGGCCGGCTGCCCGGGATGACGCAGGACAAGGAACAGCACCAGGGCCGCGACCACCGCCAGGCCGAGGACCATCCATGGGACGAGCCGTCGGCTTCGCCTAGGCGTCCGGGCTGGCACCGGGGCGGGCGCCGGGGCGGCCGCAGGCGGCGCGGCCCGAGGAGGCTGGTCCCGAGAAGGCTGGTCCCGAGGAGGCTGGGCCCGAGGAGGCTCGGCAGCCGGGCGCCCCACGGTCCCCAGCAACCGGGTCGACGAGGTCGCCTCACCCGGGGGCTGCTCCCCTCCGACCGCCGGGACCACTCCGCCTGCCGGTCCGGCGAGATAGCCCCGGACCTGCGGCATCGACCACCGACCGGACGGCTCCCGCACCATCGTGGACTCGAGCAGCGGGCCCAGCCAGCCGGCGTCGGACAACCTGGGTGGCTCCTCGTTGACCAGGCGGTAGAGCCCGCTGAGCACGTGGTCGCCGGCGTCGTACGGCAGCCGTCCGGACAGGGCGTAGAACACGGTCGCACCGAGCGACCACACGTCGGCGGCCGCGTCGCTGAAGGCACCCGATGCGATCTCGGGGGCGAGAAAGGCCGGTGACCCCGTGACCAGCCCGGTCTGGGTCAGCGCCGGGTCGCCGGCGATGCGCGCGATGCCGAAGTCGGTCAGCTTCACCCGGCGGTCCCGGTCCACCAGGATGTTCGACGGCTTGACGTCGCGATGGACGATGCCCTGCGCATGCGCCGCGACGAGCGCGTCAGCCGCCTGCCACATCAGCGGCCCAGCGTCGTCCGGTGCGAGCGGGCCCTCGTCTCGGACCAGCTGAGCGAGGTCGGTGCCGTCGACGTACTCCATCACCAGCCAGTGCGCGTCCGTCTCCTGGTCGACGACGATGTCGAAGACGGAGACGACGTGCGGATGGTTGAGCCGTGCGGCCAGCCGGGCCTCGCGCTCGGCGCGCGCGAGATCGGTGCTCGTCGCCCCCGGCAGCAGGCCGATCCGCTTGAGCGCCACCTGCCGCCCCAGCGCCTCGTCGCGGCCGAGCCAGACCGCGCCCATGCCGCCGCGCCCGATCTCACGCTCGAGCGAGTACCTGTCTTCGATCACGGATGTCCTTCGGTCTGCGCTGCTGTGCCGGATCGATCGTAGGCGCGCCCGGCCGCCAGGCCGCTTGCCCCCCGCGAAGGTTTCGTGGCGTTCGGGTGCGGAGCCCCTGCCTCGTTCTCGCCTGCGCAGACCGTGCGACCGTGCGACCGACCAGGAATCCACACCGAACAAGGTCGGACCCCGTGTCCCGACACACCCCGCACATGCTGTACGACGACCCGGTCACCCTCCGCTGGCCCTGACCGGTGACTCCTTCGCCTCCGGTCAGGGCGTGAGGACGACCTTGGTGCACTCGTCCCGCTTGCTCCTGAACATCTTGTAGGCCTGGGGTGCCTCCTCGAGCGACATCCGATGGCTGATCACGAACGTCGGGTCGATGTCGCCGTTGCGGATGTGCTCGAGCAGCCGCGGCAGGTAGCGATGCACATGTGCCTGTCCGGTGCGGACGGTCAGGGAGCGGTTCATCAGCGACCCGGTCGGGAACTTGTCCATGAACCCGCCGTAGACGCCGATGATCGACACGGTCCCGCCGTTCGCGCAGGACAGGATCGCCTCACGAAGCGCCTGCCCCCGGTCGGTCTGCAGCCGGCCCAGCTGCTTGGCCTTGTCGTAGACCTGGACCGCCGTGTAGTCGGTGTGCGCCTCCATGCCGACGGCATCGATGCACGCGTCCGGGCCGCGACCGGCGGTGAGCTCGCGGAGCTCCTCGAGCACCGAGGTGTCCTCGTAGTTCACAGCGTGCGCGCCCTGGGACTCCGCCTTGCGCAGCCGCTCGGGGAACCGGTCGATGGCGATCACCTTCGACGCACCGAGGAGGTAGGCGCTGACGACCGCGAACAGCCCCACCGGACCGGCGCCCCAGACCGCGACGACGTCTCCCTGCTTGATGTCGCACATGTCGGCGCCCATGTAGCCGGTCGGGATGATGTCGGAGAGGAACAGCACCTGCTCGTCGGTGAGGTCGTCGTCGACCTTCAGCGGGCCGACGTCCGCGAACGGGACGCGGACGTACTCCGCCTGCCCGCCGGCGTACCCGCCGGTGAGGTGCGAGTAGCCGAAGATCCCGCACGGCGAGTGGCCCATGACCTTCTCGGCGAAGGCGGCGTTCGGGTTGGAGTTCTCGCACAGCGAGTACAGCTCGCGCTTGCAGGCCCCGCAGCTCCCGCACGCGATGGGGAAGGGTACGACGACCCGGTCGCCGGCCGACAGGTTGCCGACGCCGGAGCCGACCTCGACGACCTCGCCCATGAACTCGTGGCCCATGATGTCGCCGGGCACCATGGCGGGGATGTAGCCGTCGTACAGGTGCAGGTCCGAGCCGCAGATCGCGGTCGAGCTGACCTTCACGACCGCGTCACGGGGGCTGAGGATCTTCGGGTCCGGGACGTCGTGGACGCCGACCTTGGTGGGCGCCTCCCAGCACAGTGCTCTCATCGCTCGTCCTTCTTCCTGTAGGACACGGGCTGGGCGGGTCGCTGGGACATCTGGTGCCCGGAGTCGGGGCCGTCGGGCAGCGCGTCGCTTCGCACCACGTCACCGGTCTCGATGATCGCCTTGAACCGGCGCAGGTCGTCGTGCACCTGCTGGGTGGGCTCCTCGCCCCACAGGCGGGCCACGGCCCGACCGAGCGCTCCAGCCGGTACGTCGTAGTGCAGGCTGACGCGGACCTCGGTGCCGGAACCGTCGGGGGTCTCGGCGAAGTGCACGGTCCCGGCGTTGGCGATGTCCGCGCCCGGCAGCGACTTCCAGGAGATCCGGCGACCCGGGTCGTCCCCGGTCATCTCCGCCTGCCAGGCCACCTGCTTCCTGACCGGGGCGTTCGCGGTCCACGTCGAGCGACCCTGCCCGTCCAGGGTGACCGAGCGCAGGTGACCCATGAACCGCGGCAGCCGCTCGAAGTCGCGCCAGTAGTCGTAGGCCTCCTGCGGCGTGCACCGCACCGTCACGGACGCCGTGAGGTGCAGCGGCCCTGGCCTGCCGCGGCCGTGCTGACCGGTGTGCCGCGACCGGATGGCGGCGACGGTGTCGATCGCGGCGATCCCGGCCACTGCCGCCGTCGCGACCGAGACCCGGGCCCGGCCTTCGCCCCGGCCGCGCGAGACCGCCCGAGCGAGCACGAGCAGGTCGAAAGCGTCCCCGGCGACCCGGGTCCACAGCGTCTTCGGCGGGCCGGCCAGCAGGGCTGTGGCGTGCATCAGCTCTCGCACCCCGACCGCCTGGATCACGTGCGGCGCCACCTCGACGTCGTCCACGCCGGCCAGCCGGGCGACGGTCTCTGGCGAGGTGACCATCGGGACGCCGAGCGCGGCGCTCGCCACGCCCAGCACTCGGGCCATCGGGCGGGCCTTGGCCTCAGGTGTGTCGCTCACTGCTGCTCCTTCCCGCGGCCACGACCGCGGTTCCGTCCGATCCGGCGGCGTACCCCGGGCCCGCGGGACCATGCCCCGGTGGCGTGGTCAGGAGCGGCTGCGGCGGGTCTCGCGGGCGTTGGCCTTCTTGATGGCCTCGACGAGCTCCCCCTTGGACATCCGCGACCGGCCGGTGACCCCGAGCCGCTTGGCGACGTCGTACAGGTGCCGTTTGGAGGCGTTGGCATCCACGCCCTCCGCCGTCTTCCCGCCTCTGCGGGCGCTCGCTCCGGACTTGGCGGCCTGCTGGTCCGAGGGCCCCTTCCTGTCCTTGGGCTCCCAGTGGTCGCCGACCTTCTCGAACGAGTGCTTGAGCGACGCGAACGCGGTGCGGTGTGCGCGCTCGCCCTCGCCGTACTCCTCGACGGCGGAGTCATGGGTCTTGCCCCAGGTCTCCTGCGCCTTCTTGGGCGAGCGCTGCAGGGTGGAGGGCATCTCCTCGCGTGCCGGCATGACGGTCTCCTCTCATCGGCCCGCTCGGTGATCCCTCGCGCGGGCCCGGGGTGGGTGCACCCTCGGGGAGGGCGCTCTGCGTGTGGGATCTCTGTGCCCCGCCGAGCGCCGAGAGATTCCTGCCGACCCGGCGCGTCCGCAGGCCGAAACCCTGTCGACCCGGCGCGTCCGCAGGCATCGCCATGCGTCAGGACGAGGTGTCGCCGGCCTCCTCCGAGCCGAGTTCGGGCTGTTCCCGGTAGTCGGTGACCGTGTCCACCACCTCGGTCAGGGGCCGGTAGTCCGGGTCGAGGCGGACCAGGTCCCACTCGTTGATCCAGGCACGGACGTACTGGCGCATCCGGGTGGCACCGAGCCGCTCGAGCCCGTGCACCTCGGGCGGGTCCCAGTCGTAGGCGCCTCCGTGCAGCTGACGCAGGATGCGATAGGCGCGATCCAGCTCCGCGTCGTCCGGTGGTGCCAGCGACAGCAGGTCCCGCCCGATGTGGGTCATCGCCTCCTCGGCGAGAGCCGCGACCTCGGCGTACTCCAGGGTCTCCTTGGCGCGCAGTCGGGCGGGGAGGGCCTCCCGGTCGTTCTTTCCCACCAGCACGGCCGTCTCGAAGTCGTCGGTCATCGCCGCCGCCACGACCAAGGGCTCCCGGGTGCCGGGGTCGCCGGGTCCGGCGGTGTCGCCGTCGAGCCAGCGAGCCAGCTCCGCGTAGGAGCGTCCGCGTTGCAGCAGCGAGTAGCGGCCGATCAGCTCGACCTCGTCGAGCAGAACCACCCAGCCTGCGTATCCGGCGGCGCGCAACAGCCGGGGCAGGAAGCGCAGCCTCTGCCGAGCGAGATCGCGGATCCTGACCGGGGAGAAGCTGAACGTCTTGGCCTCGCCGACGGCCTTGAGCTGTCGGCGCAGGTCGGGCATCGGCAGCGGGTCGCCGGACCAGAACCTGGTGATCGTGTCGAGGAAGTCCTCGTCGCCGTCCGCAGCGGTCGCCCCCGAAAGCCGCTGGTGGAGCAGCAGGGTGGCCTCGAACCGCTCGTTGAGGTCGTGGCCGGGACCTCGCAGCCACCGAAGCAGCTCGGCATACCCAGGGCTGTCGGGATCGAGCGCCGCAACCGTCTCGGTGAGCACATCGCGGGCGCCGGCCGGGTCGACCGCGGACTCCACCGCGGCGCGAAGCACCTTGGCCGGGTCGTAGAGCGGGGTCTCCTTGCTGATCACCACGGTCGAGACCACGAACCCCGCCGCTCGGGCCAGGTGGCCGAGGTGGGTCAGCAGATGACTCTTGCCCTCGCCGAACCCGGCGCCGAGGAGCATCGACGCGCGCCCGCGCCGACCGATGCTCGGGTCGGCGACGGCCTCCAGCATCCCGGTGAACCGGTCCTCGATGTCACTCTGGCCCGAACCGAGCGCCTTGACTGCATCGGCATTGGGAACCCCGCTGCGCAGCGCCTCGACCGCCCGTCGCTTCGCCAGCCGTTCGGCGTCCCACCGGTCCTGGCCGGCCACGTCACGGACGAGTGGTCGGCCGGTCATCCGATCGCCTCCAGCTGGACCTCGAGTCGGGCCAGGGACGCGAAGGGGTTCGCCCGACGCCGGTCCCGGACCTCGTCGGCGACCCGCAGCTGCAGCGCCGTGTAGGCGGGCAGGCCCCGCTTCTCATCGCGCATCAGATCGGGCGGTATCACCGCCAGGACGAGCATCCCCACGAGGTCGTCGGTCGCGTCGATGAGCTGACGAAGCAGCTCGTGCGCGTCGAGGACCGCAGCGACGCTGTAGTAGACGCCGTCTCGTTCCTCGACTGGTGGCCGACGCGCGACCGCCAGCCGCGCGAGGTCGAGCTGGAGCACCAGACCGGCCTGTCCCGCGCGCAGCTGCAACCGCCCGATCGAGGTGAGCATGCTGCGGGCGTTGTGCCGCCCGATCCGTGAGGGGATCATCGTCGCCCGGAGCTCTCGCAGACCCACGGGTTCGCCACGGAGCCAGTCCAGCACGACCTGTGCCTCGTGCTCCACGACGTCGCCGGTCCCCAGGCATGCCTGCGCCAGCCGGAGCAGGGCCCGGCGCAGCTCCCGGGGCAGGCCGGTGTCGGCCAGCAGACTCTGCTCGAGGCGGCGGCGGACGCTGCGGTACAGCTCACGGGCATCAAGGTCGTGGTCCTCTGCCACCTCCGCCACCTGCACCCGCCCGGGAGCGGCGGGTACGGCGATGTCGTCGTAGGCGGCATGCACGAGTGCCACTGCGATCCGGCCCCAGTCGACCTGCCGGGCCGCGGCGAAGAACACCTGGTCCACCAGGTGCACCTTCGTGGTCTCCGCGGACACCGTGACCAGCACCGCCCCGCGCCGCTCCGCCTCGGCCTGCAGGGATGCCTGGAAGCGTTCCGCGACCTCGTCGTCGCCGGCCACCACGACCTTGACGGAACCGCCGCCCGCCGGCAGGTAGGAACCCAGGTACTCCGCGCCGAGGAACTCCGCGTAGGGAGCGGCGCCCAGGACCCCGCCGCCGAGCACCCCGCTGCCGCGGATCCCACCGGCCGCTCCCGTCGGGGACGTCACGTGCGGTCCTTGAACGAGATGCCCCAGTAGAGCTGTTGCTGACCGCTGCGAGCGACAGTCGTGAGCGTCCCGGTCCCCCGCGTGCCACTGCTGGCATGCCAACCCGCCACCCTGCCGGACTTCGTCGTGGTGACGCCGCTGGAGTCCAGAAGATACAGGTCCCGGGCGAACTCGGGTCGCGCATAGTCGCGCTGAGCACCCGGCAGCAGCGTCAGTACACCCCAGATGTCGACCAGCCGGACGACCGACCCCGGCCGTGCCGCTTCTCGCGACCTCACCAGGTCGTAGCCGCTCGCCAGGCTCTCCAGGAAGGGCTCGGGCCGAAACCGGGGAGGTCTGCCCTGGGCGGCCGCCATCAGCGCGACCAGCAACGAGGGCCTCAACCGCCTCTCCCGCCGACGGTCCACCTCGACCGCCGCGTCCGAGGCCACGATCCTGATCAGCGACGGGTAGCAGAGCAGCTGACCGTCCGCCTCGAACATGGCGACGCCTCGCGCCGCGGCCTCCGCCAGCAGCTCCTCGACGTAGCCGCCGGTCGCGAGATGCTCCCGTTCGTCGAACGTGAACGACCCGGCCGCGTCGGCGGTGAGCCGCGAGGCCTCCTCCAGCCGCCCGACGACCGCCTCGAGGGCTCGACGCAGGTCGCGAACCTGGCCACGCCCGACGCTGGTCTTGGCGCGCTTCAGCTCTCGGGTCACCGTCGCCACGGCGCTCAGCGCGGCGTCCACCCGCTCCTCGGTGGCCGCAAGCGCCTCCTCCAGACCGCCCGCCGTCGTACCCACGCCTCCACCCTCTCGCACATCGCCCGGCATCGCGTGACGACCCTAGGGCACGCAGTGAGGTACGTCGGGCGGGGCTGCTTGGGCGGCCTGCTGGGCGGGGCTACTGGAAGGTCACCAGCCCTTTCGGAGTCCCGCGTCCGGTGGGCCCGTCCCAGCCCACGCCGGCAGCACAGAGCCGCTCGCTGACGCCGTCCGCGGAGCACACGCCGCTCGGCGCGTTGCCGCCGGCCAGGACGTCGCGGAAGGCCGACGCGGGCTGGGCGTAGATCGTGTTCGGCCCATGAACGCCGGCGGGCACACCGGCTCGGGCGAAGATCCCGGCCACCAGAGGTGACGAGACACTGGTGCCGCCCACCACGACCCACTCGAAGGGGAAGTTGTCAGCGGGGGCGTAGGTGTCGTAGACCGCCACGCCCGTCATCGGATCGGCCACTGCGGACAGGTCCGCCGACGCCCGGAAGCCGTTGCACAGCGCGCTGATCCCGACCGGCTGGCCGTAGGCGCGCGGGGTGAGGCCGGCCGAGCAGCCGCTGCCGGCCCCGTCCCACGCGCCCTCGTGCCAGGACCCGTGGGGGGACCGGCTGAGCTCGGTGCCACCCACGGCGATCACCGACGGCAGCACCTCGGGCCAGTACGGGTAGAGCCCGTTGTAGCCCGAGTCGCCGGTGGCGGCGGTCACGGCCATGCCGCGGACGTTCATCTTCCTCGCCGGGGAACCACCGGCGGCGTAGGCGTCGGTCGGGAACCCGTAGCTGATGCTGACCGAGCTCGCTCCCCGGCTCTTGGCCGTCTGCACGGCGGTGGCGAAGTGGTCCTCGCTGGCATGCGTCGCTCTGGTGCTCCCGAACACTGCGTCGCCGGGTGGGGTCTGCAGCAGCAGCAGCTTGCACCGCGGGCAGGCCGCCGACGCCATGTCGAGGTCGAGTGCCGTCTCGAGCCCGACCTCCTCCTCGATCTCCTTGCCCCGCTCGGAGGTCGCCGGCTTGCGCTCGGGGCCGTTGTCGTACGAGCGCACGGTCAGGCAGCCGGTGGACCTGCGGCACTGCGGCAGTGCGTACTGGCGACGGTACACGTTCAGGTCGCTCTCGATCGTCGGGTAGGCGCCCGCGTCGACGATGGCCACCGTGCCTGTCCGGCTCGACGCCCCGGTGAGGCCGTACGCCGACTCGAGGTCCTTCGCACCGAATCCGAACGGAGTGAACGAGCTCAGCGGAGTAGAGCTCCCGTCCGCCGCCAAGAGCTGCGCCTGGCAGGCAAGTCTGCGGGACCGACAGACGTCGAGAACGTGGGTGCGCTTCGCCGCCTGTCCTGAGGCGATGACGGCATGCATCGCTCGTGCCTGCGTGGCGCTGAGGCGATGGGTGGTCGCCGCGCGACCGGGTGAGGCCATGGTCGTCGCGACGAGGCAGGAGGCCGCCAGCGCGGCCACGGCTCGGAGGACTCGGTTCATCTGCTCTCCCCGGGTGGTCAGATCCGTCGGCATACCCGGCGCTCGGCACCGTGCTCAGGGACCGTAGCGCTTCCTGCACCTTTTGGGAACAGCCGTCGACCGGGATCTGTGGGGACCTCGAGGGACCCGAGACGCGGTCTCAGTGCACCCCGGGCACGATCCGCATGTCACGCACGGCGCCGCCGTCCAGAGCGGCGAGAGCATCCTGGTAGGCCGGGCTGTCGTGCGCCGCTCGCGCCGCCTCCACGGACTCGAACGCGATCAGGACGGTCCGGGTCCGCTCGCCGTCCTCGTAGATCTGCTCGGGCAGGCCGCGAGCAACATAGGTTCCACCGCCAGCCTGGAGTGCGGGGCCGGCGAGGTCCGCGTAGGCCGCGACCTTCGCCTCGTCGAGGATTTCCTTGTAGACACTGATCCAGTACGCCGTCATGGGGTCATCCTCTCCCACGGGTCGACCGGGCGATCCAGCCGCCCGGGGGGGTGCAGGGGCCGGCTCTCAGGGCCGGTGACGCCGACTGACCGGCCCGTGCCGCAGTGCCCGGGCGACCTGTCCCGGCACCGAGCGGGGTCGCAGCACGGGCGAACGGTCGGCCGCACCCTCCCGCATCCCGGCCACCGTCTCCGCCAGCACGGTGCGGGCGTCGACCTGGGGCGTCCAGCAGAGCTCGCGCCTCGCGCGGGACGTGTCGAGGAGCGGCACCGCGAAACCGAGGTCCAGCCAGCCGGTGTCGACCTGCTGCAGCCGGGCGTGCCAGGTCAGGGACACCACGGCCCGGAGCACCGCGGACGGCACCTGCACCTGCCGGGCCCCGAGGACGTCGGCGATGTCCGCGGTCGTGACCGCGGGTTCGGCGGCCAGGTTGAAGGGTCCGGCCGCGGTGGTCGCGAGGACGCGCTCGATGGCGGCCGCGACGTCGTCGGCGTGCACCATCGGGATGGTCAGCCGACGGTCGAGCGGCAGCACAGGAAGGTGCCCCAGGACCGCTGCCGGCACGAGCCCTGGAAGGGCGTAGCGCAGCAGCGCGCTGCCAGCGGTGCGCTGCCCCACGACACCAGGCCGGAGCCGGGTCACGACCCGATCCGGGTAGGCGGACTCGTGCGCGTCGAGGAGCCGCTCCGCGCTCGACTTGTGCCGGCTGTACGGCGAGGTGGGCACCCCGCCCGTCGGCCAGGTCTCGTCCACCGGGGTGTCGTCGCGCTTGGGGGAGTAGGCGCCCACCGACGACATGTGGACGACGTGCCGCACGTCCTCGAGTGCGACCGCCTCCAGCACCCGGCGTGTGCCACCGACGCCGAGCGCCTCGAGGTAGGCGATGTCGTGCGAGGGTTGGAACCCCCACGCGAGATGGACGACCGCGTCGGCGCCTCGGAACGCCTCGCGGAGATCGTCGGTCGCGGTGTCCTCGGTCAGGTCCAGCGACCGCCACGACACCGCGTCGAAGGGCGCCCCCGGCTCGTCGGGGACCCGGCGGGCCACGCCGAGGATGTCGTGCCCTCCGACCGCCAGCAGCCGCCGCAGCAGCGCCGACCCCACGTTGCCACTGGCCCCGGTGACCACGATCCGCACGAGCGACCTCCAGACGACGGCGCCGGTGCGGCGCGCGAGCCACGCAGTGCCCCGGGCCCGGGCGTTCATGCCCGCCGGGACACCGGAGCAGCGCCACGCCCGGCACCCGGCTGCGGGTCAGCCGAGCCGCGCTCGGGCGGCGGCCCGCTCGGCCTCCACGGCCGCCCGCTCGGCATCGGACAGCGGCCGGCTGAAGCCGGTGGCCCGGTCCCGCAGCACCACCACGGCCCGGTCGCGGGTCACCACCCGACCGTCACGGGGATGCATCGTCTCCCGGAGGGTGAGGCTCGTGGTCCCCACGCGGAGCACCTCGACGTCCACCCGCACGGCCTCGTCGGCGAGGGTCAACGAGCTGACGTAGTCGATCTCGAGGCGCGCCACCACATAGCTGCCGGGGTCCTCGAGCTGCACCGCCTCACCGAGCCACCGGGTGCGGGCCTCGTCGAGCAGGGTGAGGTACTCCGCGTGGTAGACGTGCCCGAAGGCGTCCAGGTCGCGGAACCGCAGCGGCAGCCAGTGCTCCGGACCGGTCGCTGGCGCCGGGCTCATGAGCCGACCGACAGCAGGCACCACACGGCCTTGCCGTGCTCGGTCGGCCGGGTGCCCCAGCGGGCGGCGAGGGCGGCGACGATCTGCAGGCCGCGACCGTGCTCGTCGTCCTCGTCGGGGCGCAGCTTGCGCGGCTGGTAGGTCGCGCGGTCGCGGACCTCGATCAGCACGTCGGCACCCTCGATCCGCATCCGCAGCTCCACCGGCGCCTGTCCGTGCAGCAGGGCGTTGGTCACCAGCTCACTGGTGGCCAGCGCGGCGTCCCGCACGAGGGTCTCCGGCAGCTCCCGCTCCTGGAGGTACGACGCCACCAGGTGTCGCGCGTCGGCGACCACGGACTCGGTCGGCTCCAGACGCCGCGACAGGCTCTCGTCCTCGGTGGGCGGGTCCACCCGGGCGACCAGGATGGCGACGTCGTCGTCGGGGCCGTCGGGCAGCATCGCCGCCACCAGCTCCTCCGGCACCCCGTCGACCGGGCCGGTGAGCTCGGCGACGTGCCGGGCCAACGAGTGGATCCCCAGCTCGAGGTCCTCACCGCGACGCTCCACCAGCCCGTCGGTGTAGAGCACCACCCGGGCGTTCGAGGCGAGGTCCACCTCGTGCTGACGGAGGTTCACGGCACCGATCCCCAGGGGCGGGTTCTCGTCGCCGCCGACCAGCCGGCACTCGCCGTCCGGCGTGGCGACGATCGGCGGGAGGTGGCCGGCGTTGGCGAAGCGGAGCACCCGGTCGGCCGGGTCGAAGACCGCGTAGATGCAGGTGACGATCTGGTCCTCGCCGATCTCGCGGACCAGGCCGTCCAGCGACTCGAGCAGGTCCGCAGGCGGCAGGTCGAGACGGGCGTAGGCGCGCACGGCGGCCCGCAGCTGGCCCATCACCGCGGCGGCCCGCACGCCGCGGCCCATCACGTCACCGACGACCAGCGCGGTGCGTCCACCGCCGAGCTCGATCACGTCGTACCAGTCACCGCCCACCTGGGTGCCCTCGACACCGGCGCGGTAGTAGGTGGCGACCTCGAGGTGCTCGAGGTCGAACGCCTTCTGCGGCAGCAGGCTGCGTTGCAGCTGGTCGGCGATCGAGTGCTCGCGGGCGGCGGCCTCCGCGTTCGCGGCCGCCATCGCCAACGCCGCCTCGGCCGCCCGGCGCTCGGTGATGTCCTGCACGGACCCGCGGACCAGCTCCCGCTCGCCGTGCTCGTCGAGCACCACCTCACCGAACACCGAGACCAGGACGGTCTCCCCGGACGGCCGGACCACCCGGGTCTCGTAGTGCAGGCCGTTGGCGTCCGCGTTCACCAGGGACTGCTGGACCATCGCCTGGTCGTCGGGGTGGATGAGGTGGGCGACGACGTCGGCGAAGGTCATCGCGGCGACCTCGTCGGCGGAGCGTCCCACGATCCGCAGGAACTCCTCGGAGGCGTCCACCCGCCCGGTCCTCAGGTCGATCTCCCAGCTGCCCACCCGGGCCAGCCGCTGGGCCTGGTCGAGCAGCGACCGGCTCCGCTCGAGCTGACGCCGGGTGCGCCGGGCCCGGTCGAGCTCCAGGTTGGCCCGCACCCGGGCCCGCAGCTCCCGGGCGGTGAACGGCTTGACGAGGTAGTCGTCCGCGCCGGCGTCCAGGCCCTGCAGGGTGCCCTCCTCGCCGGCCCGGGCCGAGAGCATCACCACCGGGACACCGATGGTGATCGGGTCGGCCTGCAGCGCCGCGAGCAGCTCGAAGCCGTCCATCCGCGGCATCATCACGTCGGTGAGCACCAGGTCGGGCGGGAGCTCGCGCGCCAGCGCCAGCCCGTCCACGCCGTCGACGGCGGTGGTGACCTGGTAGTCCTCGGCGAGCAGCCCTGCGACGTACTCCCGGATGTCGGCGTTGTCGTCGACCACCAGCACCCGGGGCCGGTTGCGCTCGGCGGCCGCCACAGGGACGCGGCGCACCTGCGAGGTCTGGGTCTCGGCCCACTGGGCGGTCTCGGCGAGGAACCCCTCGGCCACCTCGGCGACGGTGGAGGTGCGCACCTGCCCCGGCTCGGTCACCTGGTCGGGCGGCAGGTGGTCGCGGCCGAAGGGCACCCGGACCGAGAATGTGCTGCCCGTGCCCGGCACGCTGTGCGCGCTCACCACTCCGCCGTGCAGGGCGGTGAGCTCGGCGACCAGCGCCAGCCCGATGCCGGACCCCTCGTGGGTGCGCGAGGGGGCCCCGCTGACCCGGTGGAACCGCTCGAACAGGTGCGGCAGCTCGGCCTCGGGGATGCCGATGCCGGTGTCGCTGACGTCGATCTGCGCGCCGTCGTCGCTCGCCGACAGACGCACCGTGACGCCTCCCTCGAAGGTGAACTTCAGGGCGTTCGAGAGCAGGTTGAGGACCGCCTTGGCCCACAGCTCGCGGTCGACGTAGACCGGCTGCGACAGGGGCGGGCACTCGACCGTGAGGCTCAGCCCCAGCCGGTCGGCGGCCGAGGCGAACATGCTCGCCAGCTCGCGGGTGTAGCGCGCCAGGTCGACCGGCTCGAAGCGCGCCTCGACCCGGCCGGACTCCAGCCGGGAGAAGTCGAGCAGCGTGTTGACCAGCTTGAGCAGCCGCTGACCGTTGCGCAGGATCACCTCCAGCCGGGCCCGCTGGCGCCCGACGAGCGGCTCGGCCTCGTCGGTGACGGCGTCCTCGGCAGGACCGAGCAGCAGCGTGAGCGGGGTGCGGAACTCGTGGCTGACGTTGGTGAAGAAGTCCGTCTTGGCCTGGTCGAGCTCGGCGAGCGTCTCCGCGCGCGCCTTCTCGAACTCGTAGGCACGTGCGTCGGTGAGGCTGGAGGCCAGTCGGCCGGCGACCAGCCCACAGAAGTCGAGGTAACCGTCGTCGAAGGGCCGGTAGCGGTTCAGCCCGAAGACCTGGAAGCCGTAGGGGCGGACGTCGGTGCTGGCGGCGAGGGGTACGACGAGGGCGCCGGCCGGGCTCACGTCCCAGCCGCCCGTGGGCAGGTCCGTGAACCGGGCGTCGAGGTCCTCCACGTGCACGGTCCGTCCCCGCATCACCTCCGCGACGGGCCACCCCGAGGGCTCGGGACCCGCCAGTGACATCTGGGTGGGTGCGGCCGGGTGCGGGCCCTTGAAGCCGACGGAGCCGGCCAGCCGGACACTCGACTCGTCGTCGTCGACGAGATAGACCAGCGAGAACGGCAGGTCGTGCGCGCTGTCCTCGAGCTCGCGGCAGGCCGCCGCGATCGTCTCGCTCTCGGTGAGGTTCGACGCATGGCCCGACCCGAGGTCGCGCAGGGTCTGCATGCGCCGGCGGGAGACCACCTCCTCGGTGTCCTCCTTCACCACGCACAGGATTCCCTCCACCTGGCCCTCGTCGTCGAAGACCGGGCTGTAGGAGAAGGTGTGGTAGGTCTCCTCGGTGTAGCCGCTGCGCTCCAGGAACAGCAGGAGTGACTCGTCCCAGGTCGCCACCCCGTCGCGCAGCACCGCCTCGATCCGCGGCCCGATGTCCTCCCAGATCTCCGACCACACGACCGCAGCCGGTTTGCCCAGCGCCCAGGGGTACTTCTTGCCGAGAGTGTCGCGACGGTAGGCGTCGTTGCAGAAGAAGGTGAGCTCGGGTCCCCACGCCATCCACATGGAGAAGCGCGAGGTGAGCATCAGCCGGACCACGGACTCGAGGCTCCGGGGCCAGTCCTCCGGCGGGCCCAGCGGCGTGGCCGCCCAGTCCACGGCACGCAGGGCGCGGCCGAGCTCACCGGTGCGCTCGAACATCCTCTGCACGCACTGCCGCCTTCTGGTCCGGGGTCGAGCCAACCAGGTCCCCGCTCGAGCACAGGGAGCACCGGCCCGAAGTCTAGGTCGTCGCGCCGACCACGGTGAGAGCCTCCGGCGAAGCGCCCGAGCCGGACGTCGCCCCCTGCAGGGCCAGCACCAGCTCGAGGACGGTGCGCGGGTCGTCGAGCCGGGCGCCGTACAGGTCGCGGACCTGGCCCATCCGGTAGCGCACCGTCTGGGCGTGCACGTGCAGGTCCGCCGCGACCGCCTCCCGCCGGCCCTGGTGCAGCAGCCAGGAGCGCAGCGTCTCCGCGAGCCGGAGGGCGGTCCCCGGCCGCAGCCCGTCCAGCGGGGCGAGGATCGCCGCCCGCAGGTCGGCGAGCGCGTCCGGGTCGGCGCCGAGGACCAGGTCGGCGAGGTGCTGCTCGCTGTCGAGTGGCCGCCCTTCGGCCGGAGCGCCCGCGACGTGAGGCAGTGCCATGGTCCGCACCGCGCGCAGGTACGACGTCCGCACCTGCGTCCACGGCCGCGACGGGCCGACGACCGCCGAGCGGCCCACCAGGACCCGCATCAGCCGGCTCCGCTCCCGGCCGTCCATGTCCGGGACGAGCAGGAGGGAGAGCTGCTCAGCCGCCTCGGCGTCCAGGCCGGGAAGGTCCTCGCCGAGCTGGAGCGTCCGCTGGCCCAGCATCGAGAGGGCACCCCGGACTTGGACTGCCGGCAGCAGCACCGCCGTCAGCGTCCGCGGCGGCGACCAGTCGGCCCGCTCCGCGCTCGCGGCCAGGACGTCGGCGCTGGCCCCCGAGAGCAGGTGCTGACCGAGCCGCTCAAGGTAGCGCTGCCGGACCCGGCCGCTGGTGGACAGCTCGTCGCTGTGCCCGGCCACGCTGGCCGCGGAGAGCTCGTCGATGTAGGCGAACACCAGCTCGGCGAACTGCGCCATGGTGCCCGCTCCCACGCCGGCCGAGCCCGCCGCTGCCGCCAGCTCGCGCCAGGCGACCCGGGCCCCGACCCGGTAGGCGGCCAGCAGCGCGTCCATCGACCGCCCGCTGCGCGCCTCACCGCGGCCCAGGGCGTAGGCGCCCTCCCGGGTCGGTCCCAGCGGGGTGCTCGGGTCGGACCCGCGACTGCCCGACGCCAGCTTCAGGAAGCCGGCGAGGGCCATCTGCACCGCGGCCTCGATCTTGTCGGCCATCGAGCCGCTCAGGGCGCCGGTGTAGCTGGGCACCCCGTGCACCACCGCCGCGACGGTCTGCGCGGCGACCGACGGCAGCTGCTCGCGCAGCGCCCGGACCACGCGGTCGTCGATCTCGAGCCCGGAAAGCCGGGCCGCCGTGGGACTCGCCACATCATCGGGCACGGCTTGTCCTCCACGAACAACTATGGCAGCGAAGTTCACGTCTGCGGGTCATCAGTTTAGCCTCCGGACCGGAGATCATGGGAGCATGACCACCGACGTGCCCGCCACCCGCCCCCCGCGGAGCCCGCTGCGCCACCGCGTCACCCGGCTCGCGGAGAAGGTGACAACGCCGCTGCTGCCGGCGGACTACCTCGACCTCTTCCACCCGCTGCGGTCCGGGGCCGACCTGCGCGGACGCATCGAGGAGGTGGTCCCGGAGACGGCCGACGCCGCGACCATCGTGATCCGTCCGGGTGCGGACTGGGCCGGACACGTCCCGGGCCAGTACGTTCGGATCGGTGTGGACGTCGACGGCGTCCGGCAGTGGCGCGCCTACTCCCTGACCCACGGTCCCCGCGCCGACGGCCGCATCTCCATCACGGTCAAGGCGGTGCCGGGGGGCAAGGTGTCCAACCACCTGGTCCGGTGGGCGCAGTCGGGGACGCTCGTCCACCTCGAGCAGGCGGCCGGCGAGTTCGTCCTCCCCGCGAAGGGCACCAAGTTGCTGTTCGTGACGGCCGGCTCCGGGATCACGCCGGTCATCGGGATGCTTCGCAACCTGTTCCCGGTCGCCGACGACGGAGTGGTCCGGATGCCTCGAAGCGCCGGCTACGACATCACGGTCGTGCACGTGGCGCCGAGCGAGCCGGCCTCGATCTTCCTCTCCAACCTCCGTGACCTCGACCGCGCCGGCCTGGTGCGCCTGGTCGCGCGCTACGACGACGTGCACGGCGTCCTGGACGTCAGCGACCTGGGCGACCTGGTCCCGGACCTGGAGGAGCGCACCACGTTCGCCTGCGGTCCAGCGGGCCTGCTCGACGCCGTGCAGGCGCACCACGAGGAGCGCGGCCTGCCGCTCCTCACCGAGCAGTTCCGGGTGGCCACGGTGGTGACCGGCGAGGGCGGCACGGTCAGGTTCAGGAACGGCACCAGCATCGAGGCCGACGGTGGCACGCCGATCCTCACCGCCGCCGAGGACGCCGGCCTGCTGATGCCCTCCGGCTGCCGGATGGGCATCTGCTACGGCTGCGTGCTGCCGATGCGGTCGGGTGCCGTGCGGGACCTGCGGACCGGGGACCTCACCACCGCCGCACCCGGTGACGACGTGAAGATCCAGACCTGCGTCTCGGCCGCCGCCGGCGCCTGCGACATCGACCACTGACACCGCTCAGCCGCACCATCCGACGAAGGAGAACCCATGACCGTCATGCAGAAGAAGGACCACGACCCCACCGCCCACCTGACGTCGGAGGACGTCGAGCGGCTCGGCGAGGAGCTCGACGCCATCCGCGCCTCGGTCGTGGCGACCCGCGGGGAGCGCGACGCGGCGTACATCCGCAGGGTGATCTCGGTCCAGCGCAAACTGGAGCTCGGCAGCCGGGCGGTGCTGCTCGTCTCGATCTTCCCGCCGGCCTGGATACTCGGCACCGCCGGTCTCGCGCTCGCCAAGATCATCGAGAACATGGAGGTCGGGCACAACGTCATGCACGGTCAGTGGGACTGGATGCGCGACCCGAAGATCCACTCGACCACGTGGGAGTGGGACAACGCCTCGCCCTCCGAGCAGTGGAAGCACTCGCACAACGAGCTGCACCACACCTACACGAACGTCGTCGGCAAGGACAACGACCTCGGCTACGGCATCATGCGCGTCGACGAGGACCAGCGCTGGGTGCCGCTCTACCTCGCGCAGCCGCTGTGGAACTTCCTGAACGCCTGCTTCTTCGAGTACGGCATCGCCGCCTACGACCTGGAGCTCGGCAAGAACCTGGCGACCAGGAAGCGCCGGTCCAGCCCCGAGTTCAAGGCCCGCGCCCGTCAGGTGCTGCGCAAGATCCGCGGGCAGGTGACCAAGGACTACCTGGCGCACCCGATCCTGTCCGGGCCGTCGTTCCTGCACACGCTGACCGCCAACGCCACCGCGAACCTGGTCCGCAACCTGTGGACCCACTCGGTGATCATGTGCGGCCACTTCCCCGAGGGCGTCGAGACCTTCGAGCGGCGGTCCATCAACGGCGAGACCCGCGGCGAGTGGTACCTGCGCCAGATGCTCGGCTCGGCCAACATCACCGGCACCAGGGCGATGCACTTCATGACCGGGAACCTGTCGTTCCAGGTCGAGCACCACCTGTTCCCCGACCTGCCGAGCAACCGCTACCAGGAGATAGCGCCCCAGGTCCGGGCGCTGTTCGAGAAGTACGGCCTGACCTACGTGACCGGCTCGCTGCCGCACCAGGTCGGGTCGGCCTGGAAGAAGGTCTTCCGGCTGTCGCTGCCGAACGACTTCGGTTCGACGGCGCACGCGAAGGTGCTCGAGCTGGTGCGGCCGGCACGGCGCGAGGACGAGGCGCAGGCGGCCTGAGCCCGGGTACTCAGCCTCACTGAGTCCGCGAACGCTCCCGGGGCGGATCGTGCGGTGGCTTGATGGTGGGATGACCCGCTACGCCGATCCGGGACGCTGCCCGGACTGCCGCTCCCCGATCCCCCCGGGTGTCGTCGCCTGCCCGGCCTGCGCTCTGCCACTGCGCGGTGAGACGGCTCAGCGGCTGTTCACGACGCTCACCCTGGCCGACGAGCTGCTGATCTCGCTGCGGGCGGCTCCGGCACCGGTGGCTGCGGGGTCCGCTTCTGGGCCGTACCCCGCCTCGCCGCGGGTGCCGGCCCGCCGCACGCTGCGTGTCACGTCGGCCCCGCAGATCCTGCTTGCGCTGGGCGCGGGCTGCCTGCTGGTCGCTGCACTGGTCTTCCTCGCCGTCACCTGGTCGGTGCTCGGCGTCGGCGGCCGGACCGCGACGCTGGTCGGCTTCACGCTCGTCGCCGGTGGCCTCGCGGCCGCGATGGCACGTCGCGGGCTCGGGGCCGGGACCCAGGCCCTGGCGCTGGTCGCCTACGGCCTGCTCACCCTGGACGTGCTCGGCGCGGACCGAGCCGGCTGGTTCGGCGACCCGTCGAGCGCCGACCTCCTGGGGCTGCTGGGTGCGGTCCTGGTGCTGACCGGCTCCGGCGGCGCAGTCGCGGCCCGTCGTACGGCGGTCGCGACGCTGTCCTGCGCCGAGCTGGTCGCGGCCATCGGCGCGGGGCTCGGCACTCTCGGGGTCGCCAGCGTGGACCGACTCCCGGTGGCGCCCGCGCTCGTGCTCGCCACACTGCTTCCGGCGGCGCTCGGCCTCGCCGCCCGTCGGCTACGGATGGCCGTCGCGGCGATCGGGTCGTGGGCCGTGGCCGCGGCGTCCTGGCTGTCGCTGACCGGCTACGCGCTGGGCCGAGCCTTCGACGACGACCACGGCTGGCACGCGCTGTGGGTCGATCGGGAGGTCTGGCCGCTGCTCGCGGCCGCGGCGCTGGCGGCGCTCTGCGCGGCGCCATGGCGGGCGCTCGTCCCGGCTCGGGTGGCGGCGCTGGCGGTCACCCACCTGCTGCTGACGGTCGCGCTGCTGGCACCGGCAGCCCGCCTGCAGGCGACCTCTCTGACGCTGGTCGCGATCGGCCTGCTTGCCGTGACCGGGGTCGCGTCCGCGGTCCTTCCGCGGCCCTGGGGTCTCGTGAACGCGGCCACCCAGGGGGTGGGCGCCACCGGCGTCCTGGGGGTGACGGTCCTGCTGGTCGCGGAGGCCGGCGGGCGGCTCGTGGACGCCTCCGGTCCGGTGTGGACCGGCTCGGCGGGTGACGGGCTGCCCGCGTTGGTCGCGGACGTGCCGGCCCGCCAGCCAGCGGGGTGGCTGCTGCCGCTGTGCGTGCTCGCCCTCGCCGGCACCGGCTGGGTGCTGGCCCGGGCCTGGGTGAGGGTCGGCCGGGGTGCTGCCGGGGTCGCCGACCTGCGGGTGGGGGCCGCGGTCCTGGGGGGGTCCGTGGTCGCCGCGGTGACGCTCTACCCGGTGCCGTTGTGGCTCGTCCTGGGCATGCTGGTGGCCCTGGCGGGCGCCTTCACGACGTGGTGGCTGGCGACCGCATCGACCCTGACCCTGCTGCCGGCAGCGGTCTCCGTCGCCGTGGCCGTGGGTGTGTCGCTGCACGCCGACCGGCTGAGCGCGGTGCTGCTCTGCGCGGCCGCGAGCTTGGCCAGCGTGGTGCTGGTGCGGGCACGGGTGCCGGAGGTCGCCGCCGCGGGGGGTGTGGCACTGGCCGGCACCGTGGTCGGCGCGTCCTGGTCGTGGACCGCCGTCGCCGGCGCGGCCCCGGTCTGGGCGACCCTGATCGGGCTGCTGGCACTTGGCGGGCTGGTGCTGCTCACGCCGTACACCCGGGCGCGCTGGGCCTGCGCGGACAGCACCCTTCCGCTCACCGGTCTCGAGGGGGGCGCCGTGGTCGCGGCCCTGGCGCTGGGTCTGGCAGGCGTGCAGCAGGCGCCGGCGGGTGAGGCTGAGGTGTGGACGGCGGTGTACCTGACGGTGTCCGGCGCCGTGGTCAGCACCATGTCGTTGCGGCGCGACCGGAGAGAGCTGGCGTGGGCCGGTGGCGCGCTGCTCGCCGCGGCCAGCTGGGTGCGACTGTGGGACCTCGGTGTCTCCTCGCCCGAGGCCTACACGCTGCCGTCGGCGGCGCTACTGGTGCTGGCGGGTCTGGACCGCCTGCGGCGGGACCGGTCGGTGGGCACGATGGCCGCCCTGGCGCCCGGCCTGTCCCTCGCGCTCGTCCCCACCCTGCTGTGGGCACTCGTCGACCCCGTCGGCCTGCGGCCGCTGCTGCTCGGCCTGGGCTGCCTGGCCATGGTGCTGGTGGGTGCCCGGCTGGGCTGGACGGCGCCGCTCGCGCTGGGTGCGGCAGCCGGCGGGGTGCTGCTGCTGCGGCTGGCGGCGCCGTACGTCGGGGACGCGGTCCCGCGCTGGGTGCTCATCGCCGCTGCCGGGGCAGTGCTCGTCGCGCTCGGCGCCACCTGGGAGCGGCGGATGGCCGACGCCCGGTCGGTCACCACCTATGTGCGCGACCTGCGCTGAGGACGGTGTGCGGGGGCGGCGAAGCGAAGTGGCCCCCGATGTCCGTGCGGACTCGAGGGCCACCTCCAGCTCCTGCCCGTTTCCCCGCGTCCGTTGCTCGTGGCATCAAACGGGCGGTCACAAGCGTGGTCGCGCGAGAACTGACCTGGGAGTGTCAGTCCTCGTCGCTGCGCCGCTGCTCGGGGACCATCCCGGTCAGCAGCTCTCGTACTTCGGACTCGCGATAGCGCCGATGTCCGCCGAGAGTCCGGATCGAGCTCAGCTTGCCGGCTTTGGCCCACCGGGTGACCGTCTTGGGGTCGACCCGGAACATGGCCGCGACCTCAGCAGGCGTGAGCAGCGGTTCGGACTCAGGTGGCCGCGTATTCATAGCGGGCCTCCCTCACTTGTTCCTCGTGGGGACCCGAGAAGCCGGGATCCCTGTCCAGTCAGTCTGACACCGCAGTCCGGAAAACGGGGCGAGTTAAACTATGACAACCACCTAAATGACTTCCCAAGGCCAACGGACTAGTCATTTCGGGCCATGGTCCGAGATGCGGCAATGACGTGCTCCTTTTCCTGTTCCAGGGTAGCGGATCAACCGCCACTTCGTCCCCTTTGGGCCGTATCCTGGACCCGACGGGCGCACCACCTCCGCGTTCCGCCGCCCCTGACCGACAGTGCCCGCACACCCCGTGGGCCGGACACGGAAGGGTCACCCGTGACCAGCACCGAGCACGTCCCAGCCGGAGTCTTCGAGCGGGCGACCCGACACGAGCAGGTCGTCTTCTGCCACGACGAGCCGACCGGCCTCCGCGCGATCATCGCGGTCTACTCGACCGCTCTGGGTCCCGCCCTCGGCGGCACCCGCTTCTTCCCCTACGCCACCGAGCAGGCCGCCCTCGACGACGCGCTGAACCTGTCGCGCGCGATGGCCTACAAGGCCGCCCTCGCGGGCCTCGACCTCGGGGGCGGCAAGGCAGTTGTCATCGGCGACCCCGCCCGGCACAAGACCGAGGCCCTGCTGCGGGCCTACGGGCGGTTCGTCCAGTCGCTCAACGGTCGCTACTACACCGCGTGCGACGTCGGGACCACGAGCGAGGACATGGACCAGGTCGCCCGCGAGTGCGCCTTCGTCACCGGTCGCACGGTGGCGCACGGCGGTGCGGGGGACTCCTCGGTGCTCACCGCCTACGGCGTCTTCGAGGGCATGCGGGCCGCGGCCGAGGTCACCTGGGGTGCCCCCACGCTCCGCGGTCGCACCGTCGGGGTCGCCGGCGTCGGGAAGGTCGGCCGGCACCTGGTCAGCCATCTCGTCGAGGACGGCGCGACGGTGGTGGTCACCGACGTGGATCCCGTCGCCGTCGCGACCGTGCTGGCCGAGCACTCCGACGTACGGGTGGCCGAGGATGTCGATGCCCTGCTCGGCGCGGGCCTGGACGTGTATGCGCCGTGCGCGCTCGGTGGCGCACTGCACGACGCGATGCTGGACCGGCTCCGCGCCAAGGTGGTCTGTGGCGCGGCGAACAACCAGCTCGCGCACCCCGGCATCGAGAAGGAGCTGCAGGACCGCGGCGTGCTGTACGCGCCGGACTACGTGGTCAACGCCGGCGGCCTGATCCAGGTGGCCGACGAGCTCGAGGGCTTCTCCTTCTCGCGGGCCAAGCAACGTGCCGCGGCCATCTTCGAGACCACCTCGCGGGTGTTCGCCCTCGCCCGAGCCGAGGCCGTCCCGCCGGCGGTCGCCGCCGACCGCCTCGCGGAGCGCCGGATGACCGACGTCGGCCGGCTGCGGAGCCTCTGGCTCCCCTGACCCTGGCTCCCCTGACCCTGCCTCCCTGACCCTGCCTCCCCTGACCCTGCCTCCCTGCTCTTGCCTCCCCACCTCCCGCCCCCTGCCGAGTCGGCGCGTCCGCAGGCCGGAACCGTGTCGAGTCGGCGCATCCGCAGGTCGGAACCGTGTCGAGTCGGCGCATCCGCAGGTCGGAACCGTGTCGAGTCGGCGCGTCCGCAGGCCGGAACCGTGTCGAGTCGGCGCATCCGCAGGCCGAAACCGTGTCGAGTCGGCGCACCCGCAGGTCGGAACCGTGTCGAGTCGGCGCATCCGCAGGGGCAGTACGGAGCGAGCCCTGGCCATCTGGCACCCGCCGTACTGATCGCGGGCGCTGTACGGCGCACCGACCCGGACCGCCAACAGGTTCCACCCGTGCGTCGTTGGCGACACCTCGGTACCGATGAGGACTATCGCCCTCAATAGCGCCTACCCGGCGATGCAACGACCGCAACAGAGATGCATGCGGTTGCCCCTGCTTCACGCAGGACGCGGTGCCTCTTCGACGCAGCCGGGATTTGCGAGGTGAATCGGCTACCGCCTTGGTGGGTCGAGGTTGAACCTGCGGAGATTGTCCGGAGCGGCCTCATCGAGGCGCGCACGCCGTACCAGCGACGGCGCCATCTCGCAGGCCGCAGCGAAGTCGTGGACGGCCACGTTTGTCGAGCCGGCGTGCGGTAACAGCCACCAGGCAGGTACGGTTGAGACACGAAAACCTAACGAGAAGCCCGGACGTACGTGAGTCCAGGTCTCGGCATCCGTCAGCGACATGCCGAGACGAGGACGGGCGTGACTCCGGCCACGAGTGCGAGGGGGTCGACCCTATGGGGCGCGGCCGTGCAAAGGCCAAGCAGACCAAGGTTGCCCGTGACCTGAAGTACCGCTCCCACGAGACGGACTTGAGTGCGCTGGCCCAAGAGCTGCACGGCACTGTTCACACACCGAGCGACAGCACCGAGGATGCTGCGCCGGACGAAAACGACCAGTGGGCGGACTCGCGTAGCCGCGACTGACACTGCTCTACCGCTCCTCGCACCACACAACCGGTCACTGCGACCTGAGTACGTCGTTCCGGCCTGCGGACGCGCCGACTCGACACCGTTTCGCCCTGCGGACGCGCCGACTCGACACCGTTCCGGCCTGCAGACGCGCCGACTCGACACCGTTCCGGCCTGCGGGCGGGAAGGGTTGGGCGGGAAGGGTCGGGCGCCGGTCAGGACCAGCCGCGGTGCTGACCGGTGAGCGTCACCCGTCCGGGCGCAGCGTCCGGCGACCCGCCGGCGGGCCGGACCTCGCCGCAGATCCACGCCTCGAGCCCGTGGCCCCGGAGCAGGGTCACCGCCCGGTCCGCTTGGGAGCCGGCCACGACGGCGACCATGCCGATCCCGCAGTTCAGCGTGCGCTCCAGGTCGGGCCGGGCGACCGATCCCACCCGGCGGACGAGGTCGAAGACCGGCTGCGGGACCCAGGTGCCGCGGTCGACGACCCCGGCGACACCGTCGGGCAGCACCCGTTCCAGGTTGGCGGCGAGCCCACCGCCCGTCACGTGGGACATCGCGTGGATGCCCGCAGTGCCCAGCGTCCGTGCCAGGTCCAGGCAGGCCTTCGCGTAGATCGTCGTCGGGATCAGCAGCTCCTCGCCCAGCGAGCGGCCGAGCTCCTCGACGTCCCGGTCCAGCGACCAGCCGGCGCCGCCGTCCGACGGCGGGCCGAGAAGCACATGCCGCACCAGCGAGTAGCCGTTGGCATGCAGGCCGCTCGAGCCCATCGCGACCAGCACGTCGCCCGCCACCACCCGTCCGGGCCCGAGCAGGTCCGCGGCCTCCACGACACCGGTGGTCGACCCGGCCAGGTCGTACTCCTCGGGTCCCAGCAGCCCGGGGTGCTCGGCGGTCTCGCCGCCGATCAGGGCACAGCCTGCCTGCACGCAGGCCTCGGCGATGCCAGCGACGATGGCTGCGACCCGCTCCGGCACGACGCGCCCGGCGGCGATGTAGTCGGTGAGGAACAGCGGCTCGGCGCCGCACACCACCAGGTCGTCGACCAGCATCCCGACGAGGTCGAAGCCGATCGTGTCGTGCACGTCCATGGCCTGCGCGATCGCGACCTTGGTGCCGACCCCGTCTGCGGAGGTAGCGAGCAGAGGGGTGTCGAAGGCCTTCAGCGCGGACGCGTCGAACAGCCCGGCGAAGCCGCCGATGCCCCCGAGCATCTCCGGACGGCGGGCCTTCTCGACCCACACCTTCATCAGCTCGACGGCCTTGTCGCCGGCGTCGATGGAGACACCCGCCGCTTCGTACGTCGTTGGCCTCGCGCCCACCGCGTCGGAAGGTTGTCCGGTCATCGGGTCAGGGCCGGTCGAGGGAGTCGCCGGCGCCGCCGCCGACCAGCGAGGTGGACAGTCCGTCCGGGTGCGGAACGGCTGCAGGCGAGAGCTCGAGCAGATGCTTGCCGAGGTGCTCCGGCTCGGGCAGCTCGATCGGGTAGACGCCGTCGAAGCAGGCCCGGCACAGGCTCGTCATCGGCACGGTGGTCGCCTCGACCAGCTGGTCGAGCGAGATGTAGGCCAGCGAGTCGGCGTCGATCGAGCGGCAGATCTCCTCGGTGGTCAGGCCGTTGGCGATCAGCTCGGCGCGGGTCGCGAAGTCGATGCCGTAGAAGCACGGCCACTTCACAGGGGGCGAGGAGATGCGCACGTGCACCTCACGGGCGCCGGCCTCGCGAAGCATCCGGACCAGCGCCCGCTGGGTGTTGCCACGCACGATCGAGTCGTCCACGACGACCAGCCGCTTGCCCTCGATGACGTCCCGCAACGGGTTCAGCTTGAGCCGGATGCCGAGCTGGCGGATCGTCTGCGAGGGCTGGATGAAGGTGCGGCCGACATAGGAGTTCTTCACCAGGCCGGTGCCGTAGGGGATGCCGCTCTCCTCCGCGTAGCCGATGGCGGCCGGCGTCCCGGACTCGGGCACGGGCATCACCAGGTCGGCATCGGCAGGGAACTCGCGGGCCAGCCGGCGGCCGATCTCCACCCGCACGCTGTGCACCCGCTTCTCGTTCATCAACGTGTCCGGGCGGGCGAGGTATACGAACTCGAACAGGCAGTGCTTCGGCGCGGCGTCCGCGAACCGCCGGCTGCGCAGCCCGTCCTCGTCGATCGCGACCAGCTCGCCGGGCTCCACCTCGCGGATGAACGAGGCGCCGACGATGTCGAGGGCCGCGGTCTCCGAGGCGACCACCCAGCCGCGCTCGAGACGGCCCAGCACCAACGGACGCACTCCCTGGGCGTCGCGCGCGGCGTACAGCGTGTTCTCGTCCATCCAGACGAACGAGAAAGCGCCCCGCAGCTGCGGCAGGACGCGTACGGCGTTCTCCTCGAGGCTCATGTCCGGGTGATGGGCGAGCAGAGCAGTGACCAGGCTCGTGTCGTTGGTCGAGGTCGGCACGCTCTTGACCGGGATGTCGAGCTCGCCGAACGCCCCGGTCAGGTCCGCCACCCGGCCGACCAGGTCGCTGGTGTTGGTGAGGTTGCCGTTGTGGGCCAGGGCGATAGAGCCCGCCTCGGTCGCCCGGAACGTCGGCTGGGCGTTGTGCCAGGTGCTGGCGCCGGTCGTGGAGTAGCGCGAGTGACCGACCGCCAGGTGCCCCTTGAGCGACTCCAGCGTCGCCTCGTCGAACACCTGCGAGACCAGGCCCATGTCCTTGTAGACCAGGATCTGCCGGCCGTTGCTGACCGCGATCCCGGCGGACTCCTGGCCACGGTGCTGCAGCGCGTACAGCCCGTAGTAGGTCAGCTTGGAGACGTCCTCGCCGGGTGCCCACACCCCGAACACGCCGCACGCGTCCTGGGGCCCGAGGTCCTGCGGGTCCAGCGCCTGCGTCAACCTGCCGTCACCACCGGGTCGGCCGTCTCGGTTGCCGGGTCGACCGCGGGGCGTCTCCTGGGCAGGCACGTTCCGCAGTCTACGGGCGCGACGTAGCAGGCGCCGCCAGGTGGTGCAGCAGCAGCGCCTCGGCGAGACAGACCCGCTCGAACTCGGCGAGGTGCAGCCCCTCGTTGGCGCCGTGCGCCCGGGTGTCCGGGTCCTCCACCCCGGTGACCAGCACCGCGGCCGCAGGGAACGCCTCGACGAACGCGGCGATGAAGGGGATCGACCCGCCGACCCCCATGTCCACCGGCTCGACGCCGTCCCAAGCCTCGCGGAAGGCGGCCCGCGCGGCGTCGTACGCCGGTCCGGTGGCGTCGATGAGCGTGGGCTCGCCGTACTCGCCGGGGGTGACGGTGACCTGCGCACCCCACGCGACGTGCTTCTCGAGGTGCTCGCGGACCCGCGCCATCGCCTGCTCGGAGCTGTCCCCGGGTGCCAGCCGCACCGAGATCTTCGCCTTGGCCGAGGGCGCCAGGGTGTTGCTCGCGTCGACGGTGCGGGTTGCATCGAGGCCGATCACCGTGACCGCCGGCTTGGTCCACAGCCGCTCGACGACCGAGCCGGAGCCGATCAGCTCGACCCCCTCCGCGACACCGGACTCCGCCCGGACCCGCTCCAACGGGTAGTCCACGTCCGCTGCAGGAGCGGACAGCAGCCCCGCCACCGCGACGTTGCCCTCGTCGTCGTGCAGCGTCGCGAGCAGCCGCACCAGCGCCATCAGAGCGTCCGGGACGACCCCTCCCCACATCCCGGAGTGCACGCCGTGGTCGAGGGTCCGGACCTCGACGAAGCAGTCCACGAGACCGCGCAGGCTGGTGGTCAGCGCCGGCTCGCCGATGTCCCAGTTGCCGGAGTCGGCGATCACGATCACGTCGGCCCCGAGCAGGTCCTGGTGGGCCTCGAGGAACGCGCCGAGGGTCGGGGAGCCGACCTCCTCCTCGCCCTCGACGAGCACCGTCACCCCCACCGGGAGATCGGCGCCGTGGGCGCGGACGGCCGCCAGGTGGGCGGCGATGCCGGCCTTGTCGTCTGCCGCTCCCCGGCCGTAGAGCCGGCCGCCTCGCTCGGTCGGCTCGAACGGGTCGCTGTCCCAGTCCGCCGGGTCGCCGACCGGCTGCACGTCGTGGTGGGCGTAGAGCAGCACGGTGGGCGCCCCCTCCGGTCCGGGCCTTCGGGCCACGACCGCCGGCGCTCCCCCACCCGCACTGAGGATCTGTACGTCGTCGAAGCCCTCGGCTCGGAAGAGCTCGGCGGTGGCCTCGGCCGACCGCCGTACGTCGTCGACGCGGGCCGGGTCCGCACTCACCGAAGGAATGCGGACCAGTGACTCGAGGTCGGCGCGGACGGACGGCATCACCTCGCGCACGGCGGCGCGGATCGCGTCGGGGGTCGACCACATGCCGTCACCCTAGTCG
>JAICWH010000226.1 GCA_025934895.1 Nocardioidaceae bacterium | reverse complement strand
TCGACCCGCACACCGAGAAGGTGAACACGACCGGTACCGGATCCAGGTCTCGGGCGGCGCACTCGTAGCGATAGTCCGAGACAAGGTTCTTTGCCGCGTTGATGTCGTAGACAACTTGGGTGATGAAGAAGGAGCAACCGGCGGCCCGCTTGGCGAGCAGTCGCAGATGCTCATCGCCCTTGCGCGTATGGCGCTCCGGGATCGCGACACCGCCGAGCAGCAGATCAGGCCTCACCTCGGACCGCAGCGCCTGGGCACGCGTCAACGACGTCACAACCGGCTTGTCGCGTGACGACGCCCCGACGAAGACTGACAGAACCCGGTCGGGCTCCAGTGCGCCCAGCCATGATCGGAGCTCAGGTTCGGCGTATCTCCCAACCGCGCGATAGATGATCACCGGAAGGCTCCAGTCGTTGAGGTGCCGGGACAGAAACTCCGCCGGGTCCATCGTCGGCAGAAACGGGAAGGGGCGCTCCTCCGCGTTTCGGTCGCTCTCGTCGTCAATGTCGTAGAGCACCAGGCCGTCCAGGTCCAGCGCCTGAAGCCGCTTCAGTGTCACGTCGGCGATCTCTTGACTCCTCTCCGGGGAAGTCGCTCGACGGGGCGGTGTCACCGCGAACAGCAAGAACTCGCCCCGACGCTCGACGATGCGCCGCTGAAGATCCACACCGCGACCGTAACGGACACACGACCGACCCGTCGCCCCGAAGCGCCCGCACATGCCGCGACCCGCGCGCGAGCGGGCGTCCCGTAGGTGGAACCGCTACGGCCGCGGCTCCTGCACAATGCCTCGAGGCCGACATGCCAGATGCGGGGCTATGCCGATCGCGGGACTATGCCGGTTTCTCGCTGGGTGCTTCGCGATCGGAAGGTAGGGCAGGGCTGGTGGGGTTGGATCTCTGCGGTCGGGTCGGCATCGTCCCGGGGGCGGGGTGAGACTTCGGGTGGAGCAGGGTGCTCCAGATCGGAGGTCATGTGATGCGATTTTGAAGCGGAGGCTCGGGAGCGCTGGCGGACCATGTCGAAGGGTTCCAGTCGTACTTGCTGGCGCCGGGCTATACCTCGGGCACGGTCCCGGGACAGATGAAGGTGCTGGGGCACCTGGGTCGCTGGATGCAGGTCCGGGGTCTGGCCCAGTCGATCTGACGCCGAGGCGTTGAGCGACTACCTGACCCTGCGCAACAGGCTGGCCCACAAGTTCGCCGAGTCGGTGCGGCTGCTGCCGCGGTTCGTGGCCTGCATGGCGCCACGGGACAATCGACGGTCACCGTCCCTGCCGCCTTGGAGTGGTGTCAGCAGCAGCCTTCGACGGGCCCGAACAGCGTGGTCTGGCCGCACCGGAAGACCGCGGTCCGCGAATTCGCCCGATTTCTGTCTGGGGTCGACCCGGCCACCGAGATACCGCCACTGGGGCTACTGCTCCAGCGGCGCCCCTGGACGCCGCCCTACATCTACACACCCGATGACATCACCACACTGTTGCGGGGAGCCCGGCAGTTGCGCTCACCGCTGCGGGCAGCCACCTACCAGACCCTCTTCGGGCTCCTCGCGGTGACCGGCATGTTCTCCGGGGGTCAGCCTGCGGCCAGGTGCTCCGAGTTGGGAGTTTCCCCTTGCTCATAGGCTGATTCTCGAAGACTAGCCTGCGCGACAGGTGTGGTGCAACCTCACCGGCGTGGCGTGTCCTCAGCGTCGTGGCACAGTGTTGAGCTGAGCCATGAGTTCGCGGTTGGCGGCTCGCGCGGCAGCGAGGTCCTGGTCTCGCTCGTCGAGTTGTAGGCGTAGGTCGACGCCTTGTTGTTCGAGGTGGATGATCTTCTGGTTGAGGGCGTCGATGTCGACGGGGGCGCCGAGACCGGACTCGTGCCAGGCCTGCTCGCCGAGTGCTTCGGACAGGCGGGTCTCCAGCTTCCGGATGCGGCCAGTGAGTCTGGCGGCGCGTTCGCCCGCAGCGAGCAGGTCGGCGTGCAGCGAGGCTCGAGTGACGCCTGGGCCAGGTGTCCGGCCGGCAGCTGGTGGGTTGGCCTGGTGGGCGTGGATTTGTCCGAGCAGGTCGCGGTGACGGTAGAGGAAGCTGCGGTCGACGCCGGCCGTGCTGGCGATCGCGGAGACGCTGATCTCGGTGCCCTCGGTTGCGGCATGCTCGAGTGCGGCAAGGACGCGCTGACGTCGTCGTGCCGAGTCGGTTTGGCGGCCCTTCCGCATCGCCTTGGTGGGTCCGTCGTCGTGGCTGGCGGTGGGAGCGGTGCTGGTCATGCGGTGGCCTCCGGGAGGACGTCGGGTCTGCTGGAACCGAGGGTGGGCATGCCGAGGGAGACGGTGCGGTGTCGACGTAGCACGGCGACCGCCTCATCGATCCCGGCACGTTCGGTGTCGTCGGTCTGGTCGAGATCGTTGTTGATGCGCCCGATGAGCCGTCGGATGCGGGTGATCTCCTCCTGGCTGGGGGTGGCGTCGACGCGGGCCCACTCATCGACGCCATCGATGGCCGCGGCCAGGCGTTCACGGGTCCGGAGCAGGTCGTCGAGATAGACGCTGAGGTCGGGCAGGTAGGACACATCGGTGCGGAAGTGGTCGCAGCCGGCGCAGCGGAACCGGACCGGGCAGGCGTTGCCGCCGGCGGCGACGTTGGACGGTTCGCTGCAGCGTCCGTAGGGGACGGCGACCTCCCCGACGGCGTAGCGGGCATGTTCGGAATCCAACAGGTCCTGGGCGTCGCGCCAGATCCGGTCGCCGTGTCGGTCGAAGCTCATCGCGGTTACCGTGTCCACCGCGGCGCGTCGGCGGTCTTCGCCGACGCGGTAGTAGGAGCGGGTGACGTTCAGGTTGCGGTGATCGAGTAGTTCGGCGAGCACGTCGATGCCCACTCCGGCATCCGCGTGCCGTTGGGCGTAGGTATGCCGATAGGCGTAGGGGACGATCTTGGTCTTGTCGAACTCGACGCCATCCCTGGTGAGTAGCGTCGGTAACCCGTCGACCCACTCCCGGTGTCGGCCCTCGAGCATGTCGATCGAGATTGCCCTGTGCCCGTTGGGGTTTCGTCGTGGCGAGGGCAGCAGTCTCAGTTTGCCTGCCGGGGCGTCGGGGAATCGTTGACGCACCCGGTTCTGCTGGGCAGTGATCACCGCCGCGGTGGCCTGGTTGATCGGCAGGCGGCGGCCCAGCCGGTCGGCCTTGGCGTTGTCGTAAACCAACACGGTTCCCCCGTCGGAGTCGCGGGCCAGACAGTCCAGGGGCAGCCCGAGGATGTCCTCGGGCCGGCGTCCGGTGTCGATGCCGAGCTGGGCGGCGACGCGGACCTCGGGCGGTTCGAGGGTGTCGAGGTTGGCACACAACATGGCCATGATCTCCGGCGGCAGGTCGCGGCCCGGCTCGCCGCGTTCGGGGTCTGCGGGGATGTCACCTCGCTCGATGGCGAAGTCTCCGGGCAGCCCCGTGGCTGGCCCGCCGGGACGGGTCAGGCCCAGGGCACGGATCCCGGCCAGGACCTCGCGCACGTCGCGGCAGATGCCGTTGCGGCGGTAGCGGCTGATCCGACCGGTCGATTCCAGATACCCCAGCCGGTTGAGGAAGCCCTCGACATCGCTGCGACCCAATGCCGTGGTGATGAGTCCGCGATCGGGCCGGCTGGTCAG
>JAICWH010000240.1 GCA_025934895.1 Nocardioidaceae bacterium | reverse complement strand
TGGAGCGACGCTCGATCACCGAGCTCGAGGAGATCCTCAGCGAGCGGCTCGAGCTGCTCCGCGGCGGGGAGATCGGCCCCGCCCACCTGCACCGGGCCTCGAAGAAGAAGGCCAAGAGCGCCTGAGGCCCTCGCGCCTCGGGTGGGTCGACGTCAGTCGATGACCTCGCCCCGGACCACACCATCGGGTCCGGGGCTTTGTCCTGCCGCGGCCGTACTCGACCGGGTGCCAGACCGGCCCCCTGCGCCCGCGGTGACGCCGCCTGCGCCGACGAGGAACCTGCGGGTCAGGTAACCAGTCAGCATCCGCCTGGCCATCGGCCGGGTGAACGGCAGCACCAAGAACAGCCCGAAGATGTCGCTGACGAAGCCGGGCGTGAGCAGCAGGGTGCCGCCGACCAGGATCAGGCCCGCATCGGCCAGCTCCTTGGCAGGCATCCTGCCGCTGCGCAAGGCGGTGGTCAGCGCCGCCCACGCGCGGGAGCCCTGGTGCTTCATCAGCCAGCTCCCCAGCACTCCGTCGCCGATCAGCAGCAGCACGGTCCACGAGGCGCCGATGGTCTGCCCGATCCGGATCAGCACATAGATCTCGACGACGGGCAGCACGACGAACAGCAGCGCCAGGACCCACCAGGGCACCCGCCGCCGTGCCGCCATCCTCCAGGCTCCGCTCATCGGTCCGCTCCTCGTCCGCTGGACCTCCAGAGTACGTCGCGCAGCTGTCGCCCACGCTCGCGCAGACCCCACATCGTGATCCGGCGCAGCGACTCGAGAGCGACGTCGGAGCTCATCTTGGACTGGCCGCGCACCCGCTCCACGAACTCGATCGGGACCTCCACCACCCGCAGGCCGGCCCGGACCGTCCTCAAGGCCAGGTCGGTCTGGAAGATGTAGCCCGCGGACTCGACGCTGCCGAGGTCGATGCGCTCGAGCGCCGTGCCCCGGAACAGCCGGTAGCCGGCCGTGACGTCGCGCACCGGGATCCCCAGCAGCAGCCGGGCGTACACGTTCCCGCCGACCGAGAGGAGCCTTCGCAACAGCGGCCAGTTCACCACCGACCCGCCGGCGACCCAGCGTGACCCGATCACCAGGTCGGCCTCGAGCAGGGCGGCGAGCAGCCGAGGCAGCTGCTCCGGCTGATGGGAGCCGTCCGCGTCCATCTCGCCGACCACGTCGTATCCGCGCTCCAGCGCCACCCGGAAGCCGTCGAGGTACGCCGCGCCCAGACCGGCCTTGCGCGGCCGGTGCAGCACCGTGACCGCGGGGTCGACGGCCGCCATCCGGTCCGCGAGGGCGCCGGTGCCGTCGGGAGACGCGTCGTCGACCACCAGTACGTCGACCTCGGGCACCGCCGCGCGGACCCGACCCAGGACCCACTCGAGGTTCTCCCGCTCGTCGTAGGTCGGGACGACCATCAGGACCCGGCCGAGCCCCGGTGTCGCCCGCGCAGCCGGCGGGGACCCGGTCATCCCACCCTCTCGGGCCGGCTCCCCGGTCGCTCGGCGGGCGGCTGCGGGCCGCTGCCCGGGCCGCCCGGGCCGTTGTCCACGGGGTGCGAGCGGTCCACCGGACGGCCGCCCAGGCGGGACCGGCGACGCAGGCGGAGCACCAGGGCGACCAGCAGCGCCAGCAGCGAGAGGGCCGACAGGGCCAGCTCGGGCCACCGACCGACCTCGGTGGCGGGGGTGTGCCGCGACACCAGGGTGATGTCCCGGTCCAGGACCACCTGTCGCCGCTCCGGAGCCCGCGCCAGGACCGCCCCGTCGGGAGCGACGATCCCCGAGATGCCGTTGGTGGAGGCCACCACGACGGTGCGCCCGGTCTCGATGGCGCGGAGCCGCGACATCGCGAACTGCTGCTCGACCTGTCCGGTCCCGGTGTAGGTGGCGTTGTTGGTCGGCACCACGATCACGTCGGCACCGCCCTCGACCAGGTCGCGCAGCAGGCCGTCGTACGCGACCTCGAAGCACATCAGCACCCCGGTGCGCGCCGGCCCCACCTGCAGGACACCCGGGCGGGTGCCGCTCACCATGTCGTTGGGGATCGCCTTGAGCGCGGAGATGCGAGAGGCCAAGACGGACCGGAGCGGGATGTACTCGCCGAACGGCACCGGATGGGTCTTGTCGTAGTAGGCACCGGGGCGGCCGGCGGCCGACCAGACGATCGCGCGGTTGTACCAGCCGTGGTTGGCCCGGTCGCCGACCACGGCACCCATCAGCAGGGGTGCTCCCACCGACGCCGCCGCGCCACCGATCTCGGCGCGGGCCAGGGAGTCGGTGTAGGGGTCGATGTCGGAGGAGTTCTCCGGCCAGACCAGGAAGTCCGGGCGCGGTGCCGTGCCGGCGTCGACCCGGGCGGCGAACCGCTGGGTCGCCTCCACGTGGTCGTCGAGCACCAGCCGGCGCTCCTCGAACGCGTCCAAGCCCTCACCCGGCACGTTGCCCTGCACGGCGGCCACCCGCACCTGCGGGTCCGAGGGCCGGGTCGCCTGCCAGGGAACCAGCGA
>JAICWH010000186.1 GCA_025934895.1 Nocardioidaceae bacterium | reverse complement strand
GGGGTCGGTCCAGGTCCGACCAAGACCAGCCGGGCCGGCCGACTCTCGTGAACCGGCTCCGGCCCCTTCAGGGATGACTTTGCGGTCACACGGTGGGCGCAGCAGGGATCGAACCTGCGACCACCTGCTTGTAAGGCAGGTGCTCTACCGCTGAGCTATGCGCCCCTGCTGACGTCGTCGGCTGTCGAACGGAGCCGGGCCGATGGTCATGAGCCCGGTGGAGCGCGGTCAGCCTACGCGAGCCGGTCTGAGGCCGACCACCGTGTCACTGCCAGTGGTGACACCGTGGTGGAACGAAACAACGACCGCTGGCGTCTCGGGTCACCAGCGGTCGTTGCAGGATCCATTGAACAGCCCCCCGCCGCCAGGTGTCAGGGAATCTGACCGCTTTTGGCAAATCTTTACCTTGCTCAGTGAGATTTTTGCGGAAAACCTTACGGGCGGCGGTACCGATGTGGATACTGTTCGGGCGCTGTCGATCCGGCAGCCAGGCCACCCCCGGCCGGGAGCCGCCGTCCGACCCTGCCTCGGGCACCGGTCCAGGTCGTGTCGGCTACGTCCCCCTCCCTGGGTCGGCGGAGTCGTCCCGCGCTGGCCGGCCATGCGGCACGTCCGGCGAGACTAGGCTTCGCGCCATGCTGCCCCTCTCGGACGTCACCGCGTTGGTCGACGGCTGGTACGACCCGGCCTGGGCTGCGCCGTGGGACGCCGTGGGTCTGGTGTGCGGCGACCCCGCGCAGCAGGTCGCCAAGGTGCTCCTGGCCGTCGACCCGGACCCGGCCGTCGTGGCGGAGGCGCTGGCGTGGGGTGCGGACCTCATCGTGTGCCACCATCCTCTGCTGCTCGGGGCCGTGCACGGTGTTGCCGCGACCACCCCCAAGGGTCGCGTCGTGCATGGCCTGGTCCGCGCCGGCGTCGCCCTGCTCACCGCGCACACCAACGCCGACGTCCCGGTCGACGGGGTCAACGAGGCTCTGGCCCGCGCCGTCGGCATCCTCGACCCGCAGGTGCTGCTGGGTGAAGGTGACGACGAGGACCTCGAGAAGCTCGTCACCTTCGTCCCGCACGCGCACGCGGACGCCGTACGCCGGGCCGTGACAGACGCAGGTGCCGGGGCGATCGGTGACTACGACAGCTGCACCTTCACCGTCCAGGGCGAGGGCCGGTTCCGGCCGATCCGGGATGCCCGACCGCTGCTCGGGCGGCTTGGCGAGGTCGAGGTGGTGCCGGAGTCGCGGGTCGAGTCGGTGTTCCCGCGGCGACTCCGACGCCGGGTGCTCACGGCGTTGCTGGCGGCGCATCCCTATGAGGAGGTGGCCTACGACGTGCTCCAGCTCGCCTCTCCGCTGGAGGCGCCGGCGAGGACCCGGGGACACGGACGCATCGGACGGCTCGAGGCGCCCACCACCCTGCGCGAGTTCGCCGAACAGGTCCGCACCTCGCTGCCCGCAACCGAGCACGGCATCTGCGTCTCCGGCGACCCCGACCGGCCGGTGCGCACAGTGGCGGTCGGGAGCGGCGCGGGTGACTTCTTGCTCGAGACCGTGCTGGCCACCGACGCCGACGTCTACGTGACCTCCGACCTGCGGCACCACCGGGCAGGAGAGTTCCGCGACCACGATGGCGCCGCGCTGGTCGACGTCGCGCACTGGGCCGCGGAGTGGACCTGGCTGCCGGTGCTCGAGCGGAAGCTCCAGCACGCCTTCGGGGCGCGGGGCGCTACCGTGGAGACCCGGGTGAGCGCCGTGGTCACCGACCCGTGGACGTTCCGCGTGGACTGACCCTGTCCGTCGTACACCCACGACCCTCGACTCACACAGGAGTACCCGCTGAAAGCCGATGCCTTCGCACAGCTCAAACTGCTCGACGTCCAGGAGCTCGACGCCCGCCTCGACCAGCTGCGGCACCGGCTGGCGACCTTTCCCGAGGCCGAGGAGATCGCGGCCCTTGCCGCGGAGCGGGCCCACGTCGACGGTCTGGCCCGGGACGCGCAGATCCGGATCGACGACCTGACCCGCGAGCAGCGCAAGGCCGACGCAGACGTCGAGCAGGTCAAGGCCAGGCGCCATCGCGACCAGGACCGCATGGACCGCGGCCAGGTGACCAACCCCAAGGACCTCGAGCACATGCAGGGAGAGCTGGTGTCCCTGGCGCGCCGGATCTCCGAGCTCGAGGACACCGAGCTCGAGGTGATGGAGCAGCTCGAGTGCGCTCAGCAGGAGCACGCGCGTCTCCAGGCGCGGTTGACCGAGATCGACGAACGGACCGCCGAGCTCAGCACGGCACGCGACGCCAAGGCGGGTGAGACGACCGCTGCCATGGCCGCCGCCACCGACGAGCGCCAAGGGACCGTGCAGGATATCCCGGAGGACCTGCTCGCGTTGTACGAGAAGCTCCGCGCCCAGAAGGCCGGAGTCGGCGCCGCCGCGCTGGTGCGTCGGCGCTGCACCGGCTGCAGCCTCGACCTGACGGCCGCGGACCTCGGTGCCATCGCCAAGGCCTCGCCCGACCTGGTGCTGCGTTGCGAGGAGTGTGACCGGATCCTGGTGCGTACGGCGGAGTCCGGCGTCTGATGCCTGGGCCGAGAGCGCGCCGGTCCGTGCTCATCGAGGCGGACGGCGGATCGCGGGGCAACCCGGGGCCCGCGGCTTACGGGGCGGTCCTGTTCGATGCCGAGACCGGCGAGGTGATCGCCGAGCGTGCCGAGTGCATCGGGCGGGCCACCAACAACGTGGCGGAGTACAGCGGGCTGATCGCCGGCCTCGAGCTGTTCCACGAGCACACGCCCGACGCGGACCTCGAGGTTCGGATGGACTCCAAGCTGGTGGTCGAGCAGATGTCCGGACGCTGGCGGGTCAAGCATCCGGGGATGGTCCCGCTGGCGTCCCGGGCGCAGCAGCTCACGCCGTTCGGCACCACCTTCACCTGGATCCCGCGGGAGCAGAACAAGCACGCCGACCGCATCCTCAACGAGGCGTTGGACGCCCGCGCGGGCAAGCCCGCTCGCCGCTCGACCGCAGAATCGGCCGCAGAACCGGCCGCAGAACCGGCCGCAGAACCGGCCGCCTCGCCGGCCCGCGGGTGGGCGGCGATGCGGCCGGCGACCACCCTGGTGCTGGTCCGGCACGGGGTGACCGCGCACACCGTCGACAAGCGGTTCTCCAGCGGCCTGGGTGGCAGCAACCCCGGGCTCGCCGAAGAGGGACGCAACCAGATCCGGGCAACCGCCGACTGGCTCTCGCCGATCGCGGACGAGATCGACGTGGTGGTGTCCTCACCAGTGCGCCGCACGCACGAGTCGGCGGAGATCCTGGGTGCTCGCCTCGACAAGCCGGTGCTCATCGAGGACGGGCTCTCGGAGATGGAGTTCGGGTCCTGGGACGGCCTCACGTTCGCCGAGCTGCGCGAGCGGCACCCCGACGAGCTCGACGCCTGGCTCGGGTCGCTGGACCAGCCCGCGGGTGGCGGCGAGTCGTTCCGGGTCGTCGAGAAGCGAGTGCTGGTCAGCCTCGACCGGCTGCTCGAGGAGTATCCCGGTCGCACGGTGCTGGTGGTCAGTCACGTCACGCCGATCAAGGTGCTCGTGGCCCGCGCCCTCGGGGCGCCACTGGAGTCGGTGCACCGGATGGAGATGGCTCCGGCGTCGGTGAGCGTGCTGTCGTTCTTCGACGACGGCAACGCCGCGATGCGGATGTTCAACGCCCGCCCACCGGACGCTGCCTTCACAGCTCGTTGACCACCACGTCCAGCCTGGTGCCGTGCCGATCAAGGTCCGGCTGCTCCACCTTCCAGCCCAGCGCCCCGAGGTGGTCGGCGAACCCGGACGGGGTCCTCGGCGCGCCGCCGTCCTCGAGGAGTGTTCGGACCAGCCGGCCCTTGGTGGCCTTGTTGACGTGCGAGACGACCCTGCGCGCACCGTGCACCTCGTGCAGCACCCGCACCGTCGCGACTCGGCCCACCACGTCGGCACCAGGCCTCCAGAACGAGGCGTAGGTGGAGGAACGAAGGTCGACGACCAGCCCGGGACCCGCGGCCTCGCGCACGGCCCGGTCCAGGCGACGGGCCCAGTACGACGACACCGTCCCGATGCCTGGCAGTGGCACCTCACCGGAGAGGCGGTAGGCCGGGATGCGGTCGACCGGCCGCAGCAACCCGAACAGCCCCGAGGTCACCGCCAACCACCTGGCCGCTCGTCGTCGCGCCGGGGCGCTCAGCGACGCCACGTCGAGAGCCTCGTAGAGCACCCCGCGGTAGACCGAGTCGGCGCGTGCGGTGGGCGCCTCGAGCAGGTGGGCGTTCCTGGCCACCTCCCCGGTCTGGGTGCTCCCGAGCCCTAGCAGCTCGGCTGCGAGCGCCGGCTGGTTCGTCGTACACAGCGCGCGGAGGGCGTCCAGCACGACCGCCCGGTGCCCGTGCAAGCCCGGGAAGCTCATCGACGCGAGGTCCAGCGGCCTGCCCCGCCGTGGTGCCGCCTTTCCTTCCGACGGGGGCAGCAGGATCAGCATTCGTTCACCTTATGCTGGCTGGACCAGACCAGGACCAGAGGTGAGCCGGTGCCGAGAAGAGTCGTCAAGCTGCACCACGCCGAGGGCGCTCCGCTGCGGGACGGCATCGGGTTGATCCAGCGTGAGCTGGAGCTCGCGCCGGAGTTCCCCGAGGAGGTGGAGCGGGCGGCGCGGCAGGCAGCCGGCGCCCCTCGGCTGCCGCAGCTGGATCGCACCGACATCCCGTTCATCACCATCGACCCGGCGACGTCGATGGACCTCGACCAGGGGCTGCACCTGGAGCGGGATGGCAGTGGCTATGTCGTGCGCTACGCGATCGCCGACGTGGCGGCATTCGTCTCTCCAGGGGACCCGATCGACGAGGAGGCCAACAGGCGGGGTGAGACGTTGTACGGCGCCGACGCGAAGATCCCGCTGCATCCGACCGTCCTCTCCGAGGGTTCGGCGTCGCTGCTGCCCGACGCGATCCGACCGGCGCTGCTCTGGACGATCAAGGTCGACCGGGACGGTGAGGGCACCGACGTACACGTCGAGCGAGCGCTGGTCCGCAGCCAGGCCAAGCTGGACTACGACGGGCTGCAGAAGCAGGTCGACGCGGGCACCGCCGACCCGATGATCGACCTGCTCGCAGAGGTCGGAGAGCTGCGCAAGGACCGCGAGGCTGCTCGCGGCGGAGTCTCGTTGCCTCTCCCGGAGCAGGAGGTCGACGCAGAGGGTGACCACTGGTCCCTGAGCTTTCGCAAGATGCTGCCGGTGGAGGAGTGGAACGCCCAGATCTCCCTGTTGACCGGGATGGCTGCCGCATCCCTCATGGTGTATGCCCGCGTCGGGCTGCTGCGCACGCTGCCGCCGCCGGAGCGCCGGGACATCCAGCGGCTGCACCGAACCGCCAAGGCACTCGGGATCGAGTGGCCGGCGGAGCTGCTCTATCCGGACTTCATCCGGGCGCTCGACCCCGACCTCCCCAATCACGCCGCGATGGTCGTCGCGTGCACGCGGCTGTTGCGAGGCTCGGCCTACGTCGGGTTCGACGGTGAGACGCCCGGGCAGCCGGAGCACGCCGCGCTGGCCTCGGAGTACGCGCACGTCACGGCGCCGCTGCGCAGGCTCGTGGACCGCTACGCCGCTGAGGTGTGCGTCGCGCTCTGCGCGGGCGAGGAGGTGCCAGAGTGGGTGCTGGAGAAGCTCGACGTGCTGCCGAGGACGATGCAGGCCGCGGACCACCGGGCGCACCAGTACGAGAATGCCGTGCTCTCCT
>JAICWH010000103.1 GCA_025934895.1 Nocardioidaceae bacterium | reverse complement strand
GGACCGGGCCGGACGCGCCTCGGCAGAGCCGACGGTCGACGGTCACCGTTTCGTGGCGCGGTCGGCGACTCGGGGCCCAGGCTCCGAGTGCGGATGTGAGGCGACGCGTTGGATGTCCCGGGTTGCGACTGGAACACGCAGGAGTGGTGCGCCGGACAAGGTGGTGCGCCGGACAAGCTGACCAGGGGTCCGCCGGCCCTGCGGACGCGCCGGCTCGGCAGGCCCCGGCCCTGCGGACGCGCCGACTCGGCAGGCCCCGGCCCTGCGGACGCGCCGACGCGGCAGGCCCCGGCCCTGCGGACGCGCCGGCTCGGCAGGCCCCGGCCCTGCGGACGCGCCGACTCGGCAGGCCCCGGCCCTGCGGACGCGCCGACTCGGCAGAGCAGCAGGACGGGGGAGGCGGTGCCACCCGGGTCGCGTGAACCGGCGCAGGCCTCTAGACTCGTCGGTAGCAGCGATTAGTGAAGCAATTCACAAAGACACATAGCAGGTTGCCTCAGCGCGGGCAACCGATGAGCCAGACATTGCGAAGAAGGTGCCTCCCATGACCCGGACCACCGCGGATGCGCGGCAGGCGGACGTCATCGTCGTGGGAGCTGGTCCGGCAGGTTCCAGTGCCGCCTACCACCTCGCCGAGGCCGGGGTCGACGTCGTGCTGCTCGAGAAGAGCGCCTTCCCCCGGGACAAGATCTGCGGGGACGGGCTGACGCCGCGCGCGGTCCGCCAACTGATCGCGATGGGCGTCGACCTCGACGCCCCGGGCTGGCAGCGGAACAAGGGCCTGCGGATCGTCGGCGCGGGCCATCGGCTCGAGCTGCCCTGGCCGGAACTCGCGTCCTTCCCGGACTACGGCCTGGTCCGCACCCGCTCCGACCTCGACGAGATCCTCGCCCGGCACGCCGAGAAGGCCGGCGCCCGGCTGACCGAGCGCACCTCGGTCACCGGGCCCGTCCTCGACGAGGGCACCGGACGGGTGGTCGGGGTGAGGGCGAAGCCGGTCGACGACAAGGGCCGCCGGGTCGGCGAAGACGAGACCTACACGGCGCCGGTCGTCATCGCCTGCGACGGCGTCTCGGCCCGGCTCGCCATCGCGCTCGGCCTCGAACGCCGCGGGAACCGGCCGATGGCCGTCGGCGTGCGCGCCTACTACACGACCCCCCGCCACGACGACGGGTGGATGGAGTCCTGGCTCGAGCTGTGGGACGGCGAGCCACAGAGGAGCAACCTGCTGCCCGGCTACGGGTGGATCTTCGGGGTGGGTGACGGCACGGCCAACGTCGGCCTCGGCATCCTCAACACCTCGAAGGCGTTCCAGCACGTCGACTACAAGGACGTCCTTCGTCGCTGGCTCGCCCAGACCCCGACCGACTGGGGCTTCCGGGACGAGAACCTGGTCGGCCGGATCGGCTCGGCGGCCCTGCCGATGGGCTTCAACCGCAAGCCGCACTACACCCGCGGCGTGCTGCTGTCCGGCGACTCCGGCGGGATGGTCAACCCCTTCAACGGCGAGGGCATCGACTACGCGCTGGAGTCTGGGCACCTGGCCGCCGAGACCGTCGTACAGGCTCTTGCGCGACCCGACGGCCCGGCCCGGGAACGGGTCCTCGAGGGGTACGCCGGGGCGCTCGACGCGGCCTACGGCGGATACTTCACGCTCGGCCGGGTGTTCGCGAAGATGATCGGCAACCCGACCTTCATGAAGCAGGCGACCAAGTACGGTCTACCTCGGACCGCGTTGATGGGAGTCCTGCTCAAGCTGATGGCGAACCTCACCGACCCGCACGACGGGGACGTGTCCGACAAGGTGATCAACGCGCTCGCCCGCGTGGCTCCGGCCGCATAGCACCGCCCACCACCAGACTCGACGACGTCCCCGGACGCGGGGGCCGGACAAGGACAGGAGGCCAGCATGAACCTCTACACCCCGGTGCTTGCACTGCTCGTCCTAGCGGGCGGCTTCGCGGTCTTCTCCGTGGTGGTCAGCTCCCTGACCGGACCGAAGCGCTACAACCGCGCCAAGCTGGACTCCTACGAGTGCGGCATCGAGCCGACGCCGCAGGCACTCGGCGGCGGCAGGTTCCCGGTGAAGTACTACATCACGGCCATGATGTTCATCGTCTTCGACATCGAGATCATCTTCCTGGTCCCGTGGGCCGTCTACTTCGACTCGATGAAGGTGTTCGGCCTGGTGGAGATGGCGTTGTTCATCGCGACCGTGTTCGTCGCCTACGCCTATGTCTGGAGACGGGGCGGACTCGAGTGGGACTGAGCAGTACGACGACAGCTGGGGGAATGTGATGGGACTCGAGGAGAAGCTGCCGAGTGGCATCCTGCTGACGACGGTGGAGGGCGTGGCCGGCTACATGCGCAAGGCGTCGTTCTGGCCGGCGACCTTCGGGCTGGCCTGCTGCGCCATCGAGATGATGACGTCCGGCGGCCCTCGCTACGACCTCGCACGGTTCGGCATGGAGGTGTTCCGGGCCTCGCCGCGCCAGGCGGACCTGATGATCGTCGCCGGCCGGGTCAGCCAGAAGATGGCGCCGGTGCTGCGGCAGATCTACGACCAGATGGCCGAGCCCAAGTACGTCCTGGCCATGGGCGTGTGCGCCAGCTCTGGCGGCATGTTCAACAACTACGCGATCCTGCAGGGCGTCGACCATGTGGTGCCGGTGGACATGTACCTCCCCGGCTGCCCGCCCCGGCCCGAGATGCTCATCGACGCGATCCTCAAGCTGCACAAGCAGGTCCAGTCGACCAAGCTCGGCGTCAACCGCCTGAACCAGATCGAGGAGCAGGAGACCGTCGCCCTCAACGAGCTGCCGACGTCGGCGATGAAGGGCCTGCTGAGGTGAGCGGTGGCGACTCGGGTGACATGAAGCCCGAAGACTTCCCGGAGGTGACTCCCGGCACCGAGCGGGACGCGACCGATCCCGCGACGGACATCACCGGCGGGAACCGGCTCCCTGCCGACCCTGAGCAGCTCCAGCCCGAGGTCGTGGGCGTGCGGCACGGCATGTTCGGCGTGCAAGGCACGGGCGACACGTCCGGGTACGGCGGTCTGGTGCGCCCGGTCGTGATGCCCGGCGGCACGCCACGCCCCTACGGCGGCTGGTTCGACGACGTTGCCGACGCCCTGGTAGGCGCGTGCGAGCGGGCAGGCGTGGCCACCGGTCCGGGCGGGGCGGTCGAGAAGGTCGTGGTGCACCGCGGCGAGCTGACCCTGTTCGTGCGCCGCACCGACCTCCTCCGGGTCGCGCGACTCCTCCGGGACGAGGAACGGCTGCGCTTCGAGATGTGCCTCGGCGTGTCGGGAGTGCACTATCCGGACGACGCCGGTCGCGAGCTGCACGCGGTCTACCACCTGCTGTCGATGACCCACAACCGGCGGATCCGGCTCGAGGTCACCTGCCCGGATGCCGACCCGCACATTCCGTCCGTGGTCGCGGTCTACCCGACCAACGACTGGCACGAGCGCGAGACCTACGACTTCTTCGGAGTCGTGTTCGACGGTCATCCCGCCCTGACGCGCATCGAGATGCCCGACGACTGGCCGGGTCACCCGCAGCGCAAGGACTACCCCCTCGGTGGCATCCCGGTCGAGTACAAGGGCGCCACCATCCCACCGCCCGACACGCGAAGGTCCTACAGCTGATGACCACCACCCACGACCCCTACGCACCCTCCGGGGAGCCCTCGGCCGACCGAGTCTTCACGGTCACCGGGCAGGACTGGGACTCCGTCGTCCAGGGGATCAGCGACTACGTCGATGACACCGACGGCGACTCGAACGACGACCACGTCGTGGTCAACATGGGCCCCCAGCACCCGTCCACCCACGGGGTGCTCCGGCTGATTCTCGAGATCGAGGGCGAGACGGTCACCGAGGCGCGCTGCGGCATCGGCTACCTGCACACGGGCATCGAGAAGAACATGGAGTTCCGCACCTGGGTGCAGGGGGTCACCTTCTGCACCCGGATGGACTACCTGTCCCCGTTCTACAACGAGGCGACCTACTCCTTCGGTGTGGAACGCCTCCTGGGCATCGAGGACGACATTCCCGAGAAGGCACAGGTGATGCGCGTCCTGCTGATGGAGCTCAACCGCATCTCCAGCCACCTGGTCTGCATCGCCACCGGTGGCATGGAGATCGGCGCGCTGACGGTGATGACGATCGGCTTCCGCGAGCGCGAGATGGTCCTGGACCTGTTCGAGCTGATCACCGGGCTGCGGATGAACCACGCCTTCATCCGTCCGGGAGGCGTCGCCCAGGACATGCCGCCCGGTGCACTGGACCAGATCCGGGACTTCATCGCCCTGATGAAGAAGCGGTTGCCGGAGTACGCCGCGCTGTGCAACGCCAACCCCATCTTCAAGGGTCGACTGGAGAACGTCGGCCACCTCGACCTGGCCGGATGCATGGCGCTCGGAATCACCGGGCCGGTGCTGCGCTCGACCGGCTTCGCCTGGGACCTGCGCAAGACCCAGCCCTACAGCGGCTACCAGGACTACGACTTCGAGGTCCAGACCTGGGACACCAGCGACGCCTACGGCCGCTTCCGGATCCGGCTCAACGAGATGTGGGAGTCCTTGAAGATCGTCGAGCAGGCTGCGGACCGGCTCGCCGGGCTCGAGGGTGCGCCGGTGATGGTCGCCGACAAGAAGATCGCCTGGCCCAGCCAGCTCGCCGTCGGCAGCGACGGGATGGGCAACAGCCTCGATCACATCCGGCACATCATGGGCGAGTCCATGGAGGCCCTGATCCACCACTTCAAGCTGGTCACGGAGGGCTTCCGGGTGCCCGCGGGGCAGGCCTACGTGCCGATCGAGTCACCGCGCGGTGAGCTCGGCGCCCACGTCGTGTCCGACGGCGGGACGCGGCCGTACCGGGTGCACTTCCGGGACCCGTCCTTCACCAACCTGCAGGCGACCTCGGTGATGAGCGAGGGCGGCATGCTCGCCGACGTCATCGTCGCCATCGCCTCCATCGACCCGGTGATGGGAGGCGTGGACCGGTGACCGAGGTGCGCTCGAACGGCTCGGCCCAGGTGGGGCTGGACGCGAACACCCTGGCGGATCTGGTCAGCATCACCCGCCGCTACCCCGAGGCCCGCTCCGCGCTGCTACCGATGCTGCACCTGGTGCAGAGCGTCGAGGGCCGGGTCACCGCCCGCGGCATCGAGGCCTGCGCGGACATCCTCGGGATCTCCGCAGCGGAGGTGTCCGGAGTGGCGACGTTCTACACGATGTACAAGCGCCGCACGGTCGGCGACTACCACGTCGGCGTCTGCACCAACACACTGTGCGCGGTGATGGGCGGGGACGTGATCTTCGAGAGGCTCAAGGAGCATCTCGACGTCGGCAACGACGAGACGACCGAGGACGGCCGCATCAGCCTCGAGCACATCGAGTGCAATGCCGCCTGCGACTACGCCCCGGTGATGACCGTCAACTGGGAGCTGATGGACAACCAGACCCCCGAGTCGGCGACCCGGCTGGTCGACGACCTCCGGGCAGGCGTCGAGGTCACGTCGACCCGCGGTCCGCGGATCTGCACCTGGCGGGAGGCGGAGCGGGTGCTGGCCGGCTTCCCCGACGACCGGGCCGACGAGGGGCCGGCGGCCGGCCAGGCCTCGCTGCTCGGGCTGCGGATCGCCCGGAAGAACGGCTGGACCGCTCCCAGCACCGAGCGCGAGGGAGACCCGGGGTCGCCTGCGGACACGGCGCAGCAGGCGGTGGAGCAGTCAGACGCGACCGACGACGCGTCCGCGGTGCGTGTCGAGGAGTCGGGCTCCGACACGCACGGCGGCAAGGACGAGGTGGACGAGTGAGCGAGCCGGACATCAGCCCGCTGACCCCCGTGCTCACGAAGCACTGGGACAGCGACCGTCCCTGGACCCTGGAGTCCTACGAGGGCACCGGTGGGTACGCCGCACTGGACACCGCCTTCGCGATGACACAGGACGACGTCATCGCGCTGGTCAAGGACTCCGGCCTGCGCGGCCGCGGCGGCGCCGGCTTCCCGACCGGCATGAAGTGGGGCTTCATCCCCCAAGGGCCCGAGAAGGACGGCACAGTCAAGCCTCATTACCTTGTCGTCAACGCCGACGAGTCCGAGCCGGGCACCTGCAAGGACGTCCCGCTGATGATGGCGACGCCGCACACGCTCCTCGAGGGTGTGATCCTCGCCTGCTATGCGATCCGCGCCAACCACGCGTTCATCTACGTGCGAGGCGAGGTGCTGCACGTCGTACGCCGGTTGCAGCGCGCCGTGCAGGAGGCCTACCTCGCCGGTCACCTCGGCGAGGACATCCACGGATCCGGATTCGACCTGCAGGTGACCGTGCACGCCGGTGCTGGTGCCTACATCTGCGGCGAGGAGACCGCGCTGCTCGACTCGCTCGAGGGCCGCCGCGGACAGCCACGGCTGCGTCCGCCGTTCCCCGCGGTCGCCGGCCTGTACGCCGCCCCGACGGTGATCAACAACGTCGAGTCGATCGCGTCGGTGCCCTGCATCGTCCGCAACGGCGCCGAGTGGTTCAGCTCGATGGGCACCGAGAAGAGCAAGGGGATGACGCTCTACTCGCTGTCCGGCCACGTCCGCAACCCGGGGCAGCTCGAGGCCCCGCTGGGCGTCACGCTGCGCCAGCTCCTCGACATCGCCGGTGGCGTCCGGGAGGGCCACCAGCTCAAGTTCTGGACCCCCGGAGGCTCCTCGACGCCCATCCTGACCGCCGAGCACCTCGACGTGCCGCTGGACTACGAGGGCGTCGGCGCCGCCGGATCGATGCTCGGCACCAAGGCGCTGCAGATCTTCGACGAGACCACCTGCATCGTGCGCGCGGTGCTCCGCTGGACCGAGTTCTACAAGCACGAGTCGTGCGGCAAGTGCACGCCGTGTCGCGAGGGCACCTGGTGGCTGGTGCAGACGCTGGCCAGGCTCGAGCAGGGCAAGGGATCCGAGGCCGACCTCGAGACTCTGCTCGACCAGTGCGACAACATCCTGGGCCGGTCGTTCTGCGCGCTCGCCGACGGCGCGGTCTCCCCGATCACCTCCTCCATCCAGTACTTCCGGCAGGAGTACGTCGACCACTTCACGCGCGGCGGCTGCCCGTTCGACCCGGCCGCCGCCACCCTCTTCGCGCCCCTGGGAGCCAGTGCATGAGCGTCCAGCAGCAGGAGACCGGCCTGGTCACCCTGAGCGTCGACGGGGTCGAGGTCAGCGTCCCCAAGGGCACGCTGGTGATCCGGGCGGCCGAGCAGGTCGGGGTGCAGATCCCCCGGTTCTGCGACCACCCGCTCCTCGCCCCGGTCGGCGCCTGCCGGCAGTGCCTGGTCGAGGTGGCGCTGCCCGACAAGGAGGGCAACCCCAAGCCGATGATGGGGCCGCCCGGGCGCGTGAAGCCGCAGGCCTCCTGCACGCTGGTGGCCTCCGAGGGCATGGTGGTCAAGACCCAGGTGACCTCCGAGGTCGCGGACAAGGCGCAGCAGGGCAACATGGAGTTCCTGCTGATCAACCATCCACTCGACTGCCCGGTCTGCGACAAGGGCGGCGAGTGCCCCCTGCAGAACCAGGCGATGTCCAACGGGCGCGGCGAGAGCCGGTTCTTCGACAGCGGCGGGACCAAGCGGACCTTCCCGAAGCCGATCGCCATCTCCGCCCAGGTGCTGCTCGACCGGGAGCGCTGCGTGCTGTGTGCTCGGTGCACCCGCTTCTCCGAGCAGATCGCCGGCGACCCGTTCATCGCACTCATCGAACGGGGCGCGCTGCAGCAGGTCGGGATCTACGAGCGCGAGCCGTTCGAGTCCTACTTCTCCGGCAACACCATCCAGATCTGCCCGGTCGGGGCGCTGACCTCCACGTCGTACCGCTTCCGCTCGAGGCCGTTCGACCTGATCTCCACGCCCTCCGTGTGCGAGCACTGCGCGTCCGGGTGCGCGCTGCGCACCGACCATCGCCGCGGCAAGGTCACCCGTCGGCTCGCCGGCAACGACCCCGAGGTCAACGAGGAGTGGAACTGCGACAAGGGCCGGTTCGCCTTCCGCTACGCGCGGCAGGCCGACCGGCTCACCACCCCGCTGGTCAAGGACCCCGAGACCGGACAGCACCGTCCGGCGTCCTGGCCCGAGGCGTTCACGGTGGCCGCCCGCGGTCTCGGTGCCGCGCAGGGACGGGTCGGTGTGCTGACCGGCGGCCGGCTCACCGGTGAGGACGCCTACGCCTACAGCAAGTTCGCGCGGGTCGCGCTCGGGACCAACGACATCGACTTCCGGGCCCGGGCGCACTCCGCGGAGGAGGCCGCCTTCCTGGCCGCGCACGTGGTGGGCAAGGCGCTCGAGGTCACCTACGCGGACCTGGAGAAGGCCGGCGTCGTGGTGCTCGCCGGACTGGAGCCCGAGGACGAGTCCCCGATCGTGTTCCTGCGGCTGCGCAAGGCCGCCGGCGCGGGGACGAAGGTGGTCTCGGTCGCGCCGTTCACCTCCCGTGGGCTGAAGAAGATGTCCGGCACCTTGATCCGCACGGCACCGGGAGGCGAGTCGGCGGCCCTGGAGGCGCTCGCCGAGGACGCCGAGGTCGCCCTCGACGCAGGTGACGTGATCCTGGTCGGTGAGCGGCTGGCGGCGGTCCCCGGTGCCCTGTCCGCGGCGCTCCTGCTGGCGCAGCGGACGGGTGCCAGGCTGGCCTGGTTACCCCGTCGCGCCGGCGAGCGCGGCGCCCTGGAGACCGGGTGCCTGCCGAACCTCCTGCCCGGAGGACGTCCGGTGGCCGACGCCGCGGCGCGGGTCGACCTCGGCACCGTGTGGGGGAGCACCGTCCCGGTCCGCACCGGCCGGGACGGCGACGCGATCCTCGCCGCCGCCGTCGCCGGTGACATCGAGGCGCTCGTCGTCGCCGGTGTGGACCCGGTCGACCTGCCGGACCCCGCCGCCGCCCTCGCAGCCGTGCATGCCGCACGCTTCGTGGTCTGCCTGGAGGTCCGGGCCAGTGCGGTCTCCGAGCACGCCGACGTGGTGTTCCCGGTGGCGCCGGTGGCCGAGAAGGCCGGGATGTTCGTGGACTGGGAGGGTCGGGTCCGGATGTTCGAGAAGGTGCTGCAAGAGTCCAACGCGCTGCCCGACCTGCGGGTGCTCTCCGGGATCGCGGACGAGATGGGCGTCGACCTGGGGTTCAAGACCGTCGGCCAGGCCCGGACCGAGATGGCAGAGCTGGGAGCCTGGGACGGAGACCGCGCCCCGATGCCCCCCTTCGCCCCCCACCTGTCGGGTGCTCACGCGGTCCGGCCCGACGCCGGCCCTGACAGCACGGTGCGAGTGGCGAGCTGGAAGATGCTGATCGACCACGGCCGGATGCTGGACGGTGAGGACGACCTCAAGGCAACCGGGCGTACGCCGGTCGCGCTGGTCTCCGCGGCGACGATGGACCTGCTCGGGCTGACGGCCGGCGAGCAGGTGACGATCAGCGCGACACAGGCGACGACCGGGCCGACCGGCACGACCGGCTCGACGACCCTGCCGCTGGCCCTTGCGGACCTGCCGGACGGGGTGGTGTGGGTGCCGACGACCTCGGCGCCCTCGCAGTGGTCCCCGGCCGCCGGATCGGAGGTCACCCTCGAGGCGACGCAGGAGGCACGGGCATGACGAACCTCGGGACGGTCCTGGCCGTCGACGACCTGTCCGCCTTCGGCAACGACGCGCTGTGGGTGGTCGTGCTCAAGGCGGTGCTGATCTTCGTCGTCCTGGTGCTGCTGACCCTGTTCAACATCTGGCTCGAGCGCCGGGTGGTGGCCCGCATGCAGCACCGCATCGGGCCCAACGTCAACGGTCCCTTCGGGCTGCTGCAGTCCCTCGCGGACGGCGTCAAGCTGGCACTCAAGGAGGACATCATCCCCACGGCTGCCGACAAGGTGGTCTTCATCCTGGCGCCGGTCGTCTCCACGGTCCCGGCCTTCCTGGCGTTCGCGGTGATCCCCTTCGGTCCCGAGGTGACGATCCCGTTCACGCACCGGACCACGCCGCTGCAGCTGACCGACATGCCGGTGGGGGTGCTGTTCGTGCTGGCGATCAGCTCCATCGGCATCTACGGCATCGTGCTCGGCGGCTGGTCGAGCGGGTCGACGTACTCCCTGCTCGGAGGGCTGCGCAGCTCGGCGCAGATGATCTCCTACGAGGTCGCCATGGGCCTCGCGCTGGTCGCCGTCTTCCTCTACGCCGGCTCGCTGTCCACGTCCGAGATCGTCAGCGCCCAGCAGCGGCTGTGGTTCGGGGTCAACCTGTTCCCGTCCTTCGTGATCTACATGATCGCGATGGTCGGGGAGACCAACCGGGCGCCGTTCGACCTCCCGGAGGCCGAGGGGGAGCTCGTGGGCGGCTTCCACACCGAGTACAGCTCGTTGAAGTTCGCGCTGTTCTTCCTTGCCGAGTACGTCAACATGGTGACGGTCTCGGCCCTGGCGACGACGCTGTTCCTCGGCGGGTGGCGGGCGCCGTGGCCGCTCTCGGCGGTGAACGGCGGGATGCTCGACACCGGCTACTGGCCGTTCCTGTGGTTCATCATCAAGGTGATGATCTTCATCTTCGGGTTCATCTGGCTGCGCGGCACGCTGCCGAGGCTGCGCTACGACCAGTTCATGAAGTTCGGCTGGAAGTGGCTGATCCCCGTCTCCCTGGTCTGGATAGTGCTGGTGGCGGCGATCCGGCTGGTGAGCATCGACGGGGGGCTCAACCGCACCTACCTGCTCGGTGCACTCGCGGTCCTGGCCGTGCTGTGCGTCCTGGTCTACCTGGTGGGTGAGAAGGACGAGCGGCCGAGCGAGGTCGGTGACCTGGCCGAGGACGACGTGGCCTTCGACGCGTTCGCCGGCGGCTATCCTGTGCCGCCGATGACCTCCGCCCAGGCCACCACCGTCCCGCGGGCCCTGACCGGCACGAGCGACGCCGGCGACACGAGCGACACCACCGGCGCCGCCGTCGCGCCGGCTGCAAGCACAACCGGGAAGCGGGACTAGATGCCCACACTCAAGGAACAGTTCTGGGACCCGGTCGCCGGTTTCGGGGTGACCTTCCGGACGATGTTCCGCAAGGTCGTCACCGAGCAGTACCCGTTCGAGAAGAAGCCGACCGCCCCTCGCTTCCACGGCAGGCACCAGCTCAACCGCTGGCCGGACGGGCTCGAGAAGTGCATCGGCTGCGAGCTGTGCGCCTGGGCCTGCCCGGCCGACGCCATCTACGTCGAGGGCGCGTCCAACGTCGACGGGGAGCGCTACTCCCCGGGGGAGCGCTACGGCCGCGTCTACCAGATCAACTACCTACGGTGCATCCTGTGCGGGCTGTGCATCGAGGCCTGCCCGACCCGCGCGCTGACGATGACCAACGAGTACGAGCTCGCCGACAACAACCGCGCCGACCTGATCTACGAGAAGTCCGACCTGCTCGCCCCCCTGCTCCCCGGCATGGAGCAGCCTCCGCACGAGATGCTGATCGGTGCCGACGAGAGCGACTACTACCGAGGCACGTTCACGACCCGCGACCGGTCCGGCGCCGCCGGCCCCGAGAAGGAGGTCTGAGCCGATGGTCGCCTTCTGGATCCTGGCCCCGATCATGGTCGCCTGCGCGCTCGGCATCCTGTTCGCCCGCAAGGCCGTGCACGCTGCCCTGCTGCTCGCCGTGGTGATGATCAGCCTGGCCGTGCTGTACGCCGTGCAGAGCGCGCCGTTCCTGTTCGTCGTGCAGATCATCGTCTACACCGGCGCCATCTTGATGCTGTTCCTGTTCGTGCTGATGCTCGTCGGCGTCGACGCGTCGGACTCGGTCGTGGAGACCATCCGCGGCCAGCGGCTGATGGCCACGGTCGTGGGCCTGCTGTTCGGTCTGGTCCTGGTGCTCGGCGTCGGCCAGGTCTCGCTCGGAGCGGCGACCGGTCTGACCAGTGCCAACCAGGCCGGGAACGTGCCGGGACTGGCGCAGCTGCTGTTCTCGCGCTACATCTTCGCCTTCGAGGCGACCAGCGCGCTGCTGATCACCGCTGCGATCGGCGCCATGGTGCTGGCCCACCGTGAGCGGCTCACCCCGAAGCCCACGCAGGCGGCGATGGCGGTCCAGCGGCTGCGCGACTACGCGGACAAGGGCACCCAGCTCGGGCCGCTGCCCGCGCCCGGCGTGTTCGCGCGGCACAACGCGGTGGACACCCCGGCCCTGCTCCCGGACGGCACACCGTCCGAGATCTCCGTGTCGCGCACGCTCACCGCCCGCGGCAACCTGCGCACCGCCCCCGCGAGCGATGTGGACACCCTGACCGGCTCGATGGGCGACGGTACGTCGTACCGGCCGGTGACCCGGTCGGGACCGCGCGGCGCCATCGACGGCCCGCACGCACCACGCGCGGACACCGACCCGGACCGGGCTGACCGCAGCGAGCCCGGGGAGGGCACGCGATGAGCGGCACACCCTTCCTGGTGCTGTCGGCGATCCTGTTCACGATCGGCAGCGTCGGGGTGCTGACCCGGCGCAACGCGATCGTCGCGTTCATGTGCGTCGAGCTGATGCTGAACGCGTCGAACCTCGCCCTGGTCACCTTCTCCCGCACCAACGGGAACCTCGACGGGCAGGTGGCCGCCTTCTTCGTGATGGTGGTGGCCGCCGCCGAGGTGGTCATCGGTCTCGCCATCATCATGACGATCTTCCGCACCCGCCGGTCGGCCTCGGTCGACGACGCGAGCCTGCTGAAGTACTAAGGAGCGATCCGTTGATGAACCCTGCCCTGGCGGCGTCCACGCCCGTGGTGGACCCGTCCGCCACGAGCGGCGTGCTCTCCCTGCTCTGGGTGGTCATCGCGCTGCCGGCCCTCGGTGCCGCCGTCATCCTGCTGCTCGGCAACCGGCGCACCTCGGCCTTCGCGCACCTGCTCGGCTGCGCCACCGTGCTCGGCTCCTTCGTGCTCAGCCTGCTGTGCTTCTTCGCCCTGCTCGGGCGGCAGGCGGGTGACCGGCAGGTCGGGCAGATCGTCTACACCTGGGTCAACGCCGGCAGCTTCCGGGCGGAGTTCGGCCTGCTCTACGACCCGCTGTCGGCGCTGTTCCTGCTTCTGATTACCGGGGTCGGCTCGCTGATCCACATCTACTCGGTCGGCTACATGCAGCACGACCCGCGCAGGGCCCGGTTCTTCGCCTACCTCAACCTGTTCGTGGCAGCGATGCTGACACTGGTGCTCGCCGACAACTACCTGCTGATGTTCCTCGGCTGGGAGGGCGTCGGCCTCGCGTCGTACCTGCTGATCGGCTTCTGGCAGCACAAGCCCTCGGCCGCGGTCGCCGCCAAGAAGGCCTTCGTCGTCAACCGGGTCGGTGACATCGGGATGGCGCTCGGCACGATGCTGGTGTTCACGACCTTCGGCACCGTCGCCTTCACCGGAGTCTCCGCGGGGGCGGGCCATGCCTCGCACACCACGATGACCGTGCTTGGGCTGCTGTTCCTGCTGGCCGCCTGCGGCAAGTCGGCCCAGGTGCCTCTGCAGTCCTGGCTGCTGGACGCGATGGAGGGCCCGACCCCGGTGTCGGCGCTGATCCATGCCGCCACGATGGTGACCGCCGGGGTGTACCTCGTGGTCCGCTCGAGCTTCATCTACGACTACACGCAGGCCGCGCAGACCGCGGTCGTGGTCGTCGGTGCCGTGACGCTGCTCTGGGGTGCGGTCATCGGCTGCGCCAAG
>JAICWH010000112.1 GCA_025934895.1 Nocardioidaceae bacterium | reverse complement strand
GCCAGTCTCGGCTACAGGGTCGAGGCCGCCACGGTGAGCAGGCGTCTCGGGGTCACGCCCGCTCCTCCGGTGACCGGGCGGGTCGTGCTCCGGGACATGACCGAGCCGGAGTACGACGCGGCCCGACCGGTGCTCGAGCGGACCGCGGAGGGTCGACTCGAGCACCGGCTGCCGCAGGGCCCCGCCACCAGTGGCCACCGGCTCTGGACGGCTCGGGAGGACGCCACCGCCGTCGCGCAGGTGTGGCTGCAGCTGCTCCCACGAGCGGACGGTGTGCACGCCTGCATCCGGGTGCTCGAGGTCTTCCCCGGGCTCCGGGGACGGGGCTACGGCCGGGCCACCGCCAGGGCCGTCGAGCGGGCCTGCCGGGAGCTCGGCGTCCTGAGCCTGTCGGCCACGATGGCCGGCCCGGCGGTGCCGGCACGGCGGTTGGCCGACGGGTCCGGCTTCGCGCTCACGGCGCAGACGATGCAGAAGCCGTTGGAGAGGGCTCCGGGCTGCACATGAGCGGGGTGCCGGTCGGCGACGGGGTGGGTGTCGGCTGGCCGGGTGAGGGACACGGCGGGCACGATGCCGTCCTCACCGGTTGCGTCGGGGTGGGTGACGGCTCCGCAGAGGGGTCGACCGGGATGCAGGTCGGGGTCGGGCTGGCTGTCGGGGTGGGGCTGGCTGTCGGGGTGGCCGTGCCGGTCGGCGTCGGGCTTGCGGTGGAGCTGGCGGTCGGCGTCGGGCTTGCGGTGGAGCTGGCGGCCGGCGTCGCCGTGCCGGTCGGCGTCGGGCTGCCGGTGGGGCTGCCGGCGACCGTCGGTGTCACGGAGGTCGCGGACGTCACAGCCGGCGGGGTCGGCTGCGGGGTCGGCTGCGGGGTCGGCCGCGGGGTCGGCCGCGGGGTCGGGTGCGTTGCCGGGTGCCGCGCAGGCTGATGAGCCGGCCGGGTCGGGTGTCGCGCCGGGGCATGGCTGGTCGGGCGGTGCCGCGGCGGCTGGCTGGTGTCGCCGACGGGCTGCATGCGGAACGGCTCACCGGAGCCCAGGCCGCTGACCGGGGTCGCTTCCGGCAGCATGCTCGTCGAGGGGATCCCGACCGCTTGTGCGCCCCGGTCCAGGCCGAGCGCAGCGAACCGTTGCTGGTAGGTCAGCACCAACCGCTCGTAGGCGGAGGAGTGGTTGTAGGACAGGACCGCGGAGCGCAGGACGCTCGACTGGGCGAGGTCGCGCCCGCCGTAGCAGAGGTAGGCGGCCGCCGATGCCGTTGCGTCCTCGACGTCCTGGGGGTCGGCCACCCCGTCGCCGTCGCCGTCCACGCCGAAGGTCCGCCAGGTGCTCGGGAGGAACTGCATGGGACCCATCGCGCGGTCCCACCTTGTGTTGCCGTCCCAGCGGCCGTTGTCCGTGTCGGGGATGGCGGCGAAGCCCCGGCCGTCGAGGACGGGGCCGAGGATCGACGTGCGGTGTCGCGCGTCGAGCCGGACACCGACGAGGGAACCGGACTCCACCTGCCCGATCGCGGCCAGCAGGCTGACCTTGAGGTCGCAGGACGACGCCACGGACCCGACCGCGGAGCGGTAGGCCTGCAGCAGCACCTGGGGGACGCGATCGGCGGCCACCTGGCTCTGCACCGTCCGGTTCCGGGCCACCACGTTCTCGGCTGACCCGGTGGCGGCGATCCGCACCGGAGGTGGCAGGACGGCCGCCCGTGGCACGTCGGGGCGGGGACCGACGTCGGTCACCGACGCCGGAGCCTCGCCCAGGTCGGACATCTGCCCGGCACCGTTGACGACCGCGCGGTCGCGTCCGCCGCTGGCATCCGAACGAGGCAGGGGGGAGGTCGAGCCCGCCAGCACCATGATCAGTGTGAGTAGAAGTGCCCCGAACAGTCGATGCGCATGTTTCTTAGCCCCCATGACGCCATTGGACACCGCGGAGGGGTCTTTTGCCAGCCGAATGACCAAGGCGTGGCAGACCGGCAGCACAAGAGGCGTTCGGTACGCTGGCGCCCGCTGGCTTCCCTACGGCAGACCGACCTGACGTGCGTCCTCGACCAGGAGGTCGTCGCCCTCCGTCCAGCTTGCTCCACCGACTGCCAGCACGCCCCGTGACTGTCCATGACCCGAGGGAGGCCCGTGTATCTCAAGAGCCTCACCATGCGCGGCTTCAAGTCGTTCGCCTCCTCGACCACCCTGCAGCTGGAGCCCGGCATCACCTGCATCGTGGGACCCAACGGCTCGGGCAAGTCCAACGTCGTCGACGCCCTCGCCTGGGTGATGGGGGAGCAGGGGGCCAAGTCCCTGCGGGGCGGCAAGATGGAGGACGTCATCTTCGCCGGTACGTCGGGGCGACCTCCTCTTGGCCGGGCAGAGGTGGCCCTGACCATCGACAACGCCGACGGAGGCCTGCCGATCGAGTACGCCGAGGTCACCATCAGCCGGACCATGTTCCGCAACGGCGGCTCCGACTACGCCATCAACGGCTCCACCTGCCGGCTGCTCGACGTCCAGGAGCTGCTGTCGGACTCCGGCATCGGCCGAGAGATGCACGTCATCGTCGGCCAGGGGCAGCTCGACTCCATCCTGCACGCCACCCCCGAGGACCGTCGCGGGTTCGTCGAGGAGGCCGCCGGAGTCCTCAAGCACCGCAAGCGCAAGGAGAAGGCGCTCCGCAAGCTGGACTCCACCGAGGGCAACCTGACCCGGCTCCAGGACCTGCTCAACGAGATCCGTCGCCAGCTCAAGCCGCTCGGTCGACAGGCCGAGGTCGCCCGCAGGGCGGCCGTCGTCCAGGCCGACGCGCGTGACGCCCGCGCGCGCCTGCTCGCCGACGATCTGGTGAGCGCGCGGGTCGCTCTCCAACAGGAGCTGGTCGACGAGACGATCCTGCTCGAGCGCCGCGCCGAGGTGGAGTCTGCGATCACCGCCTCCCGGACCGAGGAGGCGCGGCTCGAGGCAGCGCTCCGGGAGGACCTGCCCACGCTGGCCGCGGCACAGGAGACCTGGTTCGCGCTCTCCGGTCTCCGGGACCGGCTCACCGGCACGGCCGGGCTGGCCGCCGAACGGGTGCGGAACGCCCGGGAAGGCTCCGAGCCCGCCGCCGGCCCGGGCCGGGAGCCGGAGGATCTGGAGGCGGAGGCCCTCCGGGTCCAGGCGCAGGAGCAGCAGATCGGCGCCGAGATGCAGCACCTGCGCGAGGTCCTCGACCAGTCGGTCGCCGTGCGTGAGCGGCTCGAACAGGCGCACGCCGAGGAGGACCACCGGGTCGCCGGCCTGCTCCGGGCCGCGGCCGACAGGCGGGAGGGGCTGGCCCGGCTGCACGGCCAGGTCAACGCGCTCAGAAGCAGGGCTGCTGCCGCCGAGGAGGAGATCGGCCGGCTGACCGACGCCCGCCAGGAGGCAGCGGGCCGTGCCGACCGGGCGCAGCGGGAGTTCACCTCGCTGGAGTCGCGGGTCGCCGGTCTCGACGCCGGGGAGGAGAACCTCGACGCCGAGCACGAAGGCGCCGTGTCGTCGCTCGTCGACATCGAGGACCGGCTCGCCAAGGCGCGCGAGGAGGCACAGACGGCGGACCGGGAGCGCACCGGGCTCGCAGCCCGCAAGGAGGCCCTGGAGCTCGGTCTGAGCCACAAGGACGGCGTCGGTGCGCTGCTGGCGGCCGGTGAGCCGCTTCCGGGGCTGCTCGGCTCGGTCGCGGCACTGCTCAGCGTCCGGAGCGGTTTCGAGACTGCCGTCGCGGCGGCCCTGGGACCGGCCGCGGACGCACTGGCGCTGGAGCACCTGGACGCGGCCCTGAGTGCCATCGGTCGGCTCAAGGACGAGGACCTGGGCCGGGTGGGGATGCTGTTGGGTTGCGGACCGGGCGACGGGTCGTTCGGGTCCGGCACGGGGCAGGCCCCCTGGCCGCGGCTGCCCGACGGCCTGAGCTATGCCGTCGACGTGGTGGAGTGTCCCGTCGCGCTTCGACCGGCCCTGATCGGGCTGCTGCACCGGGTCGCCGTCGTACCCCACCTCGCGGCGGCCCGTGCCCTGCTTGCCGAGCATCCCGAGGTGACCGCCGTGACCCGCGAGGGGGACCTGCTCGGGGCCCACTTCGCCGCCGGCGGCTCCGCGGCCCGGCCCAGCCTGATCGAGGTGCAGGCAGCGGTCGACGAGGCTGCCGGGCTGCTCGTGGAGGCGGCACACGCCTGCGAGCGATCCGGCTTCGAGCTGGCCCGGCTCGAGGAGGAGCGCGTGGCTGCCCAGCGCCGGGTCGACGTGGCGCTCGCCAGGCTGCACGAGTCTGATGCCACCTTGGCCGCGGTCGCTGAGGAGCTCGGGCAGCTCGGCTCGCTGGTGCGCTCGGCGAAGGCCGAGGCGGAGCGGATGGCGACGGCCATCTCCGCGGCGCAGGAGTCCCGAGACCGTGACCTGGCCGGTCTGGCCCAGCTCGAGCAGCGGCTGAGGGCAGCCGAGGCCGGGTCCGAGGAGGAACCGGACCTCTCCGAGCGTGAGCGCCTCGCCGACCAGTCCCGCGCCAGCCGGCAGGCCGAGACGGACGCCCGCCTCGCGCTGCGGACGGCGGAGGAGCGGGCGCGCGCGCTCGCGGGCCGGGCCGAGTCGCTGAACACGGCTGCCCGCGCCGAGCGCGAGGGTCGTGCGCGCGCTGCCGCGCGACGTGACCGCCTGATCCGGGAGGGCATGGTCGCGGAGGCGGTCGGCCATGGTGTCGCCGTCGTCCTGCAGGTCCTCGAGCGGTCCGTCGCGCTGGCAGCGGCCGAGCGTTCGAAGGTCGAGGCGGACCGACGGGGTCGCGAGGAGAGCCTCCTGTCCGTGCGCGCCTCCCTGCGTGACCTGGCCGCGGAGCACGAGGAGCTGGTGAGCACCGTGCACCGCGACGAGCTGGCCCGGACCCAGCAGCGGATGCGTCTCGAGCAGCTGGAGGAACGCGCCCTGGTGGAGCTCGGGCAGGATGTCGAGACGCTGGTCACGGACTATGGTCCGGACAGGTTGGTCCCGGTCCTGCTCAGTCCGGAGCAGGCTGCGGCGCTCGAGCCCGACCACACCTCGGACGGGACCGCCGGGCAGCCCGCACCGGTGCCCTTCGTGCGGGAGGAGCAGGAGAAGCGGCTGCGGTCCGCGGAGCGCGCGTTGGCGATGCTGGGCCGGGTGAACCCGCTCGCACTCGAGGAGTTCTCCGCCCTCGAGGAGCGCCACCAGTTCCTGGGTGAGCAGCTCGAGGACCTCCGACGCACGCGCCGGGACCTGCTGGACATCGTCCGGGAGGTCGACGAGCGGGTCGAGCAGGTGTTCACCGAGGCCTGGCACGACGTCAACGCGGCTTTCGGCACCGTCTTCGAGCGGCTGTTCCCCGGCGGGGAGGGCACGCTGGTCCTCACCAACCCGTCGGACATGCTGACGACGGGTATCGAGGTGGAGGCGCGCCCGGCCGGCAAGAAGGTCAAGCGGCTCTCGCTGCTGTCCGGCGGCGAACGGTCGCTGGTGGCGGTCGCCTTCCTGGTCGCCTTGTTCAAGGCGCGGCCGTCGCCCTTCTACATCCTCGACGAGGTCGAGGCGGCACTCGACGACACGAACCTCGGTCGGCTGCTGGAGATCTACGAGGAGCTTCGCGAGACCAGCCAGCTGCTGGTGATCACCCACCAGAAGCGGACCATGGAGGTCGGCGACGCCCTCTACGGCGTCAGCATGCGCGGCGACGGCGTGTCCGCGGTGATCAGCCAACGGCTGCGTGAGCCCGCCGGGGTCTAGCCGCAGCCCCGAACCCGCACGGTCCCTTTCGGCCCCCTCTACCCTGGAGACGTGGCGTCCCCACGGTCGCCTCAGTCACGTCAGCCACGTCTCGCACCCACCGTCGTCGGAGCCTCAGTGATCCTGGTCCTGCTCGTCATGCTCGGCATCCTCCTGCTCGCGCTGCTGGTCGTCCTCTACGTCGCCTACCCACACCGTGGTCAGGACGTGCCGACCGCCCCGTGGCTGGGTGACGTGATGCGCCGGTCGGTCGACCGGCTGCCCACGCTCGACCGCCGCCCCTGACCCGCGGGGTCACCGCGCCGACGACCCTTCGGACAGGCACTGGGGCGGCCTGCGCGCGCGGGTCGCGCCCGGCCGTCGGTGTCCGGGCCGTCGAGTGCCTGTCCGAGCGGTCGCGGGGGACCGGACTGCGGCTGTGCGGGTGCGTCGACCGACGGCTCATGTGATGGGATACCGGCGTGGCTGAGTACGTCTACCTGATCATCGGCATCGCCGCCCTGCTCCTTCTAGGGCTCGCCGGCCTGGTCACGTCGCGCGTGCGGGGTCGCGGTCGTTCGCTGCCACCTGAGGCCCCTGACGGGTCGGCGCAGGGCACGCTGACCGAGCCCGGTGTGGGTGAGGACGCCGAGACACCCCGGGACACCGCGACCCGCACCATCGAGGACGCCGAGCTGCCCTCCTCGGCCACCACCACCGTCGAGACGCCGGAGTCGACGGCGAGCCGGCTGGTCCGGCTCCGTCAGCGGCTGGCCCGGTCCCAGAGCCCACTGGGCCGGGGGCTGCTCGCGCTGCTGTCCCGTGACGTGGTCGACGAGGACACCTGGGAGGAGATCGAGGACACCCTCATCACCGCCGACGTCGGGGTGGGCCCCAGCCAGGAGCTGGTGGCGCGGTTGCGGACCCGCGTGAAGGTCGAGGGCAGCTCCTCGGTCTCGGTCCGGGACATCCTGCGCCAGGAGCTGGTCACCCTGGTCGACCCCAGCCTGGACCGGTCGTTGGCCGTCGACCGGCGCGACGGGCGCCCGGCCGTGGTGCTGATGGTCGGTGTCAACGGCACCGGCAAGACGACGACCGTCGGCAAGCTCGCCCGGGTGCTCGTCACCCAGGACAAGCAGGTCGTTCTGGGGGCCGCGGACACCTTCCGGGCGGCCGCCGCGGAGCAGCTCGCGACCTGGGGGGAGCGGGTCGGCGTGCCCGCCGTGCGGGGTGCCGAGGGCAGCGACCCGGCGAGCGTCGCGTTCGAGGCGGTGCGCGCCGGCATCGAGCAGGAGGCGGACGTGGTCCTGGTCGACACCGCCGGACGGCTCCAGAACAAGGCCGGGCTGATGGACGAGCTGGGCAAGGTCAGGCGCGTGGTCGAGAAGCAGACCCCGGTCACCGAAGTGCTGCTCGTGCTGGACGCCACGACCGGCCAGAACGGCCTCCAGCAGGCCCGCGTGTTCAGCGACGTCGTCAACGTGACCGGCATCGTGCTGACCAAGCTCGACGGCACCGCGAAGGGCGGCATCGTGGTGGCCGTGCAGCGCGAGCTCGGGGTGCCGGTCAAGCTGGTCGGCCTCGGTGAGGGAGCCGACGACCTCGCGCCGTTCGACCCCGAGGCCTTCGTCGACGCGCTGCTCGCCGTCGAGGACTGACCGACATCTGTTCGTAACACGGCGGCGGCAACCGTCACGTAGGCGCAACACGGCTGGCCGCACGGTGAAACCTTGACCGACAAGGGTGATGGCACCGGGGCTGGGGGGCCACGACAGTGAGGTCTGGCCCGCCCATCTCCCCTCCCGCAACGGTCAAGAGGTAGAGAGACATGGATACAGGCGACACCGCTTGGGTGCTGGCCTCGTCGGCGTTGGTGCTGCTGATGACCCCCGGCCTGGCATTCTTCTACGGCGGCATGGTGCGCTCGAAGAGCGTCCTGAACATGCTCATGATGAACTTCGTGACCATCGGCATCGTGACACTGCTCTGGGTCCTCTACGGGTTCTCCGTCGCCTTCGGTGACGCCAGGAGCGGGCTGTGGGGCGGCCTGGACTGGGCCGGCATGAAGCACATGACCACGATCGAGACGACGTTCAACGGCAGCGAGTACCACATCCCGCTGCTCGTGTTCGCCGCCTTCCAGCTGATGTTCGCCGTGATCACGCCGGCCCTCGTCAGCGGCGCCATCGCGGACCGCGCCAAGTTCGGCGCGTGGATGCTCTTCGTGGTGCTGTGGGTGAGCATCGTGTACTTCCCGGTGGCCCACTGGGTCTTCGACTTCGGCGGCCCCAAGGGCGAGCCCGGCTGGTTGGCCGGCAAGGGCGTGCTGGACTTCGCCGGAGGGACCGCCGTGCACGTGAACGCCGGGGCGGCCGGTCTCGCGCTGGCCCTCGTGCTCGGCAGGCGCATCGGCTGGAAGAAGGACCCGATGCGGCCGCACAACCTCACCCTGGTGATGCTGGGGGCCGGGCTCCTGTGGTTCGGCTGGTTCGGCTTCAACGCCGGGTCCGCGCTCGGCGCCAACGCGCTCGCCGGCCAGGCGTTCTTCACGACCATGGTCGCGACGGCCACCGCGATGCTCGGCTGGCTGGTCGTGGAGCGGATCCGCGACGGTCACTTCACCAGCCTGGGCGCCGCGTCCGGTGCGGTCGCCGGGCTGGTCGCGATCACCCCCGCCTGTGCGTTCGTCACACCGGTCGGCGCGGTCATCCTCGGCCTGCTCGCCGGGGCCGTGTGCGCGCTCGCGGTCGGGCTGAAGTGGCGGCTGGGCTTCGACGACGCGCTCGACGTCGTGGGTGTGCACCTCGTCGGCGGTGCCCTGGGCGCGATCTCGCTCGGCTTCCTGTCGGTGTACGCCGGCAGCAAGGGCCTCCTCTACGGCGGGGACCTCACCGTCCTCGGCAACCAGGTCCTCGCCGTGGTGGCGGTCGGTGGCTACTCCTTCGTGGTCGCCTACCTCCTCGGCAAGCTGATCGACATGACGATGGGCTTCCGGATCTCCAGGGAGCAGGAGGTCGAGGGTGTCGACCTGTTCGCCCACGCGGAGACCGGCTACGACATCCACTCGGCCGGCACCGGCTCCGGAGCTCTGGTCGGCAGCATCTCCCCGGTCACGCAGGCGCACGCCGAGGCCCGCGAGGTGAACGCATGAAGCTCGTGACCGCGGTGATCAAGCCGCACAAGTGGGAAGAGGTCCGCGAGGCCCTCGAGACCTTCGGGGTCACCGGCATGACCGTCAGCGAGGTCAGCGGCTACGGCCGCCAGAAGGGCCACACGGAGGTGTACCGGGGCGCGGAGTACGACATCGCCCTAGTCCCGAAGATCCGGATCGAGATCGTCGTGGAGGACGCGGACGTCGACGACGTGCTCGGCATCATCGTGAAGACCGCGCAGACCGGCAGGATCGGCGACGGGAAGGTCTGGGTGCAGCCGGTCGAGTCCGTGGTCCGGGTGCGCACCGGCGACCGGGACGAGGCTGCTCTCTAGCGGCTGGGCCACTCGAGCGGCACCATGCCAGGCGGGAACCGTGGAGCACCAGCCATGACGGTTCTCGCCTGGCGCCGGACGGACCCAGCGGCGGCACCGAAACCCAGACGGACACCGGAGACGGAGAGGCAGCACCGATGAAGCTGGTTACAGCGGTAGTGAAGCCGCACACGTGGGAGGACGTCCGCTCCGCGCTGGAGGGAGTCGGGATCACCGGCATGACCGTCAGCGAGGTCAGCGGCTACGGCCGCCAGAAGGGCCACACGGAGGTCTACCGGGGGGCGGAGTACGACATCGCCCTGGTCCCGAAGATCCGGATCGAGATCGTCGTGGACGACCCCGAGGTCGACGAGGTGGTGGCCTCCATCGTTCAGACCGCCCGCACCGGCAAGATCGGTGACGGCAAGGTGTGGGTGATCCCGGTCGACAACGTGGTGCGGGTGCGCACCGGCGACCGGGACGAGCAGGCGCTCTGAGCACGGTGGCCCCGGGGGTCCGGTGACGTCGGCAGGGCGTCTGGAGCGCACCGCTGCGGCGGATGCGCTCTGCGTGGGCGCTCTGGACCAGGCGCTCGAGGGCGCCGAGGAGACCGGCCTCGCACTGGTGGCGGTCGGGGGCTTCGGCCGCCGTGAGCTGGCTCCGCACAGCGACCTCGACGTCGTCCTGGTGCACGACGACGGGAACCCCGCGGTCGACGTACGTCGGGTGGCCGAGCTGGTCTGGTACCCGATGTGGGACGCCGGGGTCGACCTGGACCACTCGGTGCGGGCCCTGTCCGAGGCGACCGACCGGGCCCGGGCCGACCCACGGGTGGCGTTGGGTCTGTTGGACGCACGGCACCTGGCCGGCGACCCGTCGGTGACCTCGCGGCTGCGGGCGGACCTGCTCGCGCACTGGCGGCGGGACGCCCGGGCCCAGCTTCCGGCGTTGCGCGGGCTGGTGGCCAGCCGGGGAGCCCGGCAGGACGAGCTCGCCCACGCCTCGGTCCCGGACCTCAAGGAGTCGGTCGGAGGGCTTCGCGACGCCACGGTCCTCAAGGCCCTCGTTGCTACCTGGCTGGTCGACGTGTCGCACGCCGACCTCGAGCCGAGCCGGCTGCAGCTGCTCGACGTGCGGGACGCCCTGCACGAGGTGGCCGGCCGGGCGACCGACCGCATCGCGCCGGAGCTGTGGCCCGACCTGGCCGTGGGCCTGGGCCTGCCCGACCCGGCGGCCGCCCAGCGCCAGGTGCGGGAGCTGGGCCGTCGGATCACCCACCTGTCCCGGTTGACCTGGCACCGGGTGGACGCCCTGCTGGCCCGGCCGCCGTCGCGGCTGCGTCGGGCACCCGACCTCGAGCGGGTCGCCGCAGGGGTGGCTGTCTCCCGGCGGGAGGTCGTGCTGGAGGCCGGGACCCGGCCGGACACCGACCCGCTGCTCCTCCTGCGGGCGGCCGCCGAGGCTGCCGAGCGCGGCCTGCTCCTGGCGCCGGCCACCGCGGCCCGACTCGGCCGGCAGGGCGCTGCCCTCCCCGAACCGTGGAGCCGGGAGGCGCGCAACCTCTTCACGAGGCTGCTCGCCGCCGGGGCCGGGCTGCTGACCGTCTGGGAGACCCTCGACCAGACCGGTGCGCTGGACCGGGTGGTTCCCGAGTGGGACCTGGTCCGGCTCGTCCCGCACGCCTCGGTGGTGCACCGCTTCACCGTCGACCGGCACCTCGTCGAGACCTGCACCGAAGCGTCACGGCTGATCCGGCGGGTCTCCCGCGCCGACGTGCTGATGGTCGCCGCACTGCTGCACGACATCGGCAAGGGCCAGCGGACGAACCACTGCCAGGCGGGTGAGCCCCTGGCTGCTGCGGCGGCGCAGCGGATGGGCTTCGACCCGCGCGAGGTGCGGCTGGTGCGCGACCTGGTCCGCTGGCACCTGCTGCTGGCCGAGGTGGCGACCACGCGAGACCTGGAGGACCCGGGAACCGTTGCCTACGTCGTCGAGCGGGTCCCCGACCTGGAGACGCTCGACCTGCTCGAGGCGCTGACCGAGGCCGACGCGCGGGCCACTTCCCCGAAGGCGTGGACCGCGTGGCGTGCCGGGCTGGTCGCCGACCTCGCCCGCCGGACCCGCCGGTTCCTCCTGGACACCCCGGCCACGACGTCCCTGATGGCCGACCAGTCGGTCCGGGTCGAGATCCCGGGCCCGCTGCGCGCGGACCCGCGCCGGATCGACGTACGGGTGGAGCCGACGGGGGACGGTGCCACCGTCACCGTCGTGTCCGGCGACCGGGTCGGGTTGATGGCGGACGTCGCGGGCGCCCTGGCCGTGCAGCGGGCGTCCGTGCGGTCGGCGCGGGTGTGGAGCCAGGACGACATGGCGGTCTCGGTGTGGGACATCGACGAGACCCACCTCGACGAGGCGATGCTCCGCGAGCGGTTCGCCGCGATCGTCGCCGGCCGGCTGGACCCCGCCGCCCGGTTCCGGGCCCCCCGTGGACAGCGCCTCGACCCGGCCGTGCAGGTCCGGCACGACGCGTCGACCGAGGCCACCGTGCTGGAGGTCCGGGTCGAGGACCGCCCTGGTGTGGTCTACCAGGTCTGCGCCGCCCTCGCGGGGCTGCAGGTGACCGTCCGTTCCGCACACCTGACCACCCTCGGCCCCCAGGCCGTCGACGTGTTCTACGTGCAGGAGGCAGGGGCCGGAGTGCTGTCGGAGGAACGT
>JAICWH010000123.1 GCA_025934895.1 Nocardioidaceae bacterium | reverse complement strand
GAGGACGCCGCCTGCGGCGTTGATGTCGTTGACCGCCGTCTGGACGCCCGCGAACTCCGGCGGGCCGAGGAAGGCCAGGTCACCGGTCTGCGGGAGCAGTGTGCCGACGGTCAAGGTGCCGTCACCCTTGCCGGCGGGCGCCGAACTGGATGCCGAACTGCTGCTGGACGCCTTCTTGTCGCTGCTCCCACCACCGCAGGCGGTGAGAGCGAGCGAGGCGGTCGCAAGCACTGCTAGCGTGCGCCAGGCGCGGTTATGGCGAGTCAATGGAGCCTCCGTCATGGGATGTCCGCGGCGTCCCCGAGGGCCTGCACACCGCGCTTGTGATGCACTGAACCTACGGCAGTAGCCTTCTCCGGGGTTGGCCCGTGCCGAATTGACAGGTCACTCGTTGCCATTTCGTGACCTCACGAGTCCGAACCGCGCCGATTGTGCTCCGGGACCGCTACGGGTCCCCGGCCTCACCAGCCGGCTCCGGTCCCCCGGCGATGGACGGGCCGTGCGTGAGAACCCCTTCGGCGATCTCTCGCATGGAGAGCCGAAGGTCCATCGCCGTCTTCTGGATCCACCGGAAGGCGTCAGGCTCACTGAGATCGAGCTGCCTCTGCAGCACTGCCTTGGCCCGGTCCACCGCCTTGCGGGTCTCGAGGCGCTCGGTCAGGTCGGCCACCTCGGCCTCGAGCGTCCGCAGCTCGGCGAACCTGCTCACAGCCATCTCGATGGCCGGCACGAGGTCGTGCTTGGTGAACGGCTTGACCACGTAGGCCATCGCACCCGCGTCCCGGGCCCGCTCGACCAGGTCCCGCTCGCTGAAGGCGGTCAGGATCACGACCGGCGAGATCCGCTGCTGAGCGATCCGCTGCGCCGCGCTGATGCCGTCCAGCCTGGGCATCTTGACGTCGAGGACCACCAGGTCCGGCCGGTGGTGCTCCGCCAGCTCCACGGCGGTCCGACCGTCCCCCGCCTGGCCGACGACGTCGTAGCCTTCCTCGGCGAGCATCTCCGCCAGGTCCAGACGGATCAGCGCCTCGTCCTCGGCGATCACCACCCGACGTACGTGGGCGGACCTCGGTATGCTCACGGGAACAAGGCTATACGCCGAGCTGGTCAGGTCGATGGGCGCACGCTCAGCGCTTCTCGACTACGATTCGGCACTCAGAGCCGGGTTGGCGGAATGGCAGACGCTATGGTCTCAAACACCATTGTCCGAAAGGGCGTGTGGGTTCGAATCCCACACCCGGCACTCATCGGCTGACTATGTGTCGGTGCTCGGTGGAATCCTCGGGGGATGGCACACATCCGCCCCATTGAGGTGGTCGAGAGCGCTCTGCGAGACTCCGACTCGGGCATGACAGATGTCAAGAACGCGCGGCGTCACGGCGTCACGGTGCCGACGATCCGCAGGTGGCGGCGGCTCTATCAACGCCGTGGTCAACCCCGCGGCCAGGCCCACCTGGCAGCCAGATGCCCTCGGTGCGACGAGGCCGATCTGGACAGTGGCGCCTACGCAGAGCTGCTCGGCTGGTACCTAGGGGATGGCCATATCACACGCGGCCGCCGTGATGTCTACGCCTTGCACATCTACAACGACGACAAGTACCCGGACCTGGGCGCGCACGTCATGGATCTGATGAGGCTGGTGAAGCCAGCAAGCAGGCCGCACACCCGCCACATGAGGGGTTGTGTCAACATCACCGTCAGCTGGAAGCACTGGCCCTGCCTGTTCCCGCAGCACGGTCCCGGTCGCAAGCACCTGAGGTCCCTGGAGCTCGAGGACTGGCAGCGAGACATCGTCGAGTCAGAGCCTGCGGACTTCCTGCGGGGCCTGTTCCACTCAGACGGCTGCCGGGTGAACAACTGGGCACAGCGCACAGTCGCGGGTGAGATGAAGCGCTACGCCTACCCGCGTTGGCAGTTCGTCAATCATTCCCCCGAGATCCGGCAGTGGTGCTGCGAGGCGCTGGACCTCGTCGGCGTGCCCTGGCGACTCTCCAGCTGGAAGACCGTGTCGGTCTCGACCAGGGAGGGGGTGGCGCGGCTGGACGACCTCATCGGCCCCAAACGGTGAGACCCGAGACAGTGGGGCCCAGAGGTGCCAGACGTGAAGCGGTGCGACCTACGGGATCCGGTGGTAGGCGGGGGCCACCCGATTGATCGCATCCCCCATCCGGTGGATGCGCAAGGCGTTGGTGGAGCCGGGGATCCCTGGAGGGGAACCGGCGATGATCACGACAAGGTCACCTTCCTGCACGCGCCCGACCCGGAGCAGGTGCTCGTCGACCTGGGCGACCATCTCGTCGGTGTGCTCGACCGGCTCGCCGAGGAACGTCTCAACTCCCCAGGACAGGGCCAGCTGAGAGCGGACCACCGGCACGGGTGTGAAGGCCAGCATCGGGATGGAGCCTCGGTAGCGCGACAACCGTCGAGCCGAGTCCCCACTCTGCGTGAACGCCACGAGATACTTGGCACCGATCCGGTCGGCCACCTCGGCGGCAGCCTTGGCGATCACTCCGCCACGGGTGCGTGGCTGCCAGTCGATAGCCGCCATCCGGGCCAGGCCGTGGTCCTCGGTGGATGCGATGATGCGCGCCATCGTCTCCACCGTCTCGATCGGGAACGACCCGACACTGGTCTCTCCGGACAGCATCACCGCGTCGGCGCCATCGAGGACCGCGTTGGCCACGTCGGAGGCCTCAGCGCGGGTCGGCCGGGGCGAGGAGATCATCGACTCGAGCATCTGGGTCGCGACGATCACCGGCTTGGCGTGCCGGCGGGCCACCTCGATGACCTGCTTCTGCAGGAACGGCACGTCCTCGAGCGGGCACTCGACGCCGAGGTCACCACGGGCCACCATGAACCCGTCGAACGCGTCGACGATCTCCTCGATGTTGTCGATTGCCTGCGGCTTCTCGATCTTGGCGATCACTGGCAGCGAGACACCTTCCTCGCGCATGATCGCCCGCACGTCCTCCGCGTCGGTCGCCGACCGGACGAACGAGAGCGCGATGAAGTCGACGGTCATGTGCAGCGCCCAGCGCAGGTCCTCCTTGTCCTTCTCCGACAGCGCGGGGACGGACACGGCGACACCAGGCAGGTTGATGCCCTTGTTGTTGCTGACCGGTCCGGCGACCATCACCCGGGTCAGCACGTCCGTGTCGTCGACCGAGAGCACCTCCAGCCGCACCCTGCCGTCGTCGATCAGGACCGGGTCTCCCGGTTTCACGTCGCCCGGCAGCCCGAGGTAGGTCGTCGAGCAGACCTTCGCGTCCCCGGGCACCACCCGGGTGGTGATCGTGAACTCCTGGCCGCCGTCGAGGAGCACCGGGCCGTCGGCCACCTTGCCCAGTCGGATCTTGGGGCCCTGCAGGTCGGCGAAGATGCCGACTCCGTGGCCGCTCTGGTCGGAGGCCTCGCGCACCATCTTGTAGACCTGCTCGTGGTCCGCGTAGGACCCGTGGCTCAGGTTCATCCGAGCCACGTCCATCCCCGCATCGACCAACGCGCGAATGCGCTCGGGGGTGTTCACTGCAGGGCCAAGGGTGCACACGATCTTTGCTCTACGCACAGTAGCGACCTTACTTGGCTACCAGTGGGTCACTGGAGCAGATCGGAGGGACATCCACGATATGACCGGTGCCAGCTCGTCCGGACGGGGTTCAGACGACGAGTGGCCGCTCGGTCGGTGGGATCGGCGCGTGCAGGGTCGTCGCACCCGTCAGGTAGGTGTCGACCGCTGCCGCGGCCGCGCGTCCCTCGGCGATCGCCCAGACGATCAGGGACTGGCCGCGACCCGCATCACCCGCGACGAAGACCCCGGGGACGCTGGTCATGTAGGCGTCGTCGCGCGCGATGTTGCCGCGCTGGTCGAGGTCCACCCCGAGCTGGGCGACCACACCGTCCTGCTCGGGGCCGGTGAACCCCATGGCGAACAGCACCAGCTCGGCCGGAATCTCGCGCTCCGTGCCCGCGACGTCGTGGAACCTGCCGTCCTTGAACTCGACGTCGACCAGCCGAAGTGCGCGGACGTTGCCGTGCTCGTCAGCAAGGAACTCCTGGGTCGAGACGGAGTAGAGGCGGTCGCCACCCTCCTCGTGGGCCGAGGAGACCCGGAAGATCATCGGGTACGTCGGCCAGGGCTGGCCCGCGGGACGGTCGTCACCGGGGTGCCCCATGATCTCCAGCTGGGTCACCGAGGCCGGCTTCTGGCGGTGGGAGGTCCCGAGGCAGTCCGCTCCGGTGTCGCCGCCGCCGATGATGACCACGTGCTTGCCGGTCGCCACCACCTGGTCCTCGACCCGCTGGCCGAGGGCCACCCGGTTCGACTGCGGCAGGAACTCCATCGCCTGGTGGATCCCGCCGAGGTCCCGACCCGGGATCGGCAGGTCGCGCGGCACGGTGGCCCCGATCGCCAGCACCACGGCGTCGAAGCGCTCGACGAGCTGGGTGCCGGTGAGGTCGGCGCCCACCTCGACCCCGGACCGGAACACCGTGCCCTCCCGGCGCATCTGGTCCAGCCTGCGTTCGACGTGCCTCTTCTCCATCTTGAACTCCGGGATGCCGTAGCGGAGCAGGCCGCCCGGCTCGTCGGCGCGCTCGTAGACGGCGACGGTGTGTCCGGCCCGGGTCAGCTGCTGAGCGGCCGCCAGGCCGGCGGGTCCGGATCCCACCACGGCGACCGTCCTCCCGCTGAGCCGCTCGGGCGGCTGAGGACGAACCGCGCCGGACTCCCAGGCACGGTCCGCGATGGAGACCTCGACGTTCTTGATGGTGACCGGGTCCTGGTTGATCCCGAGCACGCAGGCGGTCTCGCACGGCGCCGGGCACAGCCGGCCGGTGAACTCGGGGAAGTTGTTGGTCGCGTGCAGCCGCTCGATGGCGGCGTCCCAGTCGTCGCGCCAGACGAGGTCGTTCCACTCGGGGATCAGGTTGCCCAGCGGGCAGCCTTGATGGCAGAACGGGATCCCGCAGTCCATGCACCGGCCGGCCTGGTCGGTGATGATCGGAAGGAGCGCACGACCGGCGCTCCCGGGGTAGACCTCGTGCCAGTCGTTGACCCGCTCGGCCACCGGACGCCGGTCGGCCACCTCGCGCGGCGTCTTCAGGAACCCCTTGGGGTCAGCCATGTGACCAGTCCCCCGTCATCGGCAGGGCCGCAGTCGGGTCAGCCATGCAACGCCTCCATCATCCGGGTGGTGGTCTCGTCCTCGGACAGGCCCTCGTCCTCGGCACGTTCCTTGGCCGCGAGGACCTGCTTGTACTCGGTCGGCATCACCTCGGTGAACCGGCGTACGCCGGCAACCCAGTCCGCAAGCAGCGCCTCGGCGACCGGCGACCCGGTCTCCTCGAGGTGCTGACGCACCAGCCCGCGCAGCTCCTCTGCGGCGTCCCCGTCCACGGGTGCCAGCTCGACCAGCTCCCTGTTCACGCGACCCGCGTCGAGGTCGAGCACGAAGGCCACGCCGCCCGACATGCCAGCGGCGAAGTTGCGACCCGTCGAGCCGAGGACCACCACCCGGCCGCCGGTCATGTACTCGCAACCGTGGTCGCCGACGCCCTCGACGACGGCCGTCGCGCCCGAGTTGCGCACGCAGAACCGCTCGCCCACCTGGCCCCGCAGGAAGATCTCACCGGACGTCGCGCCGTAGCCGATCACGTTGCCTGCGATGATCTGATCCTCGGCCCGGAACGTCGCACCGCGGTCGGGGCGGACCACCAGCCGGCCACCGGACAGTCCCTTGCCGACGTAGTCGTTCGCGTCGCCCTCCAGCCGCAGGGTGATGCCGCGGGGAAGGAACGCCCCGAACGACTGGCCGGCCGACCCGGTGAACGTGATGTCGATGGTGCCGTCCGGCAGGCCCGCCGCCTTGTAGCGCTTGGTCACCTCGTGCCCCAGCATCGTGCCGACGGTGCGGTTCACGTTGCGGATCTGCACCTGGGCCCGCACCGGCTCACCGTTCTCGAGAGCATCCTGGGCCAGCGCGATCAGCTCCTTGTCGAGCGCCTTGTCCAGGCCGTGGTCCTGCGCCGTGGTGTGGTGCAGCGCCGCGCCCGCGGGAAGCTGGGGGACGTGCAGGATCGGGCGCAGGTCGAGCCCCGCGGCCTTCCAGTGGTGCACGGCCCCGGTGACGTCGAGGAGCTCCGCGTGGCCGACCGCCTCCTCGAGGGTGCGGAAGCCGAGCTCGGCGAGCAGCTCACGGACCTCTTGTGCGATGAACTCGAAGAAGTTCACGACGAACTCGGGCTTGCCGGCGTAACGGGCACGCAGCACAGGGTTCTGGGTGGCGACGCCGACCGGGCAGGTGTCGAGGTGACAGACCCGCATCATGATGCAGCCGGAGACCACCAGTGGCGCGGTCGCGAAGCCGAACTCCTCGGCGCCCAGCAGCGCGGCGACCACCACGTCGCGACCGGTCTTCATCTGCCCGTCCGCCTGCACCACGATGCGGTCGCGCAGGCCGTTGAGCAGCAGGGTCTGTTGGGTCTCGGCGAGGCCGAGCTCCCAGGGGCCGCCGGCGTGCTTGAGCGAGGTCAGCGGCGCGGCGCCGGTGCCGCCGTCGTGCCCGGAGATGAGTACGACGTCCGCGTGGGCCTTGGACACACCGGCGGCGACCGTCCCCACGCCGGTCTCGGCGACCAGCTTGACGTGCACCCGAGCCGAGGGGTTCGAGTTCTTCAGGTCGTGGATCAGCTGGGCGAGGTCCTCGATGGAGTAGATGTCATGGTGCGGCGGCGGCGAGATCAGTCCGACGCCGGGCGTCGAGTGCCGGGTCCTGGCGACCCACGGATAGACCTTGTGGCCCGGCAGCTGGCCGCCCTCGCCGGGCTTCGCGCCCTGCGCCATCTTGATCTGCAGGTCGTCGGCGTTGGTGAGGTACTCCGAGGTGACCCCGAACCGGCCGGAGGCCACCTGCTTGATCGAGCTTCGGCGCTCCGGGTCGTGGAGTCGCTCGCTGTCCTCACCGCCCTCCCCGGTGTTCGACCGGCCACCGATGCGGTTCATGGCGATCGCCAGGGTCTCGTGGGCCTCGCCACTGATCGAGCCGTAGGACATCGCCCCGGTCGAGAACCGCCTGACGATCGACTCGACCGGCTCGACCTCCTCGATCGCGACGGGCTCCCGGCCGCCGTTCGAGCTGCTCTTGAAGCCGAACAGGCCGCGGAGCGTCATCAGCCGTCTCGACTGGTCGTCGACGCGCCGGGTGTACTGCTTGAAGATGTCGTAGCGGCCGGTGCGGGTGGAGTGCTGGAGCCGGAACACGGTCTCCGGGTCGAACAGGTGCGGCTCCCCCTCGCGGCGCCACTGGTACTCGCCACCCACCTCGAGCGAGCGGTGCGCCGGCGGCAGCCCGTCGACGGGGTACGCCTTGCGGTGCCGGCGGCCCACCTCCTCGGCGACCGTGTGGATGTCGATGCCCCCCAGCTTGCTGGTGGTGCCCGTGAAGTAGCGGTCCACCAGCGGCTGCGCCAGGCCGAGCGCCTCGAAGATCTGGGCGCCCGTGTACGAGGCGACGGTCGAGACGCCCATCTTGCTCATCACCTTCAGCACGCCCTTGCCGAGCGAGCGCTGCAGGTTCCGGACGGCCTGCTCGGGCTCGACGTCGACGTAGTGCCGGTCGCGGGCCAGGTCCTCGACCGTCTCCATGGCCAGGTAGGGGTTCACGGCGGCGGCGCCGTACCCGATCAGGAGGGCGACGTGGTGCACCTCGCGCACGTCACCGGCCTCGATGACGAGCCCGACATGGGTCCGGGTCTTCTCGCGCACCAGGTGGTGGTGCACCGCGCCGGTGAGCAGCAGCGTGGGGATCGGGGCGAGCTCGGCGGTGCAGTGCCGGTCGGAGAGAACGATGATCCGGGCACCGTCTGCGATCGCCTGGGACACCTCGGCACAGATCTCGTCGATGCGCTCCGCCAGGGCGGTCCCGCCGCCCTCGACGGGGTAGAGCCCCCGGGAGACGTGGGTCGCGTAACCCGGCAGGTCCCCGTCCCGGTTGATGTGCCGGATCTTGGCGAGCTCGTCGTTGGTGATCACCGGGAACGGCAGCACCAGCTGGCGGCACGACGCCGGGGTGGGTTCGAGGAGGTTGGCCTCCGGCCCGATCGTCCCCGACAGCGAGGTGACGAGCTCCTCACGGATGGAGTCCAGTGGCGGGTTGGTGACCTGTGCGAAGAGCTGGGCGAAGTAGTCGAACAGCAGCCGTGGCCGGTCGGAGAGTGCCGCGATCGGGGTGTCGGTGCCCATCGACCCGATCGGCTCGGCACCCGTCCTCGCCATCGGGGTCAGCAGGAGCCGCCGCTCCTCCTCGGTGTAGCCGAAGACCTGCTGACGGCGGGTCACCGACGCGTGCGTGTGCACGACGTGCTCACGGTCCACGAGGTCCTCGAACCGGATCACCCCGGCGTGCAGCCACTCGTCGTAGGGGTGCTCGGAGGCGAGACCCCCCTTGATCTCCTCGTCCTCGATGATGCGGTGCTCGTCGGTGTCGACGAGGAACATCCGGCCGGGCTGCAGGCGGCCCTTGCGGACCACGGTCGCCGGGTCGATGTCGAGGACCCCGACCTCGGAGGCGAGGACCACGAGCCCGTCGTCGGTGACCCAGTAGCGGGAGGGGCGCAGGCCGTTGCGGTCCAGGACGGCGCCCACCTGGGTCCCGTCGGTGAACACCACGCAGGCGGGTCCGTCCCAGGGTTCCATCATCGAGGCGTGGAACTCGTAGAACGCCCGCCTGGCCTGGTCCATCTCGGCGTGGTTCTGCCAGGCCTCGGGAATCATCATCAGCACCGAGTGCGGCAGGCTGCGGCCGCCGAGATGCAGCAGCTCGAGCACCTCGTCGAAGGAGGCGGAGTCCGAGGCGCCGGGCGAGCAGATCGGGTACAGGCGGTTGAGGTCCCCGGGGATCAGGTCGCTGGCGAGCAGCGCCTCGCGGGCCCGCATCCAGTTGCGGTTGCCCATCACGGTGTTGATCTCACCGTTGTGGGCGATGAACCGGAACGGGTGCGAGAGCGGCCAGCTCGGGAACGTGTTGGTGGAGAACCGCGAGTGCACCACGGCCACCGCCGAGGCGACCCGCTCGTCGACGAGGTCGGGGTAGAAGATGTCGAGCTGCTCGGTGGTGAGCATGCCCTTGTAGGCGATGGTGCGGGAGGACAGGGACGGGAAGTAGACCTCGGTCTCGCGCTCGGAGCGCTTGCGCAGGCAGAACGCGAGCCGTTCGAGGGCCATCCCGACCAGCCGGCCATCGGCAGCAGTCACGAAGATCTGGCTGAAGGTCGGCATCACGCTGAGCGCCGTGGCACCGAGCAGCCGGGAGTCGGTGGGCACCTCGCGCCAGCCGAGGACGCTGAGGCCCTCCTCGGCGGCGATCTCCTCGATCCGCTGGCGGGTCTTGGCGACCTCGTCGGCCTCGCCGGGCAGGAACGCCGTGCCGACGGCGTACGCGTGCCGGCGGGGCAGCTCGAAGTCCACGACTGCGCGCAGGAAGGCGTCGGGGACCTGCAGCAGGATGCCTGCGCCGTCTCCCGAGTCGGGCTCCGCGCCGGTCGCGCCCCGGTGCTCGAGGTTGCGGAGCGCCGTGATCGCCTTCGCGACGATGTCGTGGCTGGCTCGACCCGTCAGGGTGGCGACGAAGGCGACTCCACAGGCGTCGTGCTCGTGGAGGCCGTCGTAGAGGCCCTGGGGCGGCGGGGTTGGGTGCATGCGGCAATCCTCCCGTCGTCGGGGCACCCTGGTCGCCCGCGCACCGGGCGCCCTGCGGGTGCTGCTCAAGCATGACTCTGCAGGGGACGACATTGGCCCATGCGCGCTCGAAATGCTACAGCACCATCACCCCAGGGCTCGCCGACGGCGCTGTGCGCCTCCCGGCCTGCGCCCCTGCGCGGTGGCCGGCTCAGCCGATCCCCGCTCCGGCGACCAGGCCGCCGATCAGGTACGTCGCACCCGCCGCCGCGGCGCCGAGCAGGGTCTGCCGGGCGCCGCCGTACCACCAGGGCCGGCTGGTCAGCTGGGTCACCACCGCGCCGCACACGAACAGCGCGACGAGCGTGACGATCAGCGCCGGCAACAGGGTCTGGGCGCCGAGCAGGTAGGGCAGCACCGGGAGCAGGGCCCCCACTGCGAAGGACAGGAACGAGGAGCCGGCCGCCAGCCGCGGAGAGGCCAGGTCGTCCGGGTCGACGCCGAGCTCCTCGCGGGCGTGCACGGAGACCGCGTTGTTGACGTCGACGTGGATCTGACGAGCGACCTCCGCGGCGAGCTCCGGGGAGAGTCCCTTGTCGACGTACATCTCGGCCAGCTCGCTGGTCTCGGCGACCGGGTTCGCGAGGATCTCCCGGCGCTCCTTCTCGATCTCGCGTTGGGCTGCCTCGGTCTGGCTGGCGACCGAGGTGTACTCCCCGGCAGCCATCGAGAACGCCCCGGCGGCCAGGCCGGCGAGCCCGGCGAGGACGACCGCCTTGGAGTCGGTGTGGTCCTGGGTGCCACCGGCGACGCCCGCGATCAGGGCCACGTTGGAGACCAGGCCGTCCATGGCGCCGAACACGGCCGGGCGCAGCCAGCCACCGGTCACGTCGGGGTGGTCGTGCGAGATGTCCGGGACCTGCGAGGAGGCGGCGTGGGCGGTCATACCAGCGAAATTACCGACCGCGGCCACCGATTTCACCGAAGGGCAGCCTCACCTCACCTCACCTACAGGTCACTCTTGGACTCTGTCGTGGGTGGGTTGTCCACAGGTACGGAGGGGTCGGGCACGGTGGGGTCGGGTACGGCGGGGGGCTCGTGGCCCGCGCGCCACACGGACCCCTCGCGACCGGGGTGCCGCCGGAGGGAGACCACGAAGTAGACCAGGGCGCCGAGGAACACGATGATCGAGGTCCAGACGTTCAGCCGCAGGCCCAGGACGTCGTTGGCCTCGACCGGGTCGATGCGGAGGTACTCGATCCAGCCGCGACCGGCGGTGTAGGCCATCACGTACAACGCGAACGCGCGGCCGTGACCCAGCCGGAACCGGCGGTCGGCCCACAGCACCAGCCCGGCGGTCCCGAGGTCCCAGAGGCACTCGTACAGGAAGGTCGGATGGAACGTCTCGAACTGCTGGTACTTCGGCGCCAGGTCCAGGCGGTGCGCCGGGTCGATCTTCAGCCCCCACGGCAGGGTCGTCGGCTTGCCGAAGAGCTCCTGGTTGAACCAGTTGCCCCAGCGGCCGATCGCCTGGGCGATCACGATGCCGGGG
>JAICWH010000055.1 GCA_025934895.1 Nocardioidaceae bacterium | reverse complement strand
TTCAGTCCCAGCTGGGCGAGGGCGTTGGCCGCCTCCAGGCCGAGCAGTCCGCCGCCGATCACGGCTCCCACCGTCGCGCCGGCCGCCGCCTCGCGGATCGCCTCGAGGTCCTCGATGGTGCGGTAGACGAAGCAGCCGTCCAGGTCGTGGCCCGGGACCGGCGGCACGAATGGCGCCGCGCCGGTTGCCAGCACCAGCTCGTCGTACGCCACCGCCTCGCCACCGGCAAGCACGACTGTTCGCGTCCCCGGGTCCAGCCGCTCGACGGCGACGCCCAGGCGCAGCTGCACCCGCGGGTCGTCGTACGCGCCGGCCGGCAGGAGCGACAGCTGGTCGGCACCGACCTCGAAGAACGAGGTGAGCGCCACCCGGTCGTAGGCCGGACGGGGCTCCTCGCCGACCACCACGATGTCGTGGGTCTCGGTCAGCCCACGCTCGATCGCGGCCTGCACGAAGCGGTGGCCGACCATGCCGTGGCCGACGACCACGAGGGTCTTGCGGAACTGAGGACTCATGGGCGGGTTCCTTCCATTCCTTGCCTGGGGGTGCTGAGTGCGGGGCGGTGGGCGAGGAGTTGACGGACGGCGGGGGCGCAGCCGCCGCAGCCCGTGGTGGCGCGGGTGGTCGAGGTGACCTGGTCGAGTGATCCGCACGTGCGGATCCGGCCGGCGGTGACCCCGGCGCAGGCGCAGATCTCGGCGTCGTCGGGGAGCTGCGCGGGCCGGGTGGGTCGGTCGCCGAGGAGCAGGGCGCCTGGCTCGTGCGGTCCGAGGACGGTGCCCCGGTCGTAGTGCTGGGTGAGCAGTCCGATCCGGGACAGGTCGCCGACCAGGGTGGCCCCGACGATGACGCCGTCGCGGACGACGAGCTTGCGGTGGGTGCCGACCACCGGGTTGCTCATCTCCACGACCTCGCCCTCGGTGCGCTCCGGGTCGCCGAGCACGGCCACCTCCAGATCGGTGGCCCGGAGCCGGGCGACGCTGCGGCTGCCGGAGTAGGACACCTGCTCGCCGCAGAGGTCAGCCGCGACCAGCCGGGCCTGCTCCCACGCGGGTGGGACGAACCCGGTGGTCCGGCCGGCGTGCTCGGCGCAGTCACCGATCGCCTGGACGCGCCCGTCGTCGACCGAGCGCAGCCGGTCGTCCACCACGACGCCGCGGCGCACGGTGAGGCCGGCACCGCGGGCCAGCGAGGTCGAGGGCCGACCACCGGCGGTGAGCACGACGAGGTCGGTGTCGAGGGTGTACCCGTTGTCCAGGACCAGGCCCGTGTCGGTCAACCGGACCGCGCGGGCGCCGGTGTAGACGGCGGTCCCGAGACGCTCCAGTCCGTGTTCGAGGACGGCACCGGCCCGGGTGCCCACCTGGCTGCGGAGCAGGTGCTCGCCGCCCTCGACCACCTCGATGGTCAGACCGCGCACGGACAGCGCCCGGGCGACCTGCAGGCCGAGGAGGCCGCCACCGACCACCACGGCGGTGCGGGCCGTGTCCAGCGCGGCGACCAGCCCGCGGCAGTCGTCGAGACTGCGGAACGCGTGCACCTGCGGGTGCAGGGTGCCGTCCCTCCGCACCATCCCGCGGATCGGTGGCAAGGTCGGGATGCTGCCGGTGGCCAGCACCAGCCGGTCATAGGCGACGGTCGTGCCGTCGACCAGAAGGACCTCGCGGCGCTCGCGGTCCAGCCCGAGCACCCGGGCACCGAGGCGCAGGGTGACGCCGTGGTCGGTATACCACTCGGGATCCCGCAGAGTCAGCGACTCCGGGCGGTGGGTGCCCTCGAGGACGGCGGAGAGCAGGATCCGGTTGTACGGCGGGTGCGGCTCGTCGCCGAGCACGGTCAGCTGCGGGTGGCCTCGGCGGACCAGCTCCTCGACCAGCCGAGTGGCGGCCATCCCGGCGCCGACGACGACCGTGGTCACGAGCGCACCGCCGCAGCGCAGGCCTTGAACTCGGGCATCCGGCTGGACGGGTCGAGGGCGTCGTTGGTGAGCCGGTTCGCGCCGACCCAGTGGAACGGGACGAAGACCGTGTCCGGGCGGATCGTGGCGACCACCCGCGCCGGGGCCTGGAGCTCGCCGCGGCGGGTCGAGACGACCACCGGTTGGCCGTCGACGACGCCGATCCGGTCGGCGAGCATCGGGTGCATCTCGACGAACGGTCCGGGGTCGGCTAGGTCGCGGATCCGCCGGGTCTGGGCTCCCGACTGGTACTGCGCCAGCACCCGCCCGGTGGTGAGGTGCACGGGATAGTCCTCGCAGGGCTGCTCGGCGGCGCCGACGTGCTCGACGTCGACGAACCGGGCCCGGCCGTCCACGGTGGGGAACGAGCCCTCGAACATCCGTGGGGTTCCCGGGTGGTCGGCGGTCGGGCAGGGCCAGAAGACGCCGTGCTCGGCGCGGATCCGGTCGTAGTCGATGCCGGCGTAGTCCGCGTGGCCTCCGGCCGATGCGGCGCCGAGCTCGGCGAAGATCGTCTCGGGGTGCGTGTGGAACGGCCCCGGCGCCGACAGCCGCTCGGCCAGACCGGCGAGGACGTCGAGGTCGCTGCGCACCCCCTCGGGCGGGGCGACCGCGCGCTCCCGCAGGACCACCCGACCCTCGAGGTTGGTCATGGTGCCGGTCTCCTCGGCCCACTGGGTGACCGGTAGCACGACGTCGGCCAGCGCTGCGGTCTCGCTCAACACGATGTCGGCGACCACCAGCAGGTCCAGGCTGGCCAGCCGCTCCCCGACCTGTGTCGCGTTGGGTGCGGAGACCACGATGTTGCTGCCGAACACCAGCAGTGCCCGGGCCCCGTCGTCGGTGCCGAGCGCGTCGAGGAGCTCATACGCCGACCGGCCCCTGCCAGGCAGGCTCGCCGGGTCCACCCCCCACACCCGGGCGACGTGCTCGCGGGCGGCGGGGTCGTCGATCATCCGGTAGCCGGGGAGCTGGTCACACTTCTGGCCGTGCTCGCGGCCACCCTGGCCGTTGCCCTGGCCGGTGAGGCAGCCGTAACCCGAGAACTCGCGACCCGGCATCCCCAGCGCCAGGGCCACGTTGACCCACCCGAGCACGGTGGCGGTGCCCTGAGTGTGCTGCTCGGCGCCTCGGGCGGTCAGCACGACCACCCGACCCGCGGCGGCGAGCAGGCCGGCCAGTTCGCGCAGCTCCCCGGCGGGGACCCCGGAGACCCTCTCGACCCGTTCCGGCCACCAGCCGGCGGCGGTGCACCGTACCGCGTCGAAGCCGGTGGTGCGGGCGGCGATGTACTCCTCATCGACCGCACCGCCGGCGTCCAGCAGGTGCAGCAGGCCCAGCGCCAACGGCAGGTCGGTGCCAGGCACCGGCTGGATGAAGAGGTCGGCTCGGTCGGCGGTCGAGGTACGCCGCGGGTCGATCACGACCACCCGGCCGCCGCGGTCCCGGAGCCGGTCCAGGTGCCGCGCGGCCGGCGGCATCGTCTCGGCGAGGTTGGAGCCGACGAGCACCAGCACGTCGGTCTGCTCCAGGTCAGCGAGCGGGAACGGCAGCCCGCGGTCGATGCCGAAGGCCTGGTTGGCGGCGGACGCGGCCGACGACATGCACCAGCGGCCGTTGTAGTCGATCTGGCTGGTGCCCAGGGCGACCCGGGCGAACTTGCCGAGCTGGTAGGCCTTCTCATTGGTCAGGCCCCCACCGCCGAACACCGCCACGGAGTCGGGTCCGTCGGTCTCCCTCAGGTCGCGGAGCCGGCCGGCGACGAGGTCGAGTGCCTCGTCCCAGTCCGCTGTCCGCAGCGCACCGGTGTGGCTGTCGCGAACCAGAGGCGTGGTCAGCCGCTCGCGGTGCCCGCGGAGCCCGGCCGCGGCCCATCCCTTTCGGCACAGGGCTCCCTCGTTCACCGGGAACTCCGGCCACGGCGTCACCTCGAGCGCAGGCCCGGTGCGCTCGAGGGTCATGCCGCACTGCAGACTGCAGTAGGGACAGTGGGTGTTCGTCACTAGATGCCTGCTCCGGCGAGGCCTCTGGCGCGGACCCCGGCCGGGCGGCGGAGGAACACGATCCAGGTCACGACCCCGCAGACCACGTAGAAGCAGGTGAACACGGCGAACGCGCCCGTGGCTGCCGACATCGGGTCGTCCACCCACGGCGCGCTGAAGGCGATCGGGATGAGGAACCCGCCCATCGCACCGACCGCGCCGATGACACCGAGGGCGGCCGACGCCTGCTTCGTGCCGGCCAGCAGGGCGGCGTGCCGTTCGGGCGTACCAGGGGTGGTGGCCCGCTCGGCCTGGGTCCGCCAGATCGCCGGGATCATCTTGTACGTCGAGCCGTTGCCGATGCCGGTCGCAGCGAAGACGCAGAGGAAGAAGACGAGGAACGCCGGGAACCAGGACTGGTTGTCCGATGCGATCGCCGGGTCGGCGGTCGGGTTCGGAGTGAGCTGCGTGAGCGTCCAGATCACGGCCAGCGTGAACCCGACCATCGCGGCGAACGCGGCGAGCGTCACCCGCGCCCCGCCGAACCGGTCGGCCAGCCAGCCGCCGAAGGGCCGGGTGAGCGAGCCGACCAGGGCCCCGAGGAAGGCGAAGTAGGCGAAGTAGATGCCGGTGCCGAGTGGCGCCGGGTCGGGCACCCAGAAGTTCAGCTTGATCAGCAGCGGCATGGCGGCGGAGTAGCCGATGAACGAGCCGAACGTGCCGATGTAGAGCAACGCCATCACCCAGGTATCAAGCGTGCGCACGACCGCGAGCTGCTCGCGGGGCGAGGACTTCGCGGTGCCCAGGTTGTCCATGAAGAAGTACGCCGCCAGGATCGCCGTCACGGCGAGACCGGCGTACACCCAGCCCGCCCGCTCCAGGTCGATGCCACCGCTGGAGGCCTTCACGATGCCGAAGATCCCGGCGCCCCCGATGACGACCGGCAGGAACAGCTGGATCACCGAGACCCCGAGGTTGCCGCCCGCCGCGTTGAGCCCGAGCGCGGTGCCCTTGCTGGCGGCCGGGTAGAAGAAGTTGATGTTCGCCATCGAGCTGGCGAAGTTTCCGCCGCCCAGACCGGCCGTCGCCGCGATCAGGCAGAACACCCAGAACGGCGTACCGGGCCGCTGCACCGCGTACCCGAACCCCAGCGTCGGGACCAGCAGCATGGCCGCGCTGGCCATCGTCCAGTTCCGCCCCCCGAACCTCGGGACGGCGAACGTGTACGGCAGCCGGAGCAGCGACCCCACCAGGTTCGGCAGCGCCACCAGCAGGAAGAGCTGTTGCGACGAGTAGCCGAAACCGGCTGCGACGAGGAACGCCGAGCTGACGCTCCAGATCAGCCAGACCGAGAACCCGAGATGCTCGGCGAAGATCGACCACGCCAGGTTCCGCCGGGCGACCATCCGGCCGGTCTGCTCCCAGAACGCGGGATCCTCGGGGCGCCAGTCATCGATCCAGCGGCCCGTGCGACGGGTCGTCGTGGAGGGGGGTGCGGCGACGTGCAGGTTCGAGCCGGGGGTCAGCAACGCGGGGCTCCTGTGCGATCGAGGTGCCCCGATCCTGCGCGGCCCAGGTTTCAGGAGGTGCCGATCAGCGTCTCCTGAGGGTCACTTTGTCCTCACGACCTCACGGGAAGGCAAGCACGCGGGCTCCGCCGAGGCCCATCGCACGTTGCAGCCAGTGCTCGGGTGCTTCCGGGTCATGTCGACGTACCCCACATACGTCCGATAAGGGGTTCGCCGGGGACCTGCGACCGCCAGTATGAACGGACGGGCCCGCAGGCCCTCGAGTCGAGCCCCGAGGAGTCGCCATGTCCCGACGGTCCGTCCGACTGCTGCTGACAGGCGTCGTGTGGGCGGCGCTTTCGGTGCCGTTGGGGGTGGGGACCTCCCGGGCCGATGCGCCCGCGGACGAGGTGCACTACACCTTCACTGGCGACACGTCGGTGAACGTGGACTGGCGCGGCACGGCCACCGACGTGCAGTACGGCCCCACGACCAGCTATGGGACGACCACCTCCGGAGCTGCGCCGGCGTGGACGCCGGTGTCCTCGGCAGGTCCCTTCCGGCAGGCCCAGATAAACGGCTTGCAGCCCGGGACCACCTACCACTACTCGATCGGCGGCGGCCCCGACTACACGTTCCACACCCCCCCGACCGGGAGCTTCCGATTCGACGCGATCGGGGACGTCGGCGACACCACCCAGTTCAGCCACCTGGGCGACACGTTCTCCTCGATGGCCTCGGACCAGCCGTCGTTCGTGCTGATGCTCGGCGACCTCACCTACGCCAACGCTGCCAACGTCACCCAAGACGTGGTCGACCAGCACTTCAACGACGTCATGTCGTGGAGCGGCTCGGCGGCGTACATGCCCGCCTGGGGCAACCACGAGTGGGAGAGCCCAGCGGCCGACGATCTGCGCAACTACAAGGGCCGGCTGCTGATGCCGCATGCGGCCGCGTCACCCGGCTCCCCAGCGGTGTCCTGTTGCGGCGACGACTGGGGCTGGTTCGACGCCGGCGGTGTCCGGTTCATCAGCTATCCAGAGCCCTACACGTCCGCGAGCTGGCCCGACTGGCAGTCGCATGCGAACACGCTGATGACCCAGGCTCAGAACGACCCGTCCATCCGCTACATCGTCACCTATGGCCACCGGCCGGCCTACTCCACGGGCTATCACCCCGGTGACGCGACCCTCGCCGGCATCCTCGACGGGCTCGGGTCGACGTACAGCAAGTACGTGCTGAACCTCAACGGGCACTCCCACGACTACGAGCGGTTCCAGCCCATCGCCGGCGTCACGCACCTCACCGTCGGCACGCCGTCGTCGGAGGAGGTGCCGTGGACCTCGACCGACCCGCGCACCGCCTTCCGCGCCATGCACCTCGGCCATCTGCGCGTCGACGTGACAGCTCAGGGCATGCGCCTGCAGGAGATCTGCGACGACGCGGCCAGCAGGGACGACATCTCCTGCGCCCCCGGCAGCGTGATGGACGAGTACACGATCGGCACGCCTCCGGTGACGCCTCCGGTGACCGCCTACTACACGGACCGGACGAACCCCTCGTGCAGCGAGTCCGGCCCCGGGGACCAGGCCACGCCCTACTGCACGATCGCCAAGGGCACCTCCAGGCTCCAGCCCGGGCAGACCCTGTACGTCGGGAACGGCACCTACGCTGAGCAGGTCAAGGTCAACGTCTCGGGCACGGCCACCGCACCGGTGACGGTCACGGCCGCGGACGGTGCCCACCCGGTGGTAGGCGGTGGCCAGACCTACGGCGTCTACCTGGCGAACCGTTCGAACGTCACGGTCTCCGGGTTGACCGTCGATGGCACCACGGCTGACGGTGTCTACGTCACGGGCAGCCAGAACATCAGGCTGTCCAAGCTGCACGTCACCGGTTCCGGACAACCGACCGCGACGGGCTACTCCAAAGGAATCAAGCTCATCGGCACGACCGCCTCGACGGTTCTCGACAGCATCGTGGACCACAACACCGACGCCGGCATCTACCTGGCTCAGGGCTCCATCGGGGACACCATCCGAGGCAACGAGTCCTTCGCCAACGCGCGCGGCTACACCCGTGCCGCGCCGGGCATCGACCTGCGTAGCGGTGGTAACACGGTTATCGCGAACATCACACACGACAACGAGGACACCGGCATCCAGCTCTACACCGGCAGCGACGCGAGCCTCGTGGCCAACAACGTCTCCTACCGCAACGGCGACCACGGAATAGACGACTACCAGTCCGCCGGACAGCGGCTCATCGGCAACACCGTGTACCGCAACGCCACCGCCGGCATCAACCTCGAGGGTGGATCGAGCGGCGGGACGCTGGTGAACAACATCAGCGTCGACAACGGCGTCGGCGGCTCCCGCACCGTCGGCGACATCCGCGTGGACGCCGCCTCCCAGGCCCAGACGACACTCGACAGCAACCTGGTGTTCCTGCACTCGACCGGCACGGCCTACGTGTGGGGCACCACGAACTACCCCACGCTGGCCGGGTTCGCGGCCGCCAGCGGGCAGGAGCAGCACGGCCTCCAGGCCGACCCGCGGTGGCGCAGCCCGGACACCGCCGACTTCCGGCTCACCACCGGCTCACCGGCCGTCGACTCGGCGGACTCCTCGGTGCCCGGCGAGCAGGTCGCCGATGCCACCGGCTCGGACCGCTTCGACGACACCGGGGTGCCGAACACGGGCATCGGCCCGCGCGGCTACGACGACCGCGGCGCCTACGAGAAGACCGACACCACCCGCGACGCCAGTCCCGACGCGGTACTCACGCTCAGCCCGACCTCGGGAACCGCGCCGGTGACGGTCACCGCGGACGCGAGCGGTTCCACCGACACCGACGCGACCCCGGTCGCGACGTACGCGTTCGACTTCGGCGACGGGGCCACGGTGCGGCCGCAGGCTTCCCCGACCGCGACGCACAGCTACACCGTCCCCGGCTCCTACACCGTCGCCATGTCCGTCGCCGACACCGCCGGCCTGACCACGACGGTCACCCGGACCGTCACCGTGGGCACGCCGGGCAACCTGGTGGGCAACGCGGACTTCGAGACCGCGCTGACCGGCTGGGCAGCCCTCGCCGGCTGCGACCTGACCCGGACCGCCGGCGGGCACGGCGGGAGCTGGGCGGCCACCCTGACCAACTCGTCCACGACCTCGCAGAGCTGCACTCTCAACGACAGCCCCAACTGGGTCACGAAGACGGTCGCGGGCAGCTACACCGCGAGCGCCTGGATCCGCGGTGACGGCGTCGGGCAGCAGGTGAAGCTCAGGCTGCGGGAGTACGTCGGGACCACACTGGTCGGCACCGGCACCGCCACGGTGACGACCACCGGCGACTGGCAACAGGTGCAGGTCTCCTACCCGGTGACCAGCCAAGGCTCGGCCCTGGACCTCAACCTCTACGAGACGGGACAGGCCGCGGGGCACACGCTGCAGATCGACGACGTCGCCGAGAGCACCGGCTGACCGGACGTGCCACGCCGAGGCCAGGTCCTCGGCCCACCTGGATCTCGGCTGACCGCAACATCGACGCTTGACCAAGTGCCGAACAGGGTATAGAAAATCTATAGCGGTGGGTACAAGCCCACTGGTGAAGTGCAAACAGCGGACCGACTGGAGGTGTTAGTCATGTGGATGCGCACTGACCCGTTCCGTGAGTTCGACCGGCTTACCCAGCAGCTGGTCGGTGCAGGTACGACGTCTCGCCCGGTGGTGATGCCGATGGATGCCTGGCGGGAGGGGGACACCTTCGTCCTCGAGTTCGACCTGCCCGGCGTGCAGCCCGAGACCCTCGACATCGACGTCGAGCGCAACGTCCTCACCATCAAGGCGGAGCGTCCACCGCGAAAGAGCGACGGTGAGGTGCTCGCGTCGGAGCGGCCGACCGGCCTGTTCAGCCGCCAGCTGGTCCTCGGTGACAACCTCGACCTGGACCACCTCGAGGCTGGCTACGACGAGGGCGTCCTGCGGTTGCGGGTCCCGGTGGCTCCCAAGGCCAAGCCCCGAAAGATCCAGATCCAGGGCGGCCAGAGCACGGAGCAGTCCCAGGTCACGACAGGTCACGGCGGCGACCAGCACCAGTCCGAGGTGGGGCCCGCGGACCGGGGTGACCGCGAGCGTTCCGACACCCCGGCGTGACCCGGGTGTTCCCGGGGGTGACCAGGCCTTCCTGGTCACCCCCGGGGCGGGTCGACGAGCCGACCTTCTGATGACAGGGCGGCTCGCTGCTGCCCGGATCCGTGTGCAGACCCTTCCAGGACCATGCCATGTACCCCTCACACGATGCCCGCGAGGTCTCGGTGCTCCTCCGCATCTGCCGCGACCTCGACGTGGTTGGCGATGTCACCGCCACCGTGGACAGCCCCTCGGAGCTGATCGCCTGGGCCGCCGTCCTCTCCGACGCCCAGATCGTCGGCTGGCGGGCCAGCGACTCTGGTCACCGCTACGTGCAGGTCACAGCAGAACGCCGCGCGGCCCCCGTCCGAGGGCGGATCACTGCGGTCCTGCCGTGCGAGCAGCACCAACAGTTCTGGGACGCGCTAGGGCTGGGCGACCTCGACCACGACGGCACCAAGCACCTCGACAAGGGCTCCCTCACGGAGGCCTGGTCAGAGATGCCCGTCACGCCCTCCGACCTGGAGTCCCCCCCGCGCTGACCGGACCGGGCGCGATCGGGCCATGACGGACGCTCAAGCGTCGGCAGCGACCGTCGGGACGTGGCCGAGGGCGAGGTAGCCACCCCCGAAGGCGACGTCATCGACCGTCAGGTCCTCGACGAACTCGTCGAGGAGCCGCCATGGCCGGTCGAAACCCTCGAACGACCTGACGAACGGCTGGTGGACCGACAACAGGTAGAAGTTGAGCGCGACCTTCCACGCCGGTGCCCACTTGCCGCCACTGGCGACGATCCAGGCCCCGGGCTGCAGATGACCGAAGACGTTCTCCAGCGCCGGCCGCGACTGGAGGATGTCGTGGGTTGCGCAGAACACCGCAGCGTCGGCGGTCACCGGGATCTCGGCGTCCTGGACGGCTGACTCCACCAGCGTGACGTTGTCCCAGTCGTGGTCGGCGGCTCGCTCGGCGGCCAGCTCGATCATCTGGGGTGACTCGTCGATGCCGACGACCTGTCCCGACGACCCGATCTTGTCCCGGAGCATCCCGAGACACAGGCCGGTGCCACATCCCACGTCGAGCACGACGTCTCCACGCTGCACCGGGAGGCGGCCGACGGTCTCCCGTCGGTACTTCTGGTACGACGCGGTCCGGCCGTCGTAGGAGCACGCGTCCCGGTCATAGGCTGCCTGGGCCGACGCAGTCGTTGACGTGTTCACACCAGGATCCTCACGCGGTGGAGTTAATGCTCCATTACATCAACGTCGCGCTGCTGTGAACACAGCTGCAGCACTCGGACCTGACGAACATCCTCCGCGACGGCTGAGCCCGACCGGGGATGCCGGGATGAACACCGGATCGGTCCAGACACCGTAAGGGAGCTGCCCGGCCCAGCCGGGATGCGGCTGACGGGCACGTCCTCAGCCGAGCAGCTCCACCTCGCCCGTCCGGGTGTGCACCACTGCCGTCCGTGTCCACACCACGGTCAACGGCAGGACCTCGTTGACCTTCGCAGCGACGAGCGGCAGCTGCGCGAGGGTGAGCCGTGGAGCCAGGGTCAGGTGTGGAAGCCACTCCCCCGGCCGGTAGTGCGGGTGGATGGCGGCGCCCGAGCGCAGGGCCGCCCCGACGACGGACCTCTGGCGCTCCAGCAACGCGCTCGTCACCGCAGGCGCCAGCCACACCCGGCTCCGGCGGAACATGCCCAGAGCGTCGACCCGGGTGTCGAGGTCACCTGGGACGGCCAGGGCCGCGAGCGCAGGTCGCAACGCGTCCGGGTCGTAGGAGCTCAGTGACGCGAGGGTCAGGTGCGGAACGTGGCGGCCATGGGTGTGGCTCAGCAGCGTCGGCACCCCCGCGTCCTCCAGACGGTGCCACAGTCGGCGCACGGCGCGCTCGCCGGTCTCGTCCGGCAGAAGGCAGACCGAGAGTGCCATCCGGCCATCCTCGCCCAGCTCGGTGGCGCTCGGTTTGGCGCACCGGTCAACGGGCACGGGCCCGCAGATGACCGAGGACGATCAGCGGAGTGGCCCGGGTGCTGGTGGGCGAGGTGGTCACGGTCCGCGGCGACGGCGTCCGTGACCCCGCGGGTCCGGGGGACATCCTGCACGCCGCCACCTCGACGATGGTCACCAGGACGGACAGCTCGCCGTACAGCCCGGCGAGTCGGGCGCGCAGGCCGATGTCCCCGGTGTCGCCGGCCAGGTGCAGCGTCGCCGTCGTGGGCGCTGTCGCCAGGCCGGCGGCGATGCTCGCGGCGTTCGAGGCCGGGTCGACCAGGTTGACGTGTACGACGTCCGGCGACTGCAGCGCCGCCTCGGTCGCCGGTGCCGACGCCGCGTGCCGCGCCAGGGGTACGACGGCCAGCCGGCCCACCGGGACCAGGGGCCGGAACCGGTCCGCGACCTGCTCGGCGCAGACCACCGACGCCTCGCGACCGGCCAACGACGGCTCGGCGAGGAGGCGCCCGGGTGCAGCACTGCGTACCCCCGCGACTCCAGGCCGAGCGAGCCGAGGACCCGGGCATGCGTCTCCTCCTCCGCAGAGGTGACCGGAAAGACCAGCCGCTCGTCGTCGGGCGTCACCGGCAGTCCGAGCCGCTCGAGCAGCAGGAGGTGCCGGCGCACCTCGTGCACGGTGACCGGATAGGGCAGGTGCAGGTGCTCGGTCCCTGCCGGCGGGGACCAACCGGTCGGGCTGAAGCCCCCGACCAGCCGGGCACCCAGGCTCGCTGCCACCGTGTTCGCGGCCGGGTTGTCGCCGTAGCACTGCAGGGCCAGGTCGAGACGGTGCCCGCGGGCCCGCGCCACGAAAGCAGCCCACCGCTCGGGCTGAGGCGGCCGATCGGGGATGCCGGCCGTTCCGGGGAACGGCAGCAGGTTGTCGACGTCTCCGAGCCGTTCGATCACCGGCGCCATCTCCGGCCAGGTCACCAGGGTGACCTCGAGATCGGGACGGTGGCGGCGCAGCGCCCGGAGCGCCGGCGCGGAGCAGAGCAGGTCACCCAGGCCGACGCGGAGCCGGACCAGGGCCACCCGGTACACAGCCCGGTCGAGCAGAGGCGGGTCGTCCAGGAAACGGTCGAGGGAGGGCACATCGCGACGAGGCACGGGCGGGACTACCCTGTCGCCCACATTTGATTCGCTCCGGCTCGGCCGCCGCCGGCGGCGCCAGGACAGGAGCGACGATGCCCGTACCAGCGGAGGAGCCCGGTGGGCTGCACGTCCTGAGACTGTGCAGCGTCTTCGAGCCGGAGGCGGCGTCCATCGACGAGCGCGCCGCACGCTTCGACCCGATCGGAGGGATGCAGAACCACACCGCCGCCCTGTCCCGCTGCCTCGATGCGCAGGGCGTCACGCAGACCGTGCTGACCGCCCGGCTGGGTGCCGGGTGCGGGACCGGCGCGCTCGGCCGGCGCGGCACGGTCCGTCGGGTGGGGGTCCGGACCTCCCGCCTGCGGCAGCTGTGGGGGCTCGCCGCCCTGCCCTACGTGATCGGCGCCAGGCGACCGGTCGACCTGGTGCACGCCCACCAGGGCGAGGACGTCGCGACGCTGGTCCTCGCGCTGGTCGCCCACGCGGTCCACCGCTGCCCGCTGGTCGTCACGCTGCACTGCAGCGTCCGGCACACGGTGACCGGCCGGTCCCCGAGGTCCTGGCTGCTGCGCGTCGTCGGAGGCGCGGTCGAGCGGCTCGCCCTGCGGCGTGCCGACGCCGTCCTGGTGCTCGTTCCCCGCACGGCCGAGCTTCTCGAGAAGGACGGACTGTCCCCCGGGCGGGTGCACGTGCTGCCGTCCGGCTTCGAACCCGCCCTGTTCACCGGTCCCCATCACGACGCGTTCCCCGACCTGGGCCGGCCCAGGATCGGGTACGTCGGTCGGCTGGCCGAGTCCAAGCGGCCCGACCTCCTCGTCGAGGCCTTCGGCCGGATGCGCGAGGTCGCAGTCCTCGTCGTGGTCGGCGACGGTCCGCTGCGGGCCGAGGTGCGCGCAGCAGTGCAGCGGTCACCGGCCCGCGAGCGGATCACCATGAGAGGGTTCCTGCCGCACGCCGACATCCCGCAGGTGCTCGCCTCGCTGGACGTGCTGGCGCTGCCGTCGGTCTACGAGGAGATGGGCTCGGTGCTCGTGGAGGCGATGGCCTCCGGCCTGCCCGTCGTGGCCAGTCGGGTCGGCGGGATCCCGGCCGTCGTGCAGGACGGGGAGACGGGCCTGCTGGTCCGGCCCCGGGACGTGACCGCCCTCGCCGCCGCCCTCGACGAGCTCGTCGCCGACCCGGGGCGCCGGGAGCGGATGTGCCGTGCCGCCCGACGGCGGGCCACCGGCTACTCCTGGCCGGACCTGGCCCGGCGGGTCGCGTCGGTGTACGGGGACGTGCTGCGGGCCGAGGAGCCGGCGCGACCGTGACGGCCGTCCGCGTGCTGGTCCCGGTGCACGACCAGGCGGCGTTCATGGGCCGGGCGCTCGCCAGCCTTCGCGACCAGGACCTGCAGAGCTGGGAGGCCGTGCTGCTCGACGACGGGTCGAGTGACGTCTGGGACCCGACCCACCTCGCGCCGGTGCTCGCCGCCCTCGATGCACGACCCGAACTGGACCTGGTGTGGTGCGGGGTCAGGCACCACGACGGGGAGACGTCCCGGGCAGCGCCACCGGGACATCCGCTGCAGCTGGTCCAGGTGACCCACCGGCGCACGGACCAGCGGTGGACCGAGCGCTCCGAGCTGGAGAGCGACGACCTCGGCCGGCTGATGTGGGACCGGCTCGGTGACGGCGCCGGCACGGGCCTGGTGACCTGCGAGCGGACCATCCCGGGCACCGGCACAAGGCGATCCGGGAGGCGTACGACGGAGGGCTCAACGTCTTCCGCAGCCGCTACCACGTCGTCGGCCCGTTGCGGCTGCTGTCCTCCGACAGTGGCCTGACCGACGAGGTCACCAGGTACGCGGGCCTCCGGACACGCGAGGACAGCACCTCGACAGGCGCCCTGGACGTCCTCATCGTCGGCGAGCTGGCCTTCAACCCCGAGCGGGTCCTGGCCCTGGTCGACCGAAGCCACCGGCTGCACGGCCTGTGGACCCGGCACGGCCTCGGCGACTCGACCGTCGGGCCGCTGCCGTTCGGGCACGTCCACGACCTTCCCGGCGACGACTGGCGGTCCGCCGTACGGTCGCTGCGGCCGGACGTCGTGTGGGCCCAGCTGAACTGGCCGGCGGTGCCCCTCGCGCTCGCGGTCCGGCGCGCGTTCCCGCGGCTGCCCCTCGTCTGGCACTTCAAGGAGTCCCCGCACCGCAGCAGGGTCCGGGGCGAGTGGCCGATGCTCGCTGAGCTCCTGGTCACCGCGGACGCCACCCTGGTGGCCACCGAGGAGGAGCGGGAGTGGCTCCTCGACGCGCTGGCCGGCCGTCTCGACCCGGACCGGGTCGGCGTCCTCGACGGTGACCTGCCCTCCGCCGAGTGGCTCGGCCCTGCGGGCCCGGCACCGGCACACCTTCGACGCACAGGTGGACCGGCTGCTCGAGGTCTTCGACTCCGTGCGCCGATGACCTGAGGGGAGACCAGCGCTTTCGTCCGCCTCGACAGCCCGGACCGCGAGGACGGCTACGAGGGTCAGGTGACCAGCTGGTCCAGCGGTATCCGCGAGTCGCGCAACGCGGCCAGGTCGACACCCCCGTCGTCGACCTGACCGCTGGCGCCGGCTTCGACGATGGCGCGGATGGGGTCGGCGGCGTCCCAGTCGTTGGCGTGCATCGCCGCGAGCACCCGCCCTCCGGCCACCCAGAAGGCGGTGAACACCCCTTCCTCCGGGTCGCCGCGCACGACCAGCTCGTCGTAGCCTCCGGCGCCGACGTGTCCGACGTACTCCATGCCGAGGTCGTACTGGTCGGTGAAGAAGTACGGAAGCCGGTCGTAGTCCTCCTGGTGCCCGAGCATGTTGCGGGCCGCGGTCGCGCCCTGGCCCTTCGCGTTGTCCCAGTGCTCGACGCGTAGGCGCCGGCCCAGCTTGGGATGCAGGGCGTTGGCGAGGTCGCCCGCGACGAAGACGTCGGGGTGCGAGGTCCGCAGGCGCGCGTCGGCCAGCACTCCGTCCTCCACCGTCAACCCGGCGTTCCTCGCCAGCTCCACGTTCGGGGACGCGCCGATGCCGACCAGCAGCAGGTCGGCGACGAGCGTAGTGCCGTCGTCGAGGTGGACCGCGGCAGGGGTGTCGTGGTCGGGACCCGCGCCTGTCCCAGCGTCGTCGTCAGGGCGCCGCTCGATCGCGGTGACGTTGGTCGTCGTGCGCACGTCCACCCCGTGGTGGCGATGCAGGGCGGCGAAGGTCCCTCCGAGGGTCGGCCCGAGGACCCGCAGCAGCGGCTGCGCGAGCGGCTCGACCACCACGACCTCGCAGCCGGCGGTCCGGGCGGTCGCCGCCACCTCGAGGCCGATCCAGCCGCCGCCGAGGATCACGACCCGGCGTCCGGGTCGCAGCGCGGCCTTGATGCGGTCGGAGTCCTCGACGGTGCGCAGGTAGGCGACTCCTGCGCCGCTGTCGTCCGCGAGCGGCAGCCGCCGTGCGGACGACCCGGTGGCCAGCAGCAGCCGGGCGTAGCCGATCCGGTCGTCCCCGACCGTGACGGCATGCGCGTCGAGGTCGATCCCGGTGGCGGGTGCACCGAGACGCAGGGTGACGTCGTGGCTGTCGTAGAACTCCTTCGGGTGCACGAACGCGTCCTCGAAGGCGCTGTCGCCGGCCAGGTAGCTCTTGGAGAGAGGAGGTCGCTCGTAAGGCAGGTGCTGCTCCGCGCTGAGGAGCACCAGCGGGCCGGCGAAGCCCTCCTCTCGCAGGGTGCCGGCCGCGGTCGCCGCCGCCAGCCCGCCGCCGACGATCACGACCGGGCCCCGGGGTCCCTCGTCGGCGGCGCTCATGACCCCGCTCCGTTCCGGCGCGCCAACGACAGGAACTCCGCTCGCGAAGACGGGTCGGTGCGCAGCACGCCGAGGAGGGCCGAGGTGACGGTGCGGGTGCCGGGCGCCCGCACCCCGCGCAGGCTCATGCAGGTGTGCTCGGTGTCCAGGACGACGCCGACGCCACGAGGGCTCAGCTGGGCCTGCAGGTGGTCGGCGACCTGCTTGGTGAGCCGTTCCTGGGTCTGGGCGCGGGACCCGAAGAACCTCACGAGGCGGGCGAGCTTCGACAACCCGAGGATCCGTTCGCCGGGGAGGTAGCCGACGTGTGCGACGCCGGTGAACGGCAGCATGTGGTGCTCGCACAGCGACGTCACCGGGATGTCCTGGACTAGGACGAGCTCGTCGTAGCCCTCGCTGTTGGGGAAGGTCGTGAAGTCGAACGGCTCCGCAGTCAGCAGCTCGGCGTACGCGGCCGCCATCCGGCGCGGAGTCTCCGTCAGGTGCGGGGTGCCCAGTGGCTGTCCGAGCGCGACCAGCAGTGCGGCTGCGGCGTCCTCCGCGCCCTCGAGGTCGATGGTCGGCGCTTCGGTGACGACCCGCGGCCGCGACAGCTGGATCGTCGCGGCGTCGCCACCGGTGGAGTGAAGCCGGGTCATCCGGGCCCCCTTCGGCTCTAAAGGTGTATGTTGTTGACGTTAGAACTCCGAAAGCCTTTCGTCAATGGTCATCTCTTCTAGAAGGTGATGGGTGGTGGCCCACCTCAGCGAGGAGCTCACCCCGCTCGGGGCGCTGAGCGAGCCGACCCGCCGGTCGCTCTACGAGTACGTCGCGAGCCAGCCGACGCCGGTCAGCCGCGAGCAGGCCGCCGACGCGGTCAGCTTGCCGGTGCACTCGGTCAGGTTCCACCTCGAGAAGCTGGTCGACGCGGGCCTGTTGGAGGTCGAGCACCGCCGGCTCAGCGGTCGCACCGGCCCCGGCGCCGGGCGTCCCTCCAAGCTGTACCGTCGCTCGTCACGGCCCATCTCGGTCTCCCTGCCGCCCCGCCGCTATGACCTCGCCGGCCGGCTGTTGGCCGCGGCGGTCGAGCGCGCCGCCGACGACGGGCTGGCGGTCCGGGACGCGCTCGACCTGGTCTCGCGTGCGGAGGGAGGCCGCCTGGCGCGTGACGCGGCGGGGGAGACCACCGGTGCCGCCGGCAGCGGGTTACCGGCCGACGGTTCTCCGGTCCAGGGTGCCCCGGCCGACCCTCTGGCCCGGGTCACCGCGGTGCTGGCCACTCACGGCTTCGAGCCGCACGTCACGGGGGGCGCGGCCGCCCTGTCGAACTGCCCGTTCGACCGGTTGGCGACCGAGCACACGGAGCTGGTCTGCGGGATGAACCTCTCGTTGATCAGCGGCATCCTCGACGGCCTGCGGATCACGTCGCTCACGGCTCAGCTGGCGCCGGCGCCCGGGCGGTGCTGCGTGACGGTGTCGCCGACCTCCTCGAACCGCCCGCTCCGGTAGGCCAGCACGATCGCCTGGGCCCGGTCCCGCACGCCCAGCCTCTGCAGCAGGCGGGTGGGAGCAGCGCGTCGAGCTCGGTGCCGACCCGGCGCGTGTGGCGTCGACCCGCGGCGCGGATCCTTGAAATACGCCGTGAACGCTGTGCTTGTGCTGAGGTGCGGGGCCCGAAGGCCAACCACGTCGTATCGTCGCCACCGTGCTCGGCCTGACCTCGAACGTCCTGCTCTTCCTGGCCATCGCCGCTGCTGTGGTCGCCCCGTGCTGCCTGGTGTGGCTGGCCGGACGACGGGTGCCGGGCATCCGACGGGTGCGCGTCGGGCCCGCGATCGCCGTGCTGGCACTGGCACTCGTCGCCCAGCTCGGAGCCGTCTCCGCGGTCTTCCTGGTGGTCAACCGGAAGTTCGACTTCTACAGCGGCTGGGGCGACCTGTTGGGCCAGCAGACCAACCCGGCCACCGGCATCGCGGGCGACGGGTCGCTGGGCATCGGTCATGGCCGCCTGGAAGTGCTCCCGGTCACCGGGAAGGGCTCGCACACACGCTCGGAGGTCCTCGTCTGGCTGCCACCGCAGTACGGCGAGCCGGCGTACCGTCATCACAGGTTCCCGGTCGTGGAGTTCCTCCCGGGCCAGCCCGAGCAACCCGCCGGCGTCTTCCGAGGCTTCGCGCTCGGCGCGACGGCGGAGGCCGAGATCGCGGCGCGCCACGTCCCGCCGTTCGTCCTGGTCGTCCCGCCGCTGATGATCCGGCCGCCCTTCGACACCGAGTGCACGAACGTGCCACACGGCCCCCAGGCGCTGACCTGGCTGGCCTCCGACGTCCCCCACGCCGTCACCACGCACCTCCGGGTCGACCCGCCGGGCATACACTGGTCGCTCATGGGCTGGAGCACCGGGGCGTTCTGCGCCGCAAAGCTTGTCTATGCGCAGCCGAAGAGGTTCGCGGCAGCCGTCGGCCTGGGTGGCTACTACCAGCCGACCACCCGGCAGACCTGGCCGAACCTCTTCGGCGGCCTCCCCTGGGTGAAGCGGCACAACTCGCCGCAGTGGCTGTACGCCCACCGGAGCTCCGGGCTCACTGCCCGGCTCCTGGTGGTCACCAGTCGACAGGACCTCGAGTCCTTGAGGTCGTCGGCGAAGATGATCGCGGCGACCCGCTTCAACCCCAACGACAGCCGGGTGGTGCTGCCGAGCGGTGGCCACAACTTCGGGGTCTACCAGCCCTTCGTCGGCAAGGGCCTGCAGTGGCTCGCGCGGGGAGGCGTGCTCCGTTGAGGCGCGCCGTCCTGGCCGCGTGGGCCGCGGCGGGACTGCTGCTGGTCTCGGCCTGCGCGACCCCGACGGCGGGGTCGGACCCGTCACCGGCCTCCTCCCCCCACGATCCCGGCAGCCCAACCGTCGTCGGGCTCGGCGACTCGGTGATGGGCGGCACCAACTGCGGCTGCTCGGGCATCATGTCCCTCTACGCCGAGCAGGAGCACGCGGCCTCGCCCTCCACCCGCATCGTGCCGGTGAACCTGGGGGTCCCTGGGGCCACCACGAGCACGCTGCGCTCGGACCTGCAGAGCAGCTCGGTGCTGAGCCAGGTCGCCCGGGCCCGGGTGGTCGTGGTCATCATCGGCGCCAACGACCTGATCCCGCAGCTCCGGCGCTGGCAGCGCTCCGGCTGCTCGGAGTCCTGCTACGCGCCGGCGGTCACCGCCATGGGCGAGCGGCTGCACAGCGTGCTGGGGAGTGTCGCGGCGGCACGGAGGTCGAGCACCGGGGCCGTGCTGGTGCTCGACTACTGGAACGTGTTCCGCGACGGCGAACAGACGCGGCAGAGCCAGGGTCAGGAGATCATCGACTGGGCCCGCACCGTCAGCCGGCTCGCCAACTCCACCATCTGCCGGGCGAGCAGAGACTTCCACGACACCTGCGTCGACCTCTACGGCCCGATGCTCGGCACCGACGACGACCCGAGCGACCTGCTGGCCGCCGATGGCGACCACCCCAACGCGAAGGGCGTCGACCTGATCGTGGACCGGCTGGTGGCAGCCACGCCCCGGGCGGTCTTCGGCGGGTGACGGCGGCGCCTCACCGTGGCCCCGGTGAACGCCCCTGCGGCCGAACGAACGGGAAGGCCAGCACCGACCGGATCGGCACCCCGGTCACGGCCATCACGAGCCGGTCCACGCCCATCCCCAGGCCACCGGTCGGAGGCATGCCGAGCTCGAGGTCTGCGAGGAAGGCCTCGTCGACCTCCATCGCCTCGAGGTCACCGGCTGCGGCCTTGTGCGACTGGGCCACCAGGCGCTGTCGCTGGTCGACAGGGTCCGTCAGCTCCGAGTACGCCGTCGCGACCTCCCGTCCCGCCACGACCAGGTCCCACCGCTCGGCCAGGCCGGGGACCGAGCGGTGCGGCCGGGTCAGCGGTGAGGTCTCGACCGGGAAGTCGACATAGAAGGTGGGCTCCACGGTCGAGGGCTCCACGAGGTCGCCGTACAGCTGCTCGAGCAGCGCACCCACGCCCATGTCGCCGCGCGGCTGGACGCCGTGCTCGCGGGCGACCGCCAGGGCGAGGTCGAAGTCCATGTCGATGTCCACGTGAGTGCCCACCGCCTGCGACACCGCGTCCAGGAACCGCACCACCCGGAACGGCGCGGCCGCCGGCACCAACCGGCCCGACCCGCCCTCGGGCAGCACCTCCGAACCGTGCACCGCCACCATCGCGGCCCGCAGCAGCCGCTCGGCCAGGCGGCGCATGTCGGTGTAGTCGGCGAAGGGCCGGTAGGCCTCCAGCGACGTGAACTCCGGGTTGTGGCTGGCGTCCGCGCCCTCGTTGCGGAAGTTGCGGCCGATCTCGAACAGCGGGCCGAGACCAGCGACGACCAGCCGCTTGAGGTGCAGCTCCGGGGCGATCCGCAGAGCGAGGTCCATCCCGTAGGCGTTGCTCCAGGTCCGGAACGGCCGGGCCGTGGCGCCGCCGTGCACCGCGTTGAGCATCGGGGTCTCGACCTCGAGGTAGCCCTCCTGCTCGAGGGTGGCGCGCAGGCCCCGGACGACTGCCGCGCGCTGCCGCAGCAGGTCCGCCTGGCCGGGCCGGACGATGAGGTCGGTGACCCGCTCACGGCGCGAGGCCGAGTCGGTCGGAGCCCTGTCGAACCGGAGCGGACGCAGCGCCTTGGCGAGCATCGTCCAGCGCTCGACGAGCAGCGACGGCTCACCGGAGCGGGAGGCGCCGGCCACGCCCTCGATGCGGACCAGGTCACCGGAGTCGACCAGCCGGGCGAACCGACGCGCCTGCGCGTCGTCGGTCCGGGACTCCAGGACTGCCTGCAGCCGGCGCGGCCCGTCGGCCAGCACCGCGAAGACGACGCCGCCGTGGTCGCGCACCGTGGCCACCCTGGCGACCACCGACATGAGCGCCCCCGGCTCCTGGAGGCGCGCGCCGGCCGCGTTGGCTGGGCAGCAGGAACCGTGGGACCCGGCCACCGGCCACGGGTCGATCCCCAGCTCTCGCATGCGCACCGCGGCGTCGAGCCGGGCGCGTTCCTGGTCACCGAGCCGTGGACCCGGAGAGCGGACGGCCTCCACCGACAAGGCCCGCACCCGCTCGAGCTCGTCGGCGGTGAGCTCATGGGAGTGCTCCCTGCCGTCCCACCAGCCCCTGGGCAGGAACCCCTCGGCGGTGCCGGCGGCGAGCGCCGCCAGCGGCAGCGCGACCCGCGACTCGCAGCACAGATAGCGAGGTCGCCACTCGGGCTGGTACTTCTGGTTGGAGCGGTAGAGCCGCTCGAGCTGCCAGAACCGGTCGAGCCGGCCGAGGACGCTGTAGTTCAGGCGGGTCAGAGGGCCCGCCCCCAGCCGGGCGGCCTCGGCGTAGACGGACCGGAACATGCAGAAGTTCAGCGAGACCCGCCGGACGCCCAGCTCGGGACCCTGCCGCAGCAGCTCGGTCACCACCAGCTCCACCACACCGTTGGGGGCGTCCGGCCGGCGGCGCATCACGTCGAGCGAGACGCCCGCCCGGCCCCAGGGCACGAACGACAGGACTGCCTGGAGAGCCCCGTCGGCGTCCCGGGCGACCGCGTGCAGCGCATCCGCGTCGGCGGAGTCGCCGGGCCGGTTGAGGGCCATCGAGAACCCGCGGTCCGGCTCGTCACCGCGCCAGCGCTCCGCGGCCTCGGTTATCTCGGCGAGCTCGGCCTTCGCGATGGCCCCCTGCCGGTGGAAAGCGACGCTGATGCCTGCGCGCCGAGCCCGCTTCACGGCGTGCCGCACCGGCGTCATCGCCGGCTGGTCCAGGGAGAACCGGTCGGGGTCCAGCACGGCTTCGTCGCCCATCCGCACCGGGCGCAGGCCGGCGGCCGCGTAGGACTTGGCGCCCTCCTCGCTCGCGGACAGCACTGCCGGGATCCAGCCGAAGCGCCGGGCCTGCGCCTTCCAGTCCGCGATCACCTCGTCCCAGTGACGGGGGTCGCCCACCGGGTCGCCGGAGGCCAGCGAGACGCCGTGGATGACCCGGTAGGTCAGCACCGCGTCGCCGTGCCGCGACACCACCGACGACTTGTCCCGCCGGGTCGCGAAGTAGCCGAGCGAGTCCGCGCCGTCGTACGTCGCAAGCAGCCGACGGATGGTCAGCTCCCGCACGGCCGTCCAGGCGTCCTCGTTGCGCGCCGAGCGCAGGAACACCCACACAGCGCTGAGGAGGGTGAGGCTCACCAGCAGCGAGGTCACCTCCGGCAGCCATGGAGGCACCTGCGCCAGGCTGCGGCCGTCGATCAGGTCGACGTCGCCGAGGCTGCGCCCGAGCGCTGCGCCCACCAGCTGCCACCGCACCGTCTCCTCGGTCGGAGTCACGAGCATCAGCAGCAGCCAGGTGGCCGCCACCGACGTCGCCAGGCCGCCGGCGAGCACGATCGCAGCCTGCGTCCAGGAGCCGGGCCGCAGCCGGGCAGCGAACGCCCGGCGCAGCCGCCACAGCCACCCCAGCAGGACCAGCCCCACCACCACCGAGACGTCGTCGAGGGCCCGGGAGAAGGCGGGGTGCGAGAGCATGTGGCTGCCCGGAACGTGGTCGCCCAGCAGCACCGCGGCGGCCGCGTAGCCGGTGCCGAGCACCTGCGCGGCCGCGACCACCACCAACCCGGCCCGCTTGCGGCGCAGCAAGGCCACCGTGGTGATCGCGAGCAGGATCACCGAGACCAGCGACTGGCTGACCGGGACGTTCAGCACCCCGAACAGGGTCTCCACCCAGGTCGTGCGGTGGGAGTCCCACCGCTTGAGCAGCCAGAGCCCGAGCGCGGCGACCGTCGCGACCGCGTAGACGGCCGCGAGGACCGCTCCCTGGCTCTCCAGACGTGCCGACACCGGGCGGCGTGCAGATCCCACGCGTCTATTCAGTCATGGCCGGCGAAGAGCGGGCCCACAGGGTGCTGAGGACCTGCCGAGAAGGTGGGCCCCGTCGCGGGCCGGGCCGACACCCGCGTGCGTCGCCGGAGCCGGCTCAGCGAGGCAGGCGCGCGACCCGCACGACCGCGAGGACGGAGACCGTCAGAGCGGTCAGGGCGAAGATCGAGGAGGTGAGGAAGGCGTGCTCGGCGCCCGGCAGGAACTGGCCGGGCACCGCACCCGCGGCGTAGACCGACACGATGACCGCCAGGCCGACGGCGCCACCGAGCTGCTGGAAGGTCTGCAGCAGGCCCGAGGCGGAGCCGGCGTGCTCGGGGGCGACGCCGGTCAGGACCGCAGAGGTGGCGGGCATGAACACCAGACCGGCCGAGAGTCCGTTCAGCAGCATCGGACCGAAGGCGCCGCTCAGGTACGTGTCGGCCGCGGAGACCTGGCTCAGCCAGGCGAAGCTTGCCGCGAGACCGATGGTGCCGACCAGGAGCATCGGGGTCCGCCCCGCGAAGGCGAGCATCCGGGGCGTGACGCGGGACATCGCGAAGATCGCGAGCGTCAGCGGGAGGAAGGCCAGGCCGGTGGTGAGCGGGCCGAAGCCGAGCTGGTTCTCGAGGTACTGCACGGCCAGGAAGAACATCGACAGCTGGCCCCCCACGACGAGGGCGATGACGGCGAGGGCGCTGAGGCGACGGCGGCTGTGCAGCAGCGCCGGTTGGATCATCGGGTGCGGGACCCGGGTCTCGGTGATGGCCAGCACCACGAGGAGCAGCGCGCCGAGCACCAGGCCGCCGACGGTCCGGGGCGAACCCCATCCCTGCTCGGGGGCGCCGATCAGCGCCCACACCACGGCCACGGCGCCCAGGGTGGCGCTGAGCGCGCCGACGACGTCGAAGCGGCCCGGGCGCAGCGGGGTCTCGTCGAGCACCCGCCGGGTCAGCGCGAGGACCGCGAGGCCGATCGGGATGTTGATGAACAGCGTCCAGCGCCACGACCCGAGGTCGGTCACGGCACCGCCGAGCAGCAGTCCGAGGGACATGCCCCCGGACGTGACCGCGCCGAACAGCGCCAGCGCGCGGTTGCGGGCCGGCTCGTCCGGGGCGCTGGTGGTGAGCAGGGCGAGCACGCCGGGTGAGGCGAGAGCGGCGCCGAGACCCTGGGCTGCACGCGCGGCGACGAGCCACCCGGGGCTCTGGGCCAGCCCGCCGGCGAAGGAGGCCAGCGTGAACACGGCCAGGCCGATCTCGAACGTGCGACGCCGACCGACGACGTCGCCGAGCCGGCCCCCCAGCAGCAGCAGACCGCCGAACGCGAGCGTGTAGGCGTTGAGCACCCAGGAGAGCCCGGCCGGGCCGAAGTCGAGGGCATCGTCGATGTGCGGCAGCGCGACGTTCACGACGGTCGCGTCCAGGATCAGCATCAGCTGGGCCACCAGGACGACCGCGATCCCGGCGGCCGCCCGGCCGGCGTGCGGCGGGAGGTCGGTGGGAGGGGTGGGAGCGGGACTGCTGCCGGCGGTGGGCGCAGCCGGGAAGAGGGTGTGGGACATCGAGGGCGGTCCTGTTCTGGCCCGACGGGCCGACGTAGACTCATCTGGAGAGCAACTCCGGTTCCCTCACCACGATACGGAGAGTGTCTCCGTTTGACAAGCCCGACCGCCGTACGTCCTGAGAGGCGGCACCATGCGCGCCGACGCGCAACGCAACCGTGACCGCATCGTCGAGGTGGCTCGCGAGGTGTTCCGCGAGCAGGGGTACGACGCCTCGCTCGACGAGGTGGCCAAGCGGGCAGGCGTCGGCCCGGGCACGCTCTACCGGCACTTCGCGACCCGGGAGAACCTCGTCGACGCGATCATGCAGAGCTGGGTGGAGCAGGTCGAGGAGGCCACCGCCAAGGCACTCGCCCACGAGGGCCCACCCCGGGAGCTGCTGCTCGCCTGGTTCAGCGCCTATGTCGCCCTGATCAGCCTGCACAAGGGGGGTCCGGCCAAGATCACCTCGGCGCTGGGCGACCCCGCCTCCCCGATCAGCAACAAGTGCCAGGTGCTGACCGCGGCCACCGAGCGGGTGCTGGCCCGGCTGCGGGACGAGCGTGCGCTGCGCCCGGACGTCGACAGCCTGCACGTGGGCCGGCTCGTCGGCGGCGTGGCGGCCGTCGCCGACCAGGGTGGGCTCGGCCCGAGCGACGTCCGACCCCTGCTCGAGGTGCTGGCCGACGGGTTGCTGGTGCCCACCTGACCGTGATCGAGATGGCGGACCACCCGGTCGACCTCCTGCTCAGGCGCGGTCAGGTCGGCTCCCACGGCGGGGACGTGCCGGTGACCGAGGAGGGGTTGACCCATGCCGTCCGCGCCGGCACGGCGATCGCCGCACTGCACGACGGCCCGATGACCCTGCTGTTCGGAGGCACCCGCCGGACCCGGCAGACGGCGGAGGCCCTGTTCGAGGGCATCGGCCGGCCCGACCGGGTCAGCGGACATCACGACGCCTTCGCGCGCTCCGGAACCCCGACGTCTGCGTCGCC
>JAICWH010000177.1 GCA_025934895.1 Nocardioidaceae bacterium | reverse complement strand
GTCACCCCTCCCCGGTCACCGCCCCGGCGCTGGTGCTCCCTCCCGCGGGGCTGACGCTGCCGACACCACCGCGGGCGGCGCCGGTCGCGGCCGCCACGCCCGAGCGCGCGGTCGACGGGGCAGCCGTGCGGCGGGCCGTCGGGCCGCTGCTCAGGTCGAAGAAGCTCGGCCCCCACGTCGTCGTCGAGGTGGCGCGGCTCTCCGACGGCGAGATCGTCTACCGGCACGGCACCGGGCCGGTGACACCGGCCTCGACGATGAAGATGCTGACCACGGTGGCCGCGCTCTCGGCCCTCGGTCCGGCCCACCGCTTCACCACGTCCGTGGTGGCGACGCGGCACGCCAGGCGGGTCGTCCTGGTTGGCGGAGGGGACCCGCTCCTCGGTCGCGCACCCGCTCCGGCAGGGACCTATCCGGCGCGCGCCGACCTGACGACGCTGGCACGTGCCACCGCCGCAGCACTGCGACGAGCAGGCAGGCACCGGATCCGGCTCGGCTACGACGCCTCGCTGTTCACCGGACCCGCCGTCAACCCGCGGTGGGAGCCGTCCTACGTCCCGGACAACGTGGTCAGTCCCATCTCCGCGCTCTGGGTCGATGAGGGACGCGAGCCGACCAACCCCACCCAGCGCTCACCCGCACCGGCTGCAGCCGCGGCGGACCTCTTCGCGCACGCGTTGGAGAGGAACCACCTCACCGTCGTCGGGACCCCCACCCGGGCCGTCGCCCCGCCGCGCTCCGCAGGCGGGCGGGCCGTCGCCGCCGTACGCAGTGCTCCCCTCGCCGAGATCGTGCAGCACGTGCTCGAGGTGAGCGACAACGAGGGCGCGGAGGTCCTGGACCGCCAGGTCGCACTCGCACGGGGAGAGCCCGCCTCCTTCGTCGGGGGGGCCCGCGCCGTGCGTGCGGTGCTCCGGCAGCTCGGGATCAGCACCCGCGGCGCCCGCATCTACGACGGCAGCGGGCTGTCGCGACAGGACCGGCTGGAGGCCTCGACGATGCTCGCGGTCATCCGTGCGGCGGCCGGCAGCCGGCACCCGGACCTGCGCAGCGCCGTGGCCAACCTGCCGGTCGCGGGATTCACGGGGTCCCTGGCGCGGCGCTTCCAGACCGGCGACCCCGGCGGGCTCGGCACCGTGCGGGCGAAGACCGGGACGCTGAGCGGGGTGCACGGGCTGGCCGGCATCGCGACGTCGACGGACGGAGTCGTGATGAGCTTCGTGGCCGTCGCGGACCACGTGAAGCCGGTCGACACCCTGGACGCCCGATCCCAGCTGGACCGGGTGGCGGCCGCCTTGGGTGGCTGCACGTGTGCGCGCCGGTGACAGCCCACCACGTAGGGTCGTCCTCATGCCTGCACGCACCATGATCGACTGGGACCTGGCGGTCGCGACCGCCTCGCGGGTGGCCGGCCCAGGGCCGGTCATCAGCCGCCCGGACGCCGACGCAGCCGTCGCGGAGCTGCGCGCCGGGTCGGCCCGCTCCACCGGCCTGGTGCGGGAGTTCACCGGACTCGAGGCGCACGAGCGCACCGCTCCCGTGCTGGTGGTGGACCGCACCGGCTGGATCCAGGCCAACGCCGACGGGTTCGCGGAGGTGATCAGCCCGCTGGTGGAGAGGCTGCGAGCCAAGCGGGCAGTGGCACCGGGTGGGATGACCGACGCCGTCGGGTCCAAGGTCACCGGACTCGAGGTGGGCGGGCTGCTCGGGTTCATGTCCTCGAAGGTGCTGGGCCAGTTCGACCCGTTCTACACCGGGCCGGGGCGGGAGGCGGGTTCGGGTCCCTCGACCGGACGCCTGCTGCTCGTGGCCCCGAACATCGTGCACGTCGAGAACGAGCTGCGCGTCGACCCTCGCGACTTCCGACTGTGGGTGTGCCTGCACGAGGAGACCCACCGGGTCCAGTTCACGGCCGTGCCCTGGATGCGCGACCACGTCCGCGGGGAGATCGAGCAGCTCGTCGGCGCCGTCGACCCGGACCCGTCCAAGCTGGCCGCGATGCTCGGCGAGGGCGTCCGCCGGATCGGCGAGGTGATCCGCGGCAACGACGGCGTGAGCCTGCTCGACGTGTTCTCCACCCCCGAGCAGCAGGCGGTGATGGACCGGCTCACCGGCGTGATGTCTCTGCTCGAGGGGCACGCGGACGTCGTCATGGACGGGGTCGGACCGAGGGTCATCCCGAGCGTCGAGGACATCCGCACCAAGTTCAACCAGCGACGCAAGGGTGCCAGTGCCCTGGACCGGGTGCTGCGCCGGCTGCTCGGGCTGGACGCGAAGATGGCGCAGTACCGCGACGGCGCCGCCTTCGTCCGGGGCGTCGTCGACAAGGTCGGCATGGAGGGGTTCAACGCGGTGTGGGCGCAGCCGGTCAACCTGCCGTCCAAGGCCGAGATCGGCGACCCCGGCGCGTGGGTGCGTCGCGTGCACGGCTGACGCCGGCTCCCACCCCGACATGTCCCTCGACCCCGCCGTGGCGGCGGTCCGGCTCGCCGTACGGCGGGAGCTCGCGGCCCACGACGGACCCGTGCTGGTCGCGTGCTCCGGGGGCGCGGACTCTCTGGCGCTGCTGGCGGCGACCGTGTTCGAGGCCCGCCGCCGGCCGTGGCACGTGGTCGGGGTGACCGTCGACCACGGCCTCCAAGCGGGATCCGACGACCAGGCGGCCGCCGTGCTCGACTCGATGCGACGCCTCGGCGTGGACGAGACGGCCTCGGTGCGGGTCCAGGTGAGCGGCGGCGGTCAGGGGCCCGAGGCGGCGGCGCGGGACGCGCGCTACGCCGTGCTCGCCGAGCTGGCCGCCCGCTGGAAGGCGTCGGTGGTGCTGCTGGGCCACACTCTGGACGACCAGGCGGAGACGGTGCTGTTGGGACTGGCCCGGGGCTCCGGGGCTCGGTCGCTGGCGGGGATGCGCCGCGGCTTCGAGGTCTACCGGCGCCCCCTGCTGGACCTCACCCGCGCCCAGACGGAGGCGGCCTGCCGCGCCGAGGAGATCGACTTCTGGCTCGACCCCCACAATGACGACCCGCGGTTCACCCGGTCCCGGGTCCGGCACCATGTCCTGCCGGTGCTGGAAGCCGAGCTCGGGCCCGGCGTGGCCGCCTCGCTGGCCCGCACGGCCGAGCAGCTGCGCGAGGACGCGGACACCCTCGACGACCTCGCCGACCGGGCCGCGGCCACGACGCTCGGCACGGCCGGCGGGCTCGACGTCGCAGCACTCGCGCAGCTGCCCACCGCGGTGCGCCGGCGGGTGCTGCGCCGGGCTCTCCTGGACGCCGGCTCGCCCGCCGCCGAGCTGTTCCGCTCACATGTGCTGGCGGTCGACGCGCTGGTCACCGGCTGGCGCGGCCAGCAGGGCGTCGACCTTCCCGGCCACGTGCAGGCCGTCCGCGTCGCCGGCGAGCTGTGCCTGCGTCGTACGTCGCCCGGTCGACCAGGCTGACCGACCACGTGCCCCGACACCGGTCGGCTGTGGGAGGCTGACGCCCATGGACGAAGCCGACGTCGAGGGTGATCTGGTCAGCATCCTCTTCACCGAGGAGCAGATCCAGACCCGGCTCGAGGAGCTGGCGGCGGAGATCGAGAAGGACTACCAGGGCAAGGAGATCCTCCTGGTCGGCGTGCTCCGAGGAGCCGTGATGGTGATGGCCGACCTGGCCCGGCACTTCGGGCGGCACGTCGAGATGGACTGGATGGCGATCTCGTCCTACGGCTCGGGCACCAAGTCCTCGGGCGTGGTGCGGATCCTCAAGGACCTCGACACCGATATCACCAACCGGCACGTGCTGGTGGTGGAGGACATCATCGACACCGGGCTGACCCTGTCCTGGCTGGTCTCGAACCTGACCTCGAGGGGCCCCGCCTCGGTGGAGATCTGCACGCTCCTCCGCAAGCCGGATGCGCTGCAGATGACCGTGGAGGTGCGCTATGTCGGCTACGACATCCCGAACGAGTTCGTGGTGGGCTACGGACTCGACTACGCGGAGCGCTACCGCAACCTGCGGTGCGTCGGCACGTTGGCCCCGCACGTCTACTCCTGAGCCGCCTCAGTGCAGCGCGGGGCTGGTGAGCCCGGGCACCGTCGCGGGGTCCACGTTGCCGGCGAGCGCGTCGACGAGGCCGTCCAGGTCTTTGAAGGCGGCGTCCCGCAGCGCGAGCCGCACCGCCTCGTCGTGGTCGGAGTCCGTCCTGGCGCTGAACGTCGGTGCCCTGCTGCCGGCGCCCTGGTGGTAGATGAGGTCACCGTAGACCGCCCCCATCAGGAAGTGGGCGTTGAACTGGTTGCTCCGACGGAGCTTGCTGGCGCGGGCACCCGCCTCCTCGACCGCGAGCGTCACGTTGTGCGCGACGTCGGCGCCGCTGCCGACCAGGAACTTCGCACCCAGCTCGTGCAGCGTCTGCTTGCGGATCGCCAGGCAGCACGGGTGGATGAAGGCCGGCTTGCGCGGCAGCATCTCGTCGCGCCACACGCCGGCCACCAGCGCGTCGTCGGTCAGCCGGCCGGTCAGGTTCTCGATCCAGCCGTCCCGGATCGGGAACGAGTCGGTGTCCAAGGTGATGATGAACTGGGTCCGCGGCCGGACCTTGCGCACCAGCAGGTCCAGGGAGGCACCATGACGTACGTCGGTCCCCGGCTCGCTCGGCTCGAACCTGCGCACCCTGGGGTGCCGCTCGATCATCTCGCGGTGCTCCGGCAGCCAGGTGTTGTCCCACACCAGCACCTCGTAGGAGGTGCCGCGCGAGTGCCGCTCGATCTGCTGCAGACACAGGTCGATCCAGGGGTACTCGCGTGCCTCGTCGGCGTTGAAGTCGCCCCAGCGCCCGCGGCGGTCGAACCCGTTGACGACGAGGATCGCGGTTCGCGGAGGCTTCGGCCTCCGGGCCGGGCCGACCGGCGCGGGTCGCGGGCTCGGCTGCCGCGCCAGGTCGAGCCGGCGACGGGCCTCCCGGGCAACCCGTCGCGCACCCGCGCCCAGGCCTGTCTTGGACTGCACAGAGCGAAGACTAGCGGAACCACCGACCCGGGTCGGGCGTCCCGTGAGGGACACTGGGGGAACGAAGAAGGTGGTCTCCTTCGTTGTAATCCGCGTGTACCGTCGATTTGTCGCAGGTCTGAGCTGGCAGGAGGTCGGGGCAGTCGCCCCGCGTGATGGACGTTAAGCGTATTTTCCGCGGTCCGTGGGTGTGGATCGTCATAGCCGTGGTCGGCGTGCTGCTCGCGCTCCAGTTCCTCGCGCCCAACGGTGGCTACAAAGAGATCAACACCTCGACGATGAGCACGTACATCTCCGACGGCACCGTGAAGACGGTCACCTTCGTGGACCGGGACCAGGTGATCCAGGCAGAGCTCGACAACGGCCAGAAGGTCACCGCCTCCTGGGTGCTCGGCCAGCAGCGCGGGCTGGTGGCCAAGGCCCAGGCGGGTGTCGCGAAGGGCAACATCGCCGACTACAACGTCAAGGTCGCCAAGCCCAGCCTGCTCGGGACGCTCCTGCAGACCCTGCTGCCGTTCGTCATCATCGTCGCGCTCTTCCTGTTCCTGATGAACCAGGTGCAGGGCGGCGGCGGCAAGGTCATGCAGTTCGCCAAGTCCAAGGCCAAGCTGATCAGCAAGGACATGCCCAAGACCACGTTCGCGGACGTGGCCGGCGTCCAGGAGGCGATCGAGGAGCTCGGCGAGATCAAGGAGTTCCTCCAGGAGCCCGCCAAGTTCCAGGCCGTCGGCGCCAAGATCCCCAAGGGAGTGCTGCTCTACGGCCCGCCCGGCACCGGCAAGACCCTGCTGGCGCGTGCGGTGGCCGGTGAGGCCGGGGTGCCGTTCTACTCCATCTCGGGTTCGGACTTCGTGGAGATGTTCGTCGGGGTCGGCGCCTCCCGCGTCCGCGACCTGTTCGAGCAGGCCAAGGAGAACGCCCCTGCCATCGTGTTCATCGACGAGATCGACGCCGTCGGCCGACACCGGGGGGCGGGCATGGGCGGCGGCCACGACGAGCGTGAGCAGACCCTCAACCAGCTGCTCGTGGAGATGGACGGCTTCGACGTGCGCGGCGGGGTCATCCTGATCGCGGCCACCAACCGGCCCGACATCCTCGACCCCGCGCTGCTGCGCCCGGGCCGCTTCGACCG
>JAICWH010000018.1 GCA_025934895.1 Nocardioidaceae bacterium | reverse complement strand
TTGGGACTCACGGGTTGGGACTCACGGGTTGGGACTCACGGGGGAAGGCTCCGGGGGTGAGGGGCGACGTGGACAGGGGCCTGAACAGGGTACGTGCCGGCTCCGACGATGCGGCCGGAACACCCCCTCGGCCGGCGCGCCTGAGCCCGAAGGGGCGACAACTGATATATCGTTGCGATAGGTTGGTGCGATAGAGCGCACTCGGTTCCCCGGAAGGCTTCTGCTTCGTGCCCCGTCGTGGTGAGACCCTCGAGCTGGCGGTCCTCGGGCTCCTGCACGAGTCGCCGATGCATGGCTACGAGCTGCGCAAGCAGGTCAACGGCGTGCTCGGGTGGAGCCGGCTGCTGTCCTACGGGTCGCTCTACCCGGCGCTGAAGAAGATGCTCCGGGCCGGTTGGATCGCCGAGCACGTCACGGCACCCGAACTGCGGGCGGTCAGTCGCCGGCAGCGGATCGTCTACGAGCTCACCTCCGCCGGCGAGGAGCAGTTCAAGGGCTTGATGGCCGACGTCGGGCCGTCCGCCTGGGAGGACGACACCTTCGACGTACGGTTCGCGTTCTTCAGCCGCACCAACATCGAGGCCCGGCTGCGGATCCTCGAGGGTCGGCGCAGCCGCCTGCAGGAGCGCCTGGACCGGGTGCAGCACCAGCTCGAGCGCACCCAGCGTCAGGTCGACCGCTACGCCATGGAGCTCCAGCGTCATGGCGTGGAGTCCGTCGAGCGCGAGGTCCGGTGGCTCTCGGACCTGATCAACGCGGAGCGACGCGACGACGAGAACCCACGGCCCGACGAGGACCCGCTCGACATTCACCCAGTCCCGCACACCCAGCCCCCGAGGAGATAGCCCATGGGAACGGTTCGAGTAGCAATCGTGGGAGTCGGCAACTGCGCCAGCTCTCTCGTCCAAGGCGTGGAGTACTACCGCGGCGCCGACCCCGACGGGGCGGTTCCCGGGCTCATGCACGTCAGGTTCGGCGACTACCACGTCGGTGACGTCGAGTTCGTCGCCGCGTTCGACGTGGACGCCAAGAAGGTCGGCTTCGACCTCTCCGAGGCGATCAACAGCTCCGAGAACAACACCATCAAGATCACCGACGTACCTCCGCTCGGCGTCACGGTGCAGCGCGGTCCGACGTACGACGGGCTCGGGAAGTACTACCGCGAGACCATCGAGGAGTCCGAGGCCGACCCGGTCGACGTGGTCTCGGTGCTCAAGGAGACCCGCGCCGACGTCCTGGTCGCCTACCTGCCCGTGGGGTCGGAGGACGCCGACAAGTTCTACGCCCAGTGCGCGATCGACGCGGGCGTGGCGTTCGTCAACGCGCTGCCGGTGTTCATCGCCTCCGACCCGGTGTGGGCCAAGAAGTTCGAGGACGCGGGCGTCCCGATCGTCGGGGACGACATCAAGTCCCAGGTGGGCGCCACGATCACCCACCGGGTGCTGGCGAAGCTGTTCGAGGACCGCGGCGTGGTGCTGGACCGCACCTACCAGCTCAACGTCGGCGGCAACATGGACTTCAAGAACATGCTCGAGCGCGACCGGCTGCAGTCGAAGAAGATCTCCAAGACCCAGTCGGTGACCTCCAACATCGACCACGACCTCGGCGCCCGCAACGTGCACATCGGGCCCTCCGACTACGTGCAGTGGCTCGACGACCGCAAGTGGGCCTATGTCCGGCTCGAGGGTCGCGCGTTCGGCGACGTGCCCCTGAACATGGAGTACAAGCTGGAGGTGTGGGACTCCCCGAACAGCGCCGGCATCATCATCGACGCGGTCCGGGCCGCCAAGATCGCCCTCGACAGGGGCATCGGCGGACCGATCATCTCCGCGTCGACGTACCTCATGAAGTCCCCTCCCGTGCAGATGCCCGACGACCAGGGGCGCGTCCAGGTGGAGGCGTTCATCCGCGGCGACGTCGAGCGCTGAGCCGGGCCGGTTCGCGGCCGCGCGTTCGGCGGGGTGACTGTTTACCAGGGGATGCAGGATGTTTGGCGCATGCCATGGGTCATGACCCATGGGGAGCGCCAGAAAGCCGACATCCCATGGTAAACAGGCCAGGAGGTGTGACGGGACCATGACCGCCCTCCGCCACCTCCGGGACCTCCTGCGCGGGCGGTGGTTCAGGAGGCTGTTCGCGGTCCGGGTGTCCAGCCAGCTCACCGACGGCGTGTTCCAGGTGGCGTTGGCGTCGTACGTCGTCTTCTCCCCCGAGCGGGCGGCCCGCCCCGGGGCGATCGCCGGCGCGCTGGCGGTGGTCCTGCTGCCGTTCAGCGTGCTGGGGCCGTTCGTCGGGGTGTTCTTGGACCGCTGGTCGCGGCGGCAGGTGCTCGCCTGGTCGAACTTCGTCCGGGTGGGTCTGGTGGCGCTGCTCGCGGTGGCCGTGCATGCCGAGGTCCGCGGACCGGTGCTGTTCGGGCTGGCACTGGTCTGCCTCTCGGTCAACCGGTTCCTGCTCGCGGCCCTGTCCGCCGCCCTGCCGCACGTCGTCCCCGAGGACGAGCTGATCACGGCGAACGCCCTCACCCCGACCGCCGGCACCCTCGCCTTCCTGACCGGGCTCGGCGTCGGCACCGGAGCCCGGACCGGCTGGGATCGGCTCGGGGTCGAGCGCGACGTGGGCGTGCTGCTCACAGCCGCCGTGCTGTACGCCGTCGCCGGGGCGCTCGCCCTGCGGATCCCCCGGGACCTGCTCGGGCCGGACCTGGCGCACCGGCCACCTGCCATGCTGGACGCGGTCGCCAGCGTCGTCGTGGGACTGGTCGCCGGGCTGCGACACCTCGGCCAGCGACCGCCCGCTGCCTACGGCCTGACCGCCATCGGCGCGCACCGGTTCTTCTACGGCGTCTCGTCGGTGTCGCTGATCCTGCTCTACCGCAACTACTTCCACGGGCCGGGCGAGGTGGACGCGGCATTCAACGAGCTGTCGCTGGCGGTGCTGGTCAGCGGCGTCGGGTTCGTCGCCGCGGCACTCCTCACCCCGGTCCTCACCGAGCGGATCCCGCAGCGCACCTGGGTGCTCGGCCTGCTCGCGGGAGCCGCCCTCACCCAGGTGGTCCCAGGCGCGCTCTACACGCGCCCCGCCCTGCTGGTCGCCGCCTTCTTCCTCGGGCTGGCCTCCCAGGGCATCAAGATCGTCGTCGACACGCTGGTGCAGACCCACGTCGAGGACGCCTACCGGGGCCGGGTGTTCTCGCTCTACGACGTGATCTTCAACGTCGCCTTCGTCGCGGCGGCCGCGGCGGGCGCGGTCGTGCTCCCGGCGAACGGCAAGTCCTACGTCGTACTCGCCGGCATCGCGCTCGGCTACGCCCTGACCGCCCTGTGGTACGCCCGGGTGACCCGCACCCACGCCCCCGTGCTGACCCGGTAGAACCGGAGGCGCGGTGGGAGCGGCCCCGCTGCTGCCTCTCAGCCGCCGAGGAGGTTCTCGAGCGGGCCTCCGCCGCCGCCGCGGCCCTGGGTCGTGACGGGAGCCCACTCCGAGGGTTGGACGACGACGAAGCCGGGGCCCTGGAAGGCGTACTGGAACGCCTCTCCCGAGCCGCCACGCAGCATCGACCTCATGTTCATCGAGGACACCACGTTGGGCGACAGGGACGAGGACCACGCGACACAGGCCTGCACGTCGACGTACGTCGCCTGCTGCGAGCAGTCGAGCACCACCGGGTGGCCGACGGTGCAGAGCGCGACCGTCCCGGTGCCTGAGACGGTCGTGTTGAACAGCCCGCCGGCCATCATCCCGACCCCCTTCACCCGGTGGATGTCCCACTCCAGCGACGCCTCGAAGGCCAGCAGGTTGCGGCCGTTCACGCTGAGCCCGTCACCGGCGAGGTCGACGAGATAGACGTAGCCCGCCTCGTGGGCGAAGAACACCTCGCCCTCGCCCGAGACCCGCATCAGCGGCATGTCCTCGCTGGTCACCATCTTCTTGAGCAGCTTGCCGACGCCGCCGGCCTTCTCGTGGTCGAAGCGGACCGAGCCCTGGTAGGCCACCATGGCGCCCTTGACCGAGAGCACGTCCCCGCCGAGCGAGACCCGGAGCAGCTGGGAGTTCTGGAGGGCGAACCGCTTGCCCTCGACCTCGAGGTTGGACTGGGAGAACAGTTCACTCTGCATCCCCGCAGCCTAGGGGCACAGGTCAGGAGCCGGAACGGGCCCGCCACCACTCCAGGAGCCGGGCGGACGCCTCGTCGGTGCTCATCGGGCCGTGGTCCATCCGGGCCTCCAGGAGATACCGGTACGCCGCGCCGACCTCGGGTCCCGGGCCCACGCCGAGCAGCTCCATGATCTGGTTGCCGTCCAGGTCCGGCCTCACCGAGTCGAGCTGCTCCTGCTCGGCGAGCCGGGCGATCCGCTCCTCGAGCTCGTCGTAGGCCCGGCGCAGCCGGTCCGCCTTGCGCCGGTTGCGCGTCGTGCAGTCGGCCCGGGTGAGCACGTGCAGCCGCTCGAGGTCGTCGCCGGCATCGCGGACGTAGCGGCGGACGGCCGAGTCGGTCCACTCCCCCGACCCGTAGCCGTGGAACCGCAGGTGCAGCTCCACCAGCCGCGCCACCCGCTCGATGACCTCGTTGGAGAACCGCAGCGCCTTCAGACGCCTGCGGGTCAGCTTGGCGCCGACCACGTCGTGGTGATGGAAGGTGACGGTCCCGTCGTCGGCGAACCGGCGCGTCCGGGGCTTCCCGACGTCGTGCATCAGCGCGGCGAGTCGGGACACCAGGTCCGGCCCGCCACCGGGCAGCCGGACCTCGAGGTCGATGCTCTGCTCGAGCACGGTCAGGGTGTGCTCGTAGACGTCCTTGTGCCGGTGGTGCTCGTCGCGCTCGAGGGCGAGCGCCGGCAGCTCGGGCAGCACCCGGTCGGCCAGCCCGGTCTCCACCAGCAGGGAGAGCCCGCGCCGGGGGTCCGGCGCCAGCACCAGCTTGACCAGCTCGTCGCGGATCCGCTCCGCGGACACGATCGAGATCCTCTGCGCCATGTCCGTCATCGCGTGCACGACGCCCGGGTCGACGGTGAACCCGAGCTGGGCGGCGAAGCGCGCCGCCCGCAGCATCCGCAGGGGGTCGTCGGAGAAGGAGTCCTCCGGTGTCCCCGGGGTGCGCAGGAGGCCGTGCGCGAGGTCGAGGATCCCGCCGCAGGGGTCCTCGAACCTCCGGTCCGGCAGGGTCACGGCCATCGCGTTGACGGTGAAGTCGCGACGGCCGAGGTCGCCGTCGAGAGTGTCCCCGAAGGCCACCGCCGGCTTGCGGGAGTCCGGGGCGTAGGCGTCGCTGCGGTAGGTGGTGACCTCGATCTGCCACGGCCCCTTCCGGCAGCCGATCGTCCCGAACGACCGGCCCATGTCCCACGTCGCGTCCGCCCAGCCGGCCAGCAGCCGCTCGGTCGTCTCCGGACGAGCCGACGTCGTGAAGTCGAGGTCGTTGTGCAGCCGGCCGAGCATCGCGTCGCGGACCGGGCCACCCACCAGGGCGATCTGCTCACCCGCCCCGGTGAACCGGGCGCCGAGCTCGTCGATGACCGGTGAGAGCCGCAGCAGCTCGCGCACGGCTGTGTCCTGCACGTCGCGCATGTTGCGGGTCGCGGCCGGCTCGTCGACCACCACGGCCCCGGGCGCACCGGTGGGCTGCCGGGGAGGCTGCTCGGGCTGGTCGGACACGAGGGGCAACTCTATCCTCATCAGCGAGGGGGCCCCTGCGCAGTGACTAGCCTTGCGCCTGTGACCAGTCCCGGCGTGCCTCAGCGCAAGACGGGTCGCGCGGCCGGTCTGCTGGCCGGTGTGCTGCTCGCGACGCTGGGCGGCACCGGGCTCGCCGCGCTCCCTGCACCGGCCGTCGAGGCGGCCGCCGCCGTCCAGGCAACCGCCGTCGAGACTCCGCTCGAGGTCACCATCGACACGCTGGCCCCCGCGACGATCCCGGTCCAGGGGCGGGTGACGCTCACCGGTGTCATCACCAACCGGTCCGAGCAGACCTGGACCGGGCTGCAGGCCTACCTGCTCACGTCCCCCGACCCGATCCGCTCGCGCGCCGACCTGGCCCGCGCGGCGGCGACCGACGCCGACACCCAGGTGGGCGTACGACGGGCCGCCGAAGGGCTCTACGACCAGGTCGGGAACCTCGCGCCCGGCAGTTCGCTGGCCTACCGCGTCTCGGTGAGCCGGGCCGACCTCGGGATCTCGGGGCGCACGGGGGTCTACTGGGTCGGCGTGCATGTGCTGGGGGCCGTGGACGGCCGCCGGGACGCCATCGCGGACGGTCGCGCCCGGACGTTCATGCCGCTGCTCCCGAGGCCCGGGACGGCCGCCGCCGCTCGCACCAGGACCCGCCTCGCGCTCGTCGTACCCATCCGGGCGCCGGTGCGTCGCGGCGGGGCCGGCCGGCTGCTGGGGAGCGACGGCTGGGATCGGGAGCTCGCCCCCCAGGGCCGGCTGACGAGGTTGCTGAGGCTCAGCTCCCGAGCGAGCCAGCCGCTCACCTGGGTGGTCGACCCGGCGGTCCTAGACGCTGTGCAGTCCCTCGCCCGTGGCAACCCGAAGGTGGGTGCGGGTCTCACGGGCATCACGTCGGGGACCGGCTCCGCCGCCAACCCCAGCGCCAGCCCTAGCGTCAGCCCCTCCGGCAGCCCCACAAGCAGCCCCACCAGCAGCCCCACGAGCGGCGATGGCGCGTCGAACGGCACCACCCGGGGTCCCGACCAGACGGTCGGCGAGCAGGCCGCCCAGGCGTGGCTCGCGGAGTTCCGGCGACAGGCACCCACCCACACCGTCGCCACCGTCCCCTACGCCGACCTGGATGTGGCCGCCGCCCTCGACAGCACGCTCGACGGCCGCCTGGCCGGCGTGGGGCGCTCGCTCTACGACCGGGCAGCCGTGCTGAGCGCTGCCACGGCACGCGGCTACGGCGCGGTCGACCCCACGCCCGTGGTCGACCCGCTCTCCGGCTACCTCCCCGAGTCGGCCCTGCGGGAGGTCGGCCGCGAGACGACGGTGCTCCTCGCCGACTCGGTGCTGCCCGACACCCAGGGACCCGTCGTCGCCGGGTCGTCCGTGACCGCCGGTGCCCGCGCGAGCGTCGTCCTCACTGACGGCCGGGCGGGGTCCGGAGGACCCGCGCCGAACCCGCCGTACAGCGCTCTCGCGGTCCGGCAGCGGCTGCTCAGCGACGCCGCCCTGCATGCCATGTCACCGCAGCGCCAGGAGCCCCTGGTCGTCACCCTGCCGGCGTCCTGGGACCCGGGCGCAGGATGGGCCTCCTCCCGCTTCTTCGGTGGCCTCGCGCAGCCGTGGCTGCAGATGGTCGACCTGTCCTCGGTCGCCGCCACGACGTCGAGCACGGCGGGGTCCCCGGCCTCGGCAGCGGCCACCGAGCTCAGCTACCCGAAGGCCGAGCGGGCCGCACAGCTGCCGTCGGCCAACCTGGCGGCGACGGCGAGGCTGGCGCGCACGGGGACGATCCTCTCGGCCATCCTGCAGGACGACGACGGGCTGGACTCGGTGGGCACGACGCTCGCGAAGGTCGCGCTCCTCGGGTCCTCGGGGAACGCCCGGGCCGACCCCGAGGTGGCCCGCCGGGAGACGGCCCGCGGGACGGCCTACGTGCTGTCGCTGATGGCGAAGGTGCACATCGAGGGCCCTCCCTTCGTGATGATGTCGGGGGAGTCCGGGCCGGTCCAGGTGACGCTGGTCAACGACCTCGGGCGCACCGTGCGGGTCGGGCTCGCCGTCTCGACACCGGGTTCACGCCTTCGGATCGCCAAGCTCGCCCCGGTGACCCTCGGTGCCGGCCGGCGCACGTCGATCCGGCTCGAGGTCCGCTCCCGGGACATCGGGGTGCACGCCGTGACCTTGAAGGTGACCGACGCCGCCGGTGAGCCGCTGGGCAGCCAGACCCGGTTCAGCGTCCGCACCAGCCACGTGAGCACGGTGATCTGGGTGATCATCGGCATCGGAGCGGCCCTGCTGTTCCTGGCCATCGTCGTGCGGCTGTACCGGCGGATCCGCCGCCGCGCCACCCCCGCCGCGCAGCGCGGCGAGACGACCGCACCCCGGCCGCCCGGCCGGCGGGAGCCCGTGTGAGCCCGTCCGAGAGCAGGACCCGCGGCGGCACCCGAGCCGGCACCGACCCGAGCATCCTGTCCTCGAGCGCGGTGATGGCCGCCGGCACCGTCGTGTCGCGGCTGAGCGGGTTCGTGCGCAACGCGATGCTCGCCGCTGCGCTCGGCACCGCCCTGCACGCCGACATCTTCACGATCGCGAACACCCTGCCCAACATGCTGTACATCCTGCTCGCCGGCGGGGTCTTCAACGCGGTGCTGGTCCCCCAGCTGGTGCGGGCCCAGACGTTCGACGCCGACGGCGGAGAGGGGTACACCAGCCGGGTCATCACCGTGGCCGCACTCTTCCTCGCCGGGGTCAGTGCCGTGCTGGTCATCGCCGCGCCGGTGCTGGTCCGGCTGTTCCTGGACGGCAGCTACTTCACCCCCGAGCTCGCGAGTCAGCGCGAGTCGGTGATCGCGTTCACCCGCTACTGCGTGCCGCAGGTGTTCTTCTACGGCATGTTCGTCCTCGTCGGCCAGGTGCTCAACGCCCGGGGCACCTTCGGGCCGATGATGTGGGCACCGATCGCGAACAACGTCATCTCGGTCGCGGTCCTCGGGGTCTATCTCTGGTCCTTCGGGCCGGTGAGCGACCTGTGCCGCCCCGGGGGGCCCAGCGACCCGGCGGTGCTGTCCGGGCCCGGGTCGGCGGTCGGCGGGTACACCGGTGCCCAGGAGCTGCTGCTCGGCCTCGGCTCGACCGTCGGGATCGCGGTGCAGCTGCTCATCCTGGTGCCGTTCCTGCAGCGGGCCGGCTACCGCTTCCGGCCCCGGTTCGACCTGCGGGGCACCGGCCTGGGTCATACCATGCGGCTGGGCATCTGGACGGTCCTGTTCGTCGTGGTCAACCAGGTCGCCTACACCGTCGTGGTGAAGATCGCGTCCTCGGGCACCGCCGAAGCGTTCGGGCACGTCTGCGGCGCCCACCACAGCGGCGGCACCGGCTACACCATCTACTCGAGCGCCTTCCTGCTGGTGATGGTGCCGCACTCCATCGTGACCGTGTCCCTGGCGACCGCGATGCTGCCGCGGCTCTCGGCGTTCGCCGCACAGTCGGACCTGCGCGCGCTCGCGGACAGCGTCTCGTCCACCCTGCGCACGGCGTTCGTGCTGATCATCCCGTTCGCGCTCCTGCTGCCGCTGGTGGCCCTGGACCTGAGCAACCTGATGATCGGCTACGGCGCCGCGCGGCCGGCCGTGCCGGCGTTCGCGGTGTCGCTGGCCCTGTTCGCGCCCGGTCTGGTGTTCTTCACCAGCCACTACCTGATGCTGCGCGGGTTCTACGCCCTCGAGCGCACCCGCACCGTCTTCTGGGTGCAGTGCGTGATCGCCGTGACCAACATCGTGCTGGCCGTGGTGCTGACCCGCCATGCGTCCCCCTCGGACACCGCGCCGGGGCTGGTGATCGCCTACGGGGCGTCGTACCTCCTCGGTGCCGCCTGCTCCTTCTCGCTGCTGCGCCACGTTCTCGGCGGGCTGCGGACCCCGGTGCTGATCCGGTTCCTGGTCCGGCTGCTGATCGCCGCCGGCCTGGCGACGCTGACGGCGTGGCTGGCGAGGTACGGCGTGCAGCACCTGTGGCCCGCGGACACCGGCCCCGCGGCCACCTCGGGCAGCGGCAAGCTGCAGGCCGGCACGGCCCTCGCGGTGACGGCCCTGGTCGACGGCCTGGTCTTCCTCGCCCTCGCCCGCGCGATGAGGATCACGGAGGTGACGGGGATCATCGGGCTCCTCACCAGTCGCGTCCGCCGCTGATCGGACACCCGTAGCATGGGTCTCCGCTGGAGCGAGCAACGCAGGCAGACCCCTGCGGGACGAGGGAGGGACGTGACCGACTCAGCCACCGGGCCCGGAACCGTCCTCGCCGGCCGGTTCGCGCTCGAGGACCTCCTCGACGAGAGCTCCGGAGCGCTGTTCTGGCGGGCCACCGACCAGGTCCTCGCCCGGAGCGTCGCTGTCCACGTCCTGCCCGACACCGACCCGCGCGCAGGCGCCCTGCTGGACGCCGCGCGCTCCTCGGCTCTGGTCAGCGACCCCCACCTGCTGCGGGTGCTGGACGCGGCGGCCGCGGACGGCGTGGTCTACGTCGTCAACGAGTGGGGGTCGGGGGTGTCCCTGGACCGGCTGCTGGCCGACGGGGCGCTTTCGCCCCGCCGGGCCGCATGGGTCGTCCTGGAGGTGGCGCAGGCCATCTCCACCGCACACCGCAACGGTGTCGCGCACGGCCGGCTCCTCCCCGAGAACGTGATGATCTCCGAGACCGGCACCGTCAAGCTCATCGGCTTCGTCGTCGACGCGGTCCTGCGCTACGCGGACGGCCAGCGGCTGGTCACCGACGGCACCCCGGTGAGCCCGCAGGAGTCCGACGTCCTCAACCTCGCGGCGCTGCTCTATGCCGCGCTGGTCGGCCGCTGGCCGGGCACGACGGGCTCGACGATCCCGGTCGCGCCCACCGAGCACGGCCGGCCGCTGCGACCGCGCCGGGTACGCGCCGGTGTGCCCCGCCCCCTCGACGCGATCTGTGAGCAGGTCCTGAACGCGGGAGCGCACCCGGGCGCGGCGCCGATCGACAGCGCCCTGGAGATCCAGGCCGCTCTCAGCGACTTCCTGGGCGACCCGGGGGGCAGCTCGACCTGGGGCCCCTCGGGCTTCGAACGGACCGCGGTCCTCGGCCGCTCCGACCTCCCGGCCGAGCGGGACGACGGGTCCCTGACCGGCGACCGGGAGCCGACCGTCGCCTCCGACATCGGGGAGCCGACCGTCGCCTCCGACGTTGCCTCCGACGTCGCTGCGGACGCGGGGGTGGATCCGGAGGCCACCCAGGCCGGTGCGCCGCCGTTCCTCGACGAGGCCGGTCCAGCGACCCGGGCCCCCGGGTCCGGCCCCGGGCCCGCTCCCATGCCGACGCAACGGCCGCTGTTCGCCGACGACGCACCCGGTCAGCCGCCGCCGAGGCGACCCTCCACCGACCGCACCGACGCATCCCGCCGCACCGACCCCCCGTCCCGCACGGGGGGGCGAGGGGCCGGTTCGAGCGCCGGTCGAACACGTGGGGCGCCCGCCAAGGCCACCTCGCCGCAGGCTCACGTCCCGCACGCCACCTGGGCGGGGCCGGGTTCCGCCTCCGCCGGGGCCGCGATCGGAAGCACTGCCACACACGCGGCCTCCGAGGACGGTTCGGTGTCCGGCGGCCCGAGAGAAGGGTCGGTCGCGGGCCGCTCGTCCACCCGCGGCTCGTCCACGGGCTCGTTCACGGGCGGTCAGCGAAGCGTCGGCGCGGGCAACGGCTCGGTCCCGCCGGTGTGGGGCCCGGACGCGGACACGCCTCCGGAGGACGACGGGGCCAACCCGGGCCTCGAGCGCGCCGACGACGACCTGCCCGGACGCAGTTGGCTGCGGCTCGGGATCGCTCTCGCGGTCGTGCTGGTGGTCGTGGTGGCGGTCGTCTTCGCCTACAACCTGAGCCGCGGGCCGGCCGACGAGCCGACGACCACGACCGGGGCCCGGAGACCCTCAGCGAGCCAGCGGCCCGCCGGAGGGACGCGCCTGCCCATCGCGGGCGTGAAGGACTTCGACCCCGAGGCCGACCCTCCGGAGGAGAACCCCGAGCTCGCCCACTTCGCCATCGACGGCAAACCCGACACTTTCTGGACGACGGTGACGTATCGGGGCAAGCCGGAGCTCGGCGGGCTCAAGAGCGGGGTCGGGCTGCTCGTCGACCTCGGCAGGAAGACCGACGTCGGGGAGGTCCGGCTGACGCTGGGGGGTAGCCCCACCGCCGTGCAGATCCTGGCGGCGCCGGACGTCTCGTCGGCACCCACGACCAACCAGGGCCTCCCGGTCGTCGCAGCCAACCCCCGCGCCGGCACGAAGGTCGACCTCCGCCTGAAGAAGACGGTCGCGACGCGGTGGCTGGTCGTCTGGCTGACCTCGCTGCCGTCCGCACCGGGCGGCTACCAGGGCCGGGTGGCGGAGATCTCCGTGCGCTCATGAGCGCCGAGGAGCCTGACGACCGAGCCCTGTTGCTGGCTCATGTCGCGGGCGACACCGCTGCGTTCGGCATCCTGTTCGCCCGGCACCGGGATCGGCTGTGGGCGATCGCGCTGCGCACCACCGGCGACCGGGAGGAGGCAGCCGACGCGCTCCAGGACGCGATGGTCGCGGCGTTCCGGCGGGCCGACTCCTTCCGTGGCGACTCAGCCGTGACCACGTGGCTGCACCGGATCGTCGTCAACTCCTGCCTGGACCGGCTGCGCCGCCGCAAGGTACGACGGGCCGAACCGCTGCCGGACGCGCTGAGTGAGGACCTCGACCCGCGCACCCTCGCCGCCTCGGTGAGCCCGTCGGCTGCCGTCGTGGACCCCGCGGACCTGGCCGTGGACCACGAACGGCGGGCCGCCGTACTCACCGCCCTGGCGGCGCTCCCACTGGACCAGCGGGCGGCTCTGGTGCTGGTCGACATGGAGGGCTACTCCGTCCAGGACGCCGCCGACATCCTCCAGTGCGCACCGGGCACCGTGAAGAGCCGCTGCTCACGGGGCCGCGCCCGGTTGCTGCCGCTCCTGCTCGAGCACCGGACCAGGCGGGTGTCGGACCCGACTCCGCCCGATGCCCCGCTCCGCGATCCTGTACCGGGCAACCCTGACCCCGGCGAGCCGGGGAACCCGCGGTCCGGCCCGCGCGTCGGACCCGCACGACGAAGAGCACCGGCACCACCCGCGACTCCAGCCACCACGCAGGGATCCACGACCGAGCCAGGAGGTGAGTGAGAGTGACACCTGAGCAGGAGGAGCAGGTGCGCCGGGCGCTCTCCGCCGCCGCCCGCGCCGAGGACGACCTCGGGCGCCGCGCGTCCGCCGAGGACCCGAGCCAGGACACCGGCGGGCCGGCGACGATCCCAGCGGACGTGGCGGCCCGGCTCGACACGGTCCTGGAGGGCCTGCTCGCCCCGCGGGTGGAGGCGGACACTCCTCGAGACGAGCTGGCTGTGCGACGCGCGCGCCGGTGGCCCAATGTCCTGGTGGCCGCCGCGGCCCTGTGTGTGATCGCGCTCGCCGGCGGAGCGGTCGCCACCGGTGGCTTCGGCCTGGGAGGAGGCACCGGCCAGCACAGCACCTCGGGCAGCGCGCCCTCCACCAGGACCGCTCACACCGGCGCCGGCGACAGCGCCCGTCGTCCGAGCGCCCCGGAGGTGGTAGGGCCGTCCGTCGTCGGTCCCGGTCACGCACCGTCCGACACCGGCTCCGCGCCCGAGCCGTCCGCCGGCCGCTCGATGGCCGTCTCGGCCGCCGGACCGCCGCTGCGGACGCTGAGTCTCACCCACGACATCCAGCGGCTCGTCGACCGAGCCCGCCCGCTGCCGGCCGGACTCCCCGCGGGGTCCACCTGCGTACCGCCCGTCCGGCACCCAGGAGAGGAGCTGCTCGGCGTGCACCTCGACGGGCGCCGCGCCACGCTGGTGCTCGGGCGGCCCGAGAACGGGCGTCAGGCGGCCCGGGTGTACTCCTGCGCCGACCCCCGCACCCCGGCCGCCTCCACCACCGTTCGCGCCCCCACGCGGTGACCTCGGCGGGCACCACGCGCCGAGATGCTGGCACCTTGCCCCCACATCATGAGGCGGCGGCCGTTCGGACGGGCAGGTCCGGCGCACGGAAGGGACTTTTCCCCCTGAAGCGGGCATCACGGCGCGCAACTGCCCGTCTGAGTGGTCGGCGTGCTCAAGACGGATGGGGAATGCTGGAGCCCCCAGTGCCGTTGATACGCACCGGGTCCGGCAGGCCCCGAACGTCCGGCGGACCGCCGGTGACCAGCGAACGGAAGCGAGCATCACACACGATGACCAGTGCCAGCACCGACGGTGGGTCCAAGATCCGCGACGTCGTCATCATCGGCTCGGGACCGGCGGGCTACACGGCAGCCGTCTACGCCGCGCGCGCGAACCTCGCGCCGCTCGTGTTCGAGGGCTCGGTGACCGCCGGTGGCGCCTTGATGAACACCACCGAGGTGGAGAACTTCCCAGGCTTCCGGGACGGCATCATGGGTCCGCAGCTGATGGACGAGATGCGAGCCCAGGCCGAGCGCTTCGGTGCCGAGCTGGTCTCCGACGACGTGACCGCAGTCGACCTGACCGGTGAGGTCAAGGTAGTCACCGACGGCGCCGGCACCCAGCACCGCGCCCGGTCGGTGATCCTGTCCACCGGCTCCGGCTACCGACGGCTCGGCCTCGAGGGCGAGGACCGGCTCTCCGGCCACGGCGTGTCCTGGTGCGCCACCTGTGACGGCTTCTTCTTCCGCGACCAGCACATCGCTGTCGTCGGAGGCGGCGACTCCGCCCTCGAGGAAGCCACGTTCCTGGCACGGTTCGCGGCCACGGTCACCGTGGTCCACCGTCGCGACGAGCTGCGAGCCTCGAAGATCATGCAGGACCGCGCCTTCGCCGAGCCGAAGATCGAGTTCGCCTGGAACTCCGCCGTCGAGGCCATCCACGGTGATGACAGGCTCACCGGCGTGACCTTGGTCGACACCCTCACCGGGCAGAAGCGCCTCCTGGACGTGACCGGGCTGTTCATCGCCGTCGGCCACGACCCGCGCTCGGAGCTGTTGGGCGGCCAGGTGGAACTCGACGAGAACGGCTACGTCCTGGTAAAGCATCCGTCGACCCGCACGAACCTCCCGGGCGTCTTCGCCTGCGGTGACCTGGTCGACCACCACTACCGGCAGGCCGTCACCGCGGCTGGCACCGGCTGTGCGGCGGCCCTGGACGCCGAGCGGTTCCTGGCGGCCCTGGACCACGAGGCATCCACAGCCGGCGAGGCCGAGGCCAGCGTCAAGGCGGTCGAGGAGTCCGAGGAGCTGACCGAGCAGGTGCAGACCGCCGGCGCCTGACCTCCTTCCCCATGTCGTGACGGCCGGTGACCGTCGGTGACCGTCGGTGACCCCGGGTCACTCTCGCTCACGGTCGGCCGGCGACGTCGGGGGAAGAAATGTCGGTGCGGTCGTGTTGCATCGAGGCAGCGCAAGAGCTGGACCGCAGAATCCCCCTCCGGAGCAGAAGGAGCACCTCGTGGCCGAGATGCAAGCAGTCACCGATGCCGACTTCGACACCTCAGTGCTGAAGTCCGACAAGCCCGTCCTGGTGGACTTCTGGGCCGAGTGGTGCGGGCCGTGCCGCCAGGTGGACCCGATCCTGAAAGAGATCGCCGCCGAGCACGGGGAGAAGCTGACGTTCGTGAAGATGAACGTCGACGAGAACCCGGTCACGCCAGCGACCTACCGGGTCACCGGGATCCCGACGCTCAACGTCTACGCCAACGGCGAGCTCGTCAAGCAGATCGTCGGCGCCAAGCCCAAGGCCGCCCTTCTCGGTGAGCTGTCCGACTACCTGTCCTGAGCACCCAGCACCACGGACGCCCGCGACCACGCTCGGTCGCGGGCGTCCCCTGTGGTGCCGCCACTTCGCTCACGCGACGAGCGCTCGTCTTGGCACCTGCTTCCGCGTCTGTTTGAGTAGCCCCCTCATCCCCGTCCAGCTCGATGACTGCCCCGATGGAGGCCGCGTGTCCGAGGTCTCGATGCCCGTCCCGCACGTCGGACGGCACCGCCCCCCGACGTACCGCCTTGGCGACCGCGGTCGGGCAGTGAGCGAGATCCGCTCCCGGCTGGGGCGGCTCGGCCTGGCCGAGGAGCCCGCCGACGGCACGCTCGGCGACATGTTCGACGAAGGGCTCGACCGAGCGGTGCGGACGTTCCAGCAGCGGCGCGGGCTCAGCGTCGACGGTGTCGTGGGGGTGAGCACCTACCGGGTTCTCGAGGAGGCCCGGTGGCGGCTCGGTGACCGGCTCCTGACGTTCGTCGCGGGGAACCTGCTGGCCGGCGACGACGTGCTGGCCCTGCAGCAGAGGCTGCTCGACCTCGGCTTCAAGGTGGGCAAGGTGGACGGCCGGTTCGGTGAGCAGACCGAGCAGGCGGTGCGCGACTTCCAGCGCAATGTGGGAGTGCCGGCAGACGGGACATGTGGGCCGACCACCCTGAAGGCGCTGTCCCGTCTCGCTCCGATGGTCCGCGGCGGCAGCCCCAACGCGATGCGCTCGCAGGAGCGGATCCGTCGCGAGGGGCCCCAGCTGACCGGCAAGGTCGTGGTGATCGATCCCTGCGTCGGGTCCTTCGACGACCTCGGGATGCGGATGCACGCGGACGCGATCGCCGTCGACCTGGCCCGTCGCATCGAGGGCCGGCTGGTCGCCACCGGCGTGCAGGCGTTCCTGACCAACACCGGTGGCGCCACCGAGTCGACCGAGGTGGACCGCGCCGAGTTCGCCAACCGCACCGACGCGCACCTGTGCATCAGCCTGCAGGTTGACGGCTCTCCCAACCCCGACGCCGCGGGCGTCTCCACCTACTTCTACGGCTCGGAGGCACACGGCGTGGTGTCCTCGGTGGGCGAGCGGTTCGCGGGGCTGGTGCGGCGTGAGGTGGTGGCTCGCACCGACCTCGGTGACCTGCGCTCGCACGCCAAGACCTGGGACATGCTGCGCCGCACCCGGATGCCCGCGGTCCGCATCGACGCGGGCTACCTCACCAACCCCGGCGACGCGGCCCGGCTCTCCGACCCGACCTTCCGCGACGTGATCGCCGAGGCGGTCGTGGTCGCCGTGCAGCGGGTCTACCTCGACCCCGACCACGACGCGCAGACCGGCGTGCTGCGGTTCAGCGAGCTCCGCGAGGCACTGCGCCGGCGCCCCTGACCGGCCGCGACCGGCCCCGAGCCGACGTGTCAGGCGGTCGACCGCTCCGAGCGGCCTGAGCCTCCGCCGACCCGGCCCCCACGACCCGACCGCCCACAACCCGGGGCGAGGGCTCGGTCGCCGGCTGCCGGACGGGACGTACGACGCCCAGCAGCCGCTCCAGCGCGCTCTCCACCTCGTCGCGCCAGGTCAGCGCCGTCCGCAGCTCGAGTCGCATCCGCGGATAGCGAGGATGCGCCCGCTGGGTCTTGAACCCGACCCGGAGCAGGTAGTCCGCGGGGAGCACGCACCCGCCGTAGGTGTCCGCTGCGCGGCTCGCCCAGTCCCGCCGACCCGGACCCTGGGTGTCGCCGATCGCCTCCAGGGCCCGGATGCCGCCGCGCTTCACCAGGTCCTTGACGACGGTCTGCATCAGCACCCGGCCGAGGCCCGCGCCGGCGTACGCGGGGAACACCATCGCGGTCGCGAGCAGCACCGCGTCCTCGCTGACCGGCGCCGTCGCGAACGCGTCGGCGCCCGGGAAGTAGGACGCCGGGGCGAACAGCACGTAGCCCGCCGGCTCCCCGTCCACGTAGGCCACCCGCCCGCACGACCCCCACTCCAGCAGCGCGCGGGAGACCCAGGCCTCCTTCTCGCACGCCGTCTCCCCGGCCTCGTCGGCCCACTGCCGGCGCACGGCGTCCAGCTCCCAGAACGCGCAGGAGGCACAGCCCAGGGGAAGGTCGGACAGGTTGTCCAGGGTCAGCCGGGCCAGCCGCCTAGCCATCGGCGAGACCCACACGCAGCGCCATCACATGACCCTTCCTAGGGCTCGGGGCCCTCCATGCCTCATCCTAGGAGGGAAGAGGTGAGGAGCCACACTGATGTCCGAGCACGACCGAGGCCCCAGCGACCCGCCACCCGGGCGGCCCGCCGTCCGGGGCCGCGCCCACGGCAACAGCCCGGGACCAGGCGGCAGCACCCGACTGGACAGCTATGTCGACCGCTACGCCGCGCGCACGCAGGGGATGACGGCTTCGGAGATCCGTGCCCTGTTCTCCGTCGCCAGCCGACCCGAGGTCGTCTCGCTGGCCGGCGGGATGCCGAACATCTCCGGGCTCCCGCTCGACGTGGTCGGCGACGCGATCGCCGACCTGGTCAGCACCCGCGGCACCGTCGCGATGCAGTACGGCTCCGGCCAGGGCGACCCGCATCTGCGCGACCAGATCTGCGACGTGATGCGCCTGGAGGGCATCGAGGCCCACCCCGACGACGTGGTGGTCACGGTCGGCTCCCAGCAGGCCGTCGACCTGGTCACCCGGATCTTCTGCGACCCGGGAGACGTGGTGATCTGCGAGGCTCCGTCGTACGTCGGCGCGCTCGGCGTCTTCAAGGCCTACGAGTGCGACGTGGTGCACGTCGAGATGGACGAGCACGGGCTCGTCCCCTCGGCGCTGCGGGAGGCGATCGCCACCGTGCAGGCCGCGGGTCGACGGATCAAGTTCGTCTACACGATCCCGAACTACCACAACCCCGCCGGGGTCACCCTGTCCAGCGAGCGGCGTCCGGAGATCCTGAAGATCTGCCGCGACGCGGACGTGCTGGTGCTCGAGGACAACCCCTACGGCCTGCTCGGCTTCGACGAGGAGCCCTACCGCGCGCTGCGCGCCGACGAGGCCGACGGGGTGATCTACCTCGGCTCGTTCTCCAAGACCTTCGCGCCGGGGTTCCGGGTCGGCTGGGCGCTCGCCCCGCACGCCGTACGCGAGAAGCTGGTGCTCGCCCAGGAGTCGGCGACACTCTGCCCCCCGTCGTTCTCCCAGCTCGCGGTCTCGGCGTACCTCGAGAAGCACGACTGGCTGGGCCAGGTCAAGCAGTTCCGGGAGATGTACCGCGAGCGCCGCGACGCGATGGTCGGCGCGCTCTCGGACATGATGCCCGCGGCCGCGCACTGGAACGTCCCGACCGGCGGGTTCTACGTCTGGCTCACCCTTCCGCCGGGCCTCGACGCCAAGGCGATGCTGCCCCGGGCGGTCACCGCTCGGGTGGCGTTCGTGCCCGGAACGGCGTTCTTCGCCGACGGTTTCGGCAGCCAGAGCATGCGGCTGTCCTACTGCTACCCGACGCCGGAGCGGATCCGGGAGGGCGTACGCCGGCTGGTCGGCGTGATCGAGGAGGAGCTCGAGCTGCGGGCTACCTTCGGCACCGGCCTCGGGGAGGCGGCGACGCTGGAGCTCAACCGTGGGTACGACGGCCCGACGAGCGACCTGACCTGATGGCGGACCACGAGATGGGCCCGGGTGCACCTGCCGCGACGCGCGTCGTGGTGCTGGCCGGCGGCCTCTCGCACGAACGCGACGTCTCCCTGCGGTCGGGCCGACGGGTCGCCGAGGCACTGCGGGAGAGCGGGGCGGAGGTCGAGGTGCGCGACATGGACGCCGACCTGCTGCGGGTCCTGCGCGATGACCGGCCGGACTGCGTGGTGCCCCTGTTGCACGGTGAGACCGGCGAGGACGGCGCCGTGCGGGAGGTGCTCGAGCTGGTCGGGCTGCCCTACGTCGGCTCGCGGCCGTCGGCCTGCCGGGCCGCGTTCGACAAGCCGGTCGCCAAGGCCGTCGTGCAGCGGGCCGGCATCCACACGCCGGTCGGCGTGACACTGCCCCACGAGACGTTCCGGGAGCTGGGTGCCGCGGCAGTGATGGAGGCCATCATCGCCTCGGTCGGACTGCCCCTGTTCGTGAAGCCGGCCCGCGGCGGCTCGGCGCTCGGCTGCACCGCGGTGCGGGAGGCCTCGGCGCTGGCGAGCGCGATGGTGGGCGCCTTCGCCTATGGCGACACGGCGCTGGTCGAGCGGTTCGTGGAGGGCATCGAGGTCGCCGTACCCGTCGTGGACACCGGTGCGGGCGCCCGGGCCCTGCCGGTGGTGTCCATCGAGCCGGACGGCGGGGTCTACGACTACACCGCCCGCTACACCGCCGGCAGCACGCGGTTCGAGGTGCCGGCGAAGCTGCCAGACGTGCTCGCCGCCGAGTGCGCGCGGGTGGCCGTGCTCGCGCACGACACGCTCGGCCTGCGCGACCTGTCCCGCTCGGACCTGATCATCGACGCCGACGGCACGGTGTGGTTCCTCGAGGTCAACGTCGCCCCAGGGCTCACCGAGACCTCGACGGTGCCGCTGTCGGTCGGCGCCGCCGGCCTGGACCTCGGGGACCTCGTCGCCGACCTCGTCCGAGCCGCTATGGTTCGCAGCACCCAGCCGGCTTCCCCGACCACCGGAGCCGACCCGAGCTGAGAGAAGGACAGTGCTCGACCTCACGTACCCGCCGATCGTCCTGACGGCCAAGGTCGGCTTCCGGGCGCTCGGTCTGCGATTCGTGATGCGCGGCACCGAACACGTCCCCCGCACCGGCGGCGCCGTGCTGGCACTGAACCACGTCTCCTACGTCGACTTCATCCTCGGCGGCTTCGCCGCCCAGCCCTCGAAGCGGCTGGTGCGCTTCATGGCCAAGCGAGAGCTGTTCGACCACCCGCTGGCCGGACCGCTGATGCGCTCGCTGCATCACATCTCCGTGGACCGGGCCGACGGGATCGCCTCCTACGACCAGGCGATCCACTACCTGCGGTCCGGCCAGGTGGTCGGCATCTTCCCCGAGGCCACCATCTCCCGCAGCTTCGAGCTCAAGGAGTTCAAGACGGGCGCCAGCCGGATGGCCTCGGCTGCCGAGGTGCCGCTGGTCCCCGTCGTGCTGTGGGGCAGCCAGCGGATCAAGACCAAGGACCACCCGCAGGACCTCTCCCGGGGCAAGACCATCGCGATCTCGGTCGGGGAACCGCTGCATCCCACCGGCCGGCACCCAGTGGCCGAGACCGCCGAGCTGAAGGACCGGATGGCCACCCTGCTCGACGAGACGATCCGGGCCTACCCCGCCGACGAGCAGCCGCCCGGCTCGTGGTGGCTCCCCGCGTCGTACGGCGGCACCGCCCCGACCCCGGAGGAGGCTGCTCGCCTGGACGCCAAGGAGAAGCGGGAGCGCGCCCGGGCCCGGGCAGCGAAACGGCGCGGGGGCTAGCCCCCGGCTGTTCGCCGGCAGAGAACGCGGCTGGCACCGATGGGCCCGGATCAGGATGCTGTGGCCATGACAGGTGGACGACCGACCCTGGACCTGCTCGTGCTGGGTGGCACCTCGTGGTTGGGTGGCGAGGTCGCCCGGCAGGCACTGGCGCGCGGACACCGCGTTGCCTGCCTGGCCCGCGGCGACTCCGGCGAGCCTCCCGAGGGGGCGACATGGGTCCGGGCGGACCGCGAGCTGCCGACAGCGTACGACGGGGTGGCCGGCCGCGCGTGGGACGCCGTCCTGGAGGTCAGCTGGCAGCCGCGCTTCGTCCGCGGTGCGCTGGCGGCACTGTCCCCGACGGCGAGGCACTGGGTCTACGTCTCGTCCTGCTCGGCCTACGCGGAGGAGACCATCCCGGGCCAGAGCGAGGACGCCCCGGTGCGCGAGGCCTACACCGGCCCCGAGCCGGTGAGTGGGGAGGACTACGGTCCCGCCAAGGTCGCCTGCGAGGAGGCCTGCCTGACAACGATGGGTGCCGAGCGGGTGCTGGTGGCCCGGGCCGGGCTCATCGGCGGGTACGGCGACCGCAGCGACCGGCTCGGGTACTGGCCGGCCCGGGTGGCTCGGGCCGGCGACGGGGAACCCGTGCTGGTGCCGCCTCGCGATCAGCCGGCCCAGGTGATAGACGTGGCGGACCTCGCGTCCTGGCTGGTGGACACAGCCGAGCGACGCACCGCCGGGATCTTCAACGCGCTCGGTGAGGTGCTCACCATGGGCGCGGTGCTGGAGGCCTGTGTGCGAGCGGCCGGACGCGCGCCTCGGTTCGTCGAGGCGTCCGGTGAGTGGCTCGTCGAGGCCGGCGTGGAGCCCTGGGCAGGACCGGAGTCGCTCCCGTTGTGGCTGCCGCTCCCGGAGTACGCCGGCTTCATGACCCGCCGCAACGACGCGGCCCGCGCGGTCGGTCTTCCGCTGAGGCCGGTCGAGGACACTGCCGCCGCGTCCCTGCAGTGGGAGCGCGAGCTCGGGCTGGACCGGTCCCGCCGCGCCGGCCTGAGTGCCGGGCGGGAGACCGAGCTGCTGGAGCGGCTCGCTGCCCCGCAGGGCTAGCGTCCGACGTACCCGCTCTCGCGGGTTCGAGGGGGCCCGGCGCGCTGGTCCCGTCGCCTGAGCATCCGACCGACCACGGTGGTCGATTCATTGACTTGTCGACAAAGCGACTTGTCTACGAGTCGACGTCGTGTCGGGTGACGTGTCCGGGGTCGATGACTCGGACGATGCGCTCGAGGTCCGGCAGCGACGCGAACTCGACGGTGATCCTGCCCTTGCGCCTGCCGAGGTCCACGCGGACCCGCGTCTCCAGCACGTCGGAGAGCCGAGCCGCCAGGTCGTCCACGCCAGGAGCGGTAGGACGCCTCCTCCGAACGGTGACCGGACCGGATCCCAGCTCGCCGACCGCGACGATCTCCTCCAGGGTTCGCACGGAGAGACCCTCCGCGACCACCCGCCCGGCCAGCCGATCCTGAACCTCGGCATCCTCCACCGCGAGCAGCGCACGCGCATGACCGGCAGACAGGACACCCGCCGCGACCCGACGCTGTACGACGGGCGAGAGCTTGAGGAGCCGGATCGTGTTGCTGATCTGAGGCCGGCTCCGCCCGATCCGGTGCGCCAGCTCGTCGTGCGTGCAGCCGAAGTCCTCGAGCAGCTGCTGGTAGGCGGCCGCCTCCTCGAGGGCGTTGAGCTCGGCCCGGTGCAGGTTCTCCAGCAGCGCGTCCCGCAGCAGCTCGTCATCACCGGTCTGCCGGACGATGGCCGGGATGGTGACCAGTCCGGCCTGCTGCGTGGCGCGCCACCGGCGCTCGCCCATCACCAGCTCGTACCGGTCGCCTCCCACCGGCCTGACCACCACCGGCTGCAGGAGGCCCACCTGGTGGATCGACGCAACCAGCTCGGCCATCGACTCCTCGTCGAAGACCTGGCGTGGCTGACGAGGGTTCGGTGAGATGTCGCCGACCGGGAGCTCGGCGAACCACGCCCCTTCGACGGACGCCAGGCTCGTGCCGTCCGGTGACTGCGACTCGCCTCGGACGGCCGCCTGCTCACGGGTCCCGCCCTCGTCCCACCGCCTCGTGTCGTCAGTGGTCTCGGGCCGACTCGGGCGGTCGCTCGGCGCCACAGACCCATCCCCGGTTCCCGTCCCGCTCGAGGTCGGGGGTCCGGCCTGGCCGTCGCGTCGGAGCGCGGTGACGACCTGGGCCTGCGGCTGACGGGAGTCGAAGGTGGGGTCGGAGCTCCACTGACGGCCGTCGTCGGCCGGGGTGGTCGGGCGGGTCCGGCCCGTAGCCCCCGCGTCCGCTCCCGCTCCCGCCGGAACGTCGCCCGGAAGCGGCACACCGATCCAGTCCGCCGTGCCGACGCTGATCGAGCCCAGGGCACCCGAAGCCGTCGACTCCGGGTCCACCGACTCCGGGTCCACCGACTCCGGGTCCACCGACTCGAGCCGGCGCTCGTGGCGGGGCGCGGTCGGGATCAACGAGCCCAGCCCTCGGCCCAGCCCTCGGCGCTGGTGCGGCTTCTCGGTCATGCCCTGACCCCGGCCACTGGGGCCTGCACCGGGGTGTCGGCGCCGTGGGCCGCCGACAAGGCGATCTCACGCGCTGCCTCGAGATAGCTCAGCGCCCCAGGAGAGCCCGGGTCGTAGGTCATCACCGTCTGGCCATAGCTCGGTGCCTCGGAGATCCGCACCGAGCGTGGGATCGACGTACGCAGCACCTGGGCGGGGAAGTGCGTCCGCACCTCGTCGGCCACCCCGGCCGCGAGCCGGGTGCGGGCGTCATACATCGTCAACAGGATCGTGGAGACCATCAGGTCGGGATTCAGGTGCGCCTTCACCATCTCGACGGTGTCGAGCAGCTGACCCAGACCCTCGAGCGCGTAGTACTCCGCCTGGATCGGGATCAGCATCTCGTCGCCTGCCACCAGGGCATTGAGGGTGAGGAGTCCCAGCGAGGGAGGGCAGTCGACCACCACGTAGTCGAAGCGGTCCTCGTCGCTCCCGAACACCCACGGGTGCGCGCGCAGCGCCCTGCGCAGCCGTCCCTCCCGCGCCACCATGCTGACCAGCTCGATCTCGGCGCCGGCGAGGTCGATGGTGGCGGGCACCACGAACAGGCCATCGACCTGCGGGCTGGGCGTGACGACGTCAACGAGGGGCACACCGTCCACGACCGCGTCGTAGATGGACGGCGTGCCGCGGTGGTGGTCGATCCCCAGGGCGGTCGAGGCGTTTCCCTGCGGATCCAAGTCGACGACGAGCACCCGCAGCCCGCCCTGGGCGAGTGCAGCGGCCAGGTTCACGGTCGAGGTGGTCTTGCCGACGCCGCCCTTCTGGTTCGCCACCACCATCACCCGGGTCCGTACCGGGCGCGGAAGCGGAAGGTCCCCCCGCCGACCGTCGCGTTCGAGCACTGCCCGCTCATCCGGCCGAGGGGTCGACTCGTCGATCGGCTCGGTCGACCCGGACTCGTGCCCGGACTCGTGCCCGGACTGGTGCCCGGACTCGTGCCCGGCGACCGAGACCTCGGGAGCCGGTGCTCCGACGGCCGCGGGCTGGCTGCTCGCGAGTCGACGCTCGACGGCGCGACCCGTCGGAGCTGTTGGAACTGGTGCCGCGGCCGTCGACGAACGCCCACTGGCTGTTTCACGTGAAACATCCTCGTTCGACCCGACCGTTTCACGGGAAACGGGCGGCGGGGCCGGCCATCCCAATCCCTGTGCCATGGTCGGGGCGGCCTCCTCACCGGGCCATCCCAAGCCCTGCAGCACCGTGACCGACCGCGCATTCGAGCCCGTCGGCTCAGGACCACCTCCCCCGTCGGTGATCGTCGAGGACCCCTCGGCGACGCGCGGCGGGAGCGAGTGATCAGTCTCGGTCAGCATCACGTCGTCGTCCTTCTCGTCTCGAGCGTCGACCGGCGGGCCTTTCCGCCCTCCGGCCACCCTGGCTCAAACCTAGTGCCGAGGCGCGCGTCGACTGGACACGAATCACCGTGGTCGGGGGAGAGATCACACCCTCACCGAGTCGGTGGATGGCTACCGGCAGCTGTGCGCCGCAAAGCCGCAGCGCTTCGGCCGCGTCGCGTACCTCGTCCGCCGCGGTGGAACCCTTCATGGCGAGCATCTGACCGCTCTCCCGCACCAGCGGCATGCACCAGTCCAGCAGCCGTGGCAGGGGCGCCACCGCTCTCGAGGTGACCGATGAGAACTCACGTGCACCATGCAGGTCATCCGCGCGGTGCCTGAGCACCTCGACGTTGGTCAGTCCCAGGCGATCCACCACCTGTTCGAGGAAGCTGGTGCGGCGCAACAACGGTTCCACGAGGACGACGTGCAGGTCGGGTCGTCGGATGGCGAGCACCACCCCCGGGAGACCGGCGCCCGAGCCGATGTCGCAGACGTCGGTTCCCTGGTCGAGCATCTCGGTCAGCACTGCACAGTTGAGGAGGTGCCGCTCCCACAGCCGGGGAGCCTCGCGAGGTCCGAGAAGACCTCGGGCGACACCGTCGGTGGCGAGCGCGTCCGCGTAGGCCGCCGCCAGGGGCAGCCGTACACCGAACACCCCCTGCGCGGTCGTCGGCGCAGGGGGTGTTTCACGTGGAACCGGAACGCTTCCCGTCACGGGGATTCGCCCGCTCACTCAGGCAGCACCACGACGTATCGCCGGGGCTCCTGTCCTTCGGACGCTGAGGACAGGCCCGCGGCGGCCACCACGTCGTGCACCACCTTGCGCTCAAACGGCGTCATCGGGTCCAGGGCCTTCCGCTGACCCGACGCCTTGACATCATCCACCGCCTGAGCCGCTACCTTCTCGAGCCGGGAGCGTTTGTCCGCCCGGAATCCACCCACGTCCAACATCAGCCGAGAACGCTCGCCGGTCTCCCGGTACACCGCGAGCCGGGTGAGCTCCTGGAGGGCCTCCAGCACCTCGCCGTCCCGGCCGACGAGCAGGCGTACGTCGCCCCCGACGATGCTCACCGAGGCCCGGTCGCCCTCGACGTCCATATCGAGGTCCCCGTCGAGGTCCGCGATGTCCAGCAGCTCCTCGAGATAGTCCGCCGCGATGTCGCCCTCGTTCTCCAGGCGATCCAGATCCTCCTGGGCGACGCCATCGGATGCTCTCGGCGCCCCGTCATCGGACCCTGCGAGGTCGTCGGTCCGGCCGAGCGAGCCCTCGGCATCCCCAGATGCGTCAGCGCCAGCGCCAGCGTCAGCGTCAGCGTCAGCGTCAGCGTCAGCGTCAGCGTCAGCGTCAGAAAGCCCTACCGCCTGATCCGGCTGATCGGCGTCGCCATGATCGGCCGATGGCAGCTCGGTGCTCGCCAGGTCCGACTCCGGCACCTCTGTCAGCTCGCCGGCGGCCCCGTCAGGAACCTCGGACTGCGCAACCGCCGGCACCGCGTCGCCCTCCGCCGGCTCGGCTCGATCCTCGTGGTCGGTGCGGGCGTCCTCGGGTGGGTCCGCGTCTGGGTGGTCGGTCTCCGACGTGCTGGAATCGCTCAACGTGGTGCTCCCTCTGTGTTCGGTCGGGCAAGTCAGGTGGTCACCGCGCAGCATTCGACCGCCAGGGACGACGAAGGCCCTCAGGCGCCCTTGCGCCCCGGCTGCGCACCTTCGTCCGGCTCGCCGGCATCAGCCGCTCGGTCCACCGGGCCGCCGGAGGCACCCGAGGCACCCGAGGCACCGGAGCGAGGCTGCACGGACGTGGCGCCCGGCCCCCTGGCGCCGGGAGGGCCCTGCTTCTTGCGTTGGCTGCGGGTCTGCTTCTTCGGCTGTGAGCGCTTGGGTGGCTCGGGCGGCTTGGGTGGGTTCGGGGAGTCGGAGATCGCCCTGGTCTCGATCGGGGTGGCCGGGTCCGGGAGCCCCTTGCGGGTCCGCTTGGCGGCGTCGCGCTCCTGCTTCGCCTTGGCCGCGGGGGTTCCCGGCGCCGGGTTGTTCCTGATCACGTAGAACTGCTGGCACATGGTCCACAGGTTGGAGGTCGTCCAGTAGAACAGCACCCCGATCGGGAACGCGATGCCGCCGACGGCGAACACGACGGGCAGGACGTAGAGGAGCATCTTCTGCTGCTGGGCGTACTGCCCGGTCATGGCGTCTGCCGGCATGTTCTTGCTCATCAGCTGCCGTTGGGTCAGGAAGGTGGTGGCCGTCATCGCCACGACCAGAACACCGGCCAGCACCCGGACCCCGGTCATGTGGGTGCTGGTGAAGCTGTCGGAGATCTTGGCGCCGAAGAGCGTCGCGTTCGCGAACTTGCCGGCCAGGTCCGAGGTCATCAGGGCCCGACTCTGGTCCGGATGCTTCGCCGCGTGGTCGATCAGCCGGAACAGCGCCAGGAAGATCGGCATCTGCAGAAGGATCGGGAGGCAGGAGGCGAACGGGTTGGTGCCGGTCTCCTTGTAGAGCGCCATCGTCTCCGCGGCCAGCTTCTCGCGGTCGTGCCCGTACTTCTTCTGCAGCTCCTTGACCTTGGGCTGCAGCAGCTGCATGTTGCGGCTGGACTTGATCTGCTTGACGAAGAGCGGGATCAGGGCGGCCCGGATGACCACGGTGAGGCCGATAATCGACAGCACCCAGGACGCCCCCGACGCGGATCCGAAGATCCCTCCCCAGAGCTGGTGGAACGCCAGGAGCACAAACGACGTCAGGTAGTACAACGGCGTCATGATGTACGTGCCGAGCTGGACGATGGCGTCGATCACTCAGGCTCCTTGAGTCTGGTGGGCGGAGGACGGATCGGGTGGAACGGGGTCATAGCCACCAGGCGCCCACGGGTGACACCGACCGACCCGGCGCACGGCGTACCAGCTGCCACGGAGGCTGCCGTGCACGGTCACCGCCTCGAGGGCGTAGGCGGAGCATGACGGGTAGTAGCGGCAGACCTGCCCGTAGAGCGGGCTGATCGCGAACCGGTAGGCCCGCAGCAGGCCGATCAGAAGGTACTTCACCGCTCGACCCCCGATGCATCGGAGCCTCGGAGGCGCCGCAGTGCGGTGTCGAGGTCACGGGCGAGGTCGCCGTAGCAGGCATCCGCCGAGGCCGGCAGCGCGCGCACCACCGCGATGCCGCCCGTGGGCAGGGCCTCGAGGCGCTCACGAACCAGGTGCCGCAGCCGCCGCTTGACCTTGTTGCGGCGTACGGCGTTGCCGACCGCCTTGCCCACCACGAGCCCCACCCGGGGCTCCCGGTTCCCGGCATCAGCCTCGCCCGACCCACCGGAGCCGGACCCGGCACCGGACGAGGCGACGTGCAGCACCACCGTGCGCGTGCCGACCCGCCGACCGCGCCGGGTCGCCATCGTGAAGCCGGCTGACGTGGTCAGCCGGTGGCGACGGTCAAGCACCGCACGACACGGGAGGCACTCGATGGTCGCTCAGACCGCAAGCTTGGTGCGACCCTTGCGCCGGCGAGCGGACAGGATCGACCGGCCGGCGCGGGTACGCATCCGCAGGCGGAAGCCATGCACCTTGTGGCGACGTCGGTTGTTCGGCTGGTACGTGCGCTTGCTCACGGCAGATCTCCGTTGGTGTGACGAGTCGTGCGAGGTCAAATAGGTGAACCGTGGCGGTGCCGTCGGTGCAGTACAGTCGGGCTCCGACAAGGCGGATGACCTCGAAGGTACAGCAGCGGACAGGCGGCACCGGTCGACACCGGCTCGACTGCTCAACGGTACGCGGTAGCCGCTGAACGGGTCAAACCGGTGCCTGTGGACAATTGCTTGCGACGCCGGTCCTTCCACTTGTAACGTGCGAGCGTCCCCGAGGTTCCCCACGGTGGCTCCTCCCGCGTCGTGCACCACGATCCGGCGTCCGCCTAGCTGCAGGTCAGGCCCTGACCTGCGTCGAGCCGGGGCATGGGAGGAGGAGCCAGCCGTCCTCGAACAACCCGCAGGCTAAAACGGGCGACATGCACAACCTGTGGACAAACGTGTGGACCGGTGCTGGACGCGACGGGCACGAGTGGCCGTGAGTCGACCGAGACCAACCCGGATGGGAGTGGGGAACACCCGCGTGACCGCTGATGAGTGAGTTTCCAGAGGATGGCACGGCCCGACCTCCGGCTGTGGACGAGCCCGATCGGCTCGACGGCATCTGGCGGGACCTGGTCGACGACCTGCCGCCGAGCCAACGCGCCTGGCTCGCCGCCAGCCGGCCGGTGACCCTGCACCAGGGGACCGCGATCATCGCGGTCGCCGACGACTTCACCCGCAACCAGATCGAGGGCCGGCTCCGCACCCGCCTCGAGGACTCGCTCGGCGCCGCGTTCGCGCGCCAGGTCCGGATCGCGGTGACCGTCGACCCCGAGCTCGGGGATCGGCCCACGGACCGCGAGCTCGGTGACCGCCACCCCACCGAGTCGCTGGCCGGGGCGCCGTACGACCGGGACGGCACACCGGACCGCACCGGGGCACCCACCGGCCACACCGAGTATGGCGGGGCGGTCGCTGCCCGACTCCCCGGCACCCAGGGCCGGGGCCAGCACGACGATCTGGACCCCAAGCCTGTCGACTTGTCGACAAATCCCCTTGGCTACCCCACCCCGCCGCAGTCCGCGGCGACCCCCCAGGACATCGACGAGCGGGCCCAGCGGGGCAGCGGCTCGCTCGGCAGCAGCGCGCTGGAGACCCGGCTCAACCCGAAGTACATCTTCGAGACCTTCGTGATCGGCTCCTCGAACCGGTTCGCGCACGCGGCCGCGGTGGCCGTCGCGGAGGCACCGGGCAAGGCCTACAACCCCCTGTTGATCTACGGCGACTCGGGGCTGGGCAAGACCCACCTGCTGCACGCCATCGGGCACTACGTGCGCAACCTGTTCGCGGGCGCGCGGGTCCGCTACGTGAGCTCGGAGGAGTTCACCAACGAGTTCATCAACGCGATCCGAGACGACCGGCAGGACCGGTTCAAGCGCCGCTACCGCGACGTCGACGTGCTGCTGATCGACGACATCCAGTTCCTGGAAGGCAAGATCCAGACCCAGGAGGAGTTCTTCCACACCTTCAACACCCTGCACAACGCCAACAAGCAGATCGTGATCACCTCCGACCGCGCCCCGAAGCGGCTCGAGGCCCTCGAGGACCGGCTTCGCAACCGCTTCGAGTGGGGCCTGATCACCGACGTGCAGCCGCCCGACCTGGAGACCCGGATCGCCATCCTGCGCAAGAAGGCCGCCACGGAGCGGATGACCGCGCCGCCCGACGTGCTGGAGTTCATCGCCAGCAAGATCCAGACCAACATCCGCGAGCTGGAGGGCGCCCTGATCCGGGTCACCGCCTTTGCCAGCCTGAACCGGCAGCCGGTGGACCTGACGCTCGCCGAGATCGTCCTGAAGGACCTGATCCCCGAGGGCGGCGAGCCGGAGATCACCGCGGCGCTGATCATCGCCCAGACCGCGGCCTACTTCGGGCTCTCGATCGACGACCTGTGCGGACCGAGCCGGAGCCGGGTGCTCGTCACCGGGCGGCAGATCTCGATGTATCTCTGCCGCGAGCTGACCGAGCTCTCCCTGCCCAAGATCGGCCAGCAGTTCGGCGGCCGCGACCACACCACCGTGATGCATGCGGACAAGAAGATCCGCCAGCTGCTCGCGGAGCGCCGCAGCGTCTACAACCAGGTCACCGAGCTGACGAACCGCATCAAGCAGCAGGCCCGCGCGTCGTGACCTCGACACGTCGTCGCTGGGGACAGCGCTGTGGAGCGCCGGTGACCTGGGCACCCAAGCCTGTGGACAACTTCTGGCAGCCCGGCGTACGACGGACCGTCCGGCACCGCGCGGCTAGCGCGTGCACCCCGTCGTGCACAACCTCCAGGACCTCGGGGAGCGCGTCTGACCTGCGAAGACATCGGTTATCCACAGTTTCCACCGGACCTGTTAACACTACGGAACTACAGATGTCAGAACGACCGGGAACCATGCCCCGGCCCGACCTCCTGGGGACGACGGGCCGCCGCCGGGACGCAGATGTGACTCGCCCTGCCAGCAGGCCCTCGAGCGTGACAGGATGCTCACCCCGGACGCTCCGCAGCGCCCGCGCCGCGGCCAGCGCCCGCCGCCCGAGCGTGCCGAGTCCCACCGCAGGAGGCCAGGACCAGTGAAGTTCACCGTCGAACGCGACGTGCTCGCCGACGCCGTGGCGTGGGCTGCCCGCAGCCTCCCGGTGCGGCCCAGCGTCCCGGTGCTCGCCGGCCTGCTGATCGAGACGGCGCAGGACGGCGACGGTCTGCAGCTGTCCACGTTCGACTACGAGACCTCGGCACGTGCCACGCTGCCGGCGTCGGTCCAGGACGAGGGCCGGGCGCTGGTGTCCGGGCGGCTGCTGGCCGATATCTGTCGCAGCCTGCCGAACAAGCCGGTCGAGATGGCGGTCGACGGCACCAAGGTGTCGTTGACCTGCGGCTCCGCGCGGTTCAGCCTGCAGACGATGCCGGTCGAGGAGTATCCCACCCTGCCCGAGATGCCGCAGGCCACCGGCACCGTGCGCAGCGACCTGTTCGCCCACGCGGTGGCCCAGGCCGTCACCGCCGCCGGCCGCGACGACATGCTCCCGGTCCTCACCGGCGTGCGGATCGAGATCGAGGGCTCGTCCATCTCGCTGCTCGCCACCGACCGGTTCCGGCTCTCGCTGCGCGAGCTGCAGTGGGACCCGGGGTCCACCGACGTCTCCGCGGCCGCTCTGGTGCCGGCCAAGGTGCTGGCAGACACGGCCAAGTCGCTCACCTCCGGCACGGAGGTCACCATCGCGCTGGCCTCCTCCGGTGCCGGCGAGGGCATCATCGGGTTCGAGGGCGCCTCGGGCGGCGGTGTACGACGGACCACCACCCGGCTGCTCGACGGGGAGTTCCCCAAGGTCCGCACCCTCTTCCCGGTCGACCACACCACCGTGGCCCGCGTGGACCGGGCCACCCTGGTCGAGTCGGTCAAGCGCGTGTCCCTGGTGGCCGAGCGGAACACCGCCGTACAGCTGGCCTTCACCTCCGGCGAGCTCACCCTGGACGCCGGCAGCGGCGACGAGGCCCTGGCGACCGAGCAGATCGAGGCGTCGGTCACCGGCGACGACATCACCACCGGCTTCAACCCGCAGTTCCTGCTCGACGGCCTCACGGCCCTGGAGGAGCCGGTGGTCGAGATGGCGTTCACCCAGGCCTCCAAACCGGCCGTGATGTCCGGCGTGGGCAGCCTCGACGGCGAGGTGGACCCGGACTTCCGCTACCTGCTGATGCCGCGCCGGCTGCTCACCTGACCAGGCGCCGACCGGCCTGGCCGCGGTGCTCGAGCGCGAATAGCCTGTGCACCGACGGGCAACACCCACCACAGTCTCGGCACCTCCGCAGCAGGGGAAGGGAACGGCATGGACCTCGGTCTGATCGGGCTCGGCAAGATGGGCGGCAACATGCGCGAGCGGTTGCGCCGGGCGGGCCACACCGTGGTCGGCTACGACCGCAACCCGGAGATCAGCGACGCGGACAGCCTCGAGGCCATGGTCGACAAGCTTCCCTCGCCGAAGGTCGTGTGGGTGATGGTGCCCGCGGGCGAGATCACCCGCTCGACGGTCCGCAGCCTCAAGGACCTGCTCGGTGAGGGCGACATCATCATCGATGGTGGCAACTCGCGCTGGACCGACGACATCGCCAACGGCGAGATGCTGGCCGAGAAGGGCATCGGGTTCGTCGACTGTGGCGTCTCCGGAGGGGTCTGGGGCCTGGAGAACGGCTACGCGCTGATGGCCGGCGGCGACAGGGCGCACATCGAGACCGTGCAGCCGATCTTCGACGCCCTCAAGCCCGAGGGTGAGTTCGGCTGGGTGCATGCCGGCAAGATCGGCGCCGGACACTTCTCCAAGATGGTCCACAACGGGGTCGAGTACGCCCTGATGCAGGCGTACGCCGAAGGCTGGGAGCTGCTCTCGGCGGTCGACGAGGTCGACAACGTCACGGAGGTGTTCAGGTCCTGGCGCGAGGGCACGGTGATCCGGTCCTGGCTGCTCGACCTGCTGGTCGCGGCCCTCGACGACGACGACCACCTCGACCACATCGCCGGCTATGCCGAGGACTCGGGCGAGGGCCGGTGGACCGTCGAGGCCGGGATCAGCAACGCGGTCGCGACACCGGCCATCACCGCAGCGCTCTACGCCCGGTTCGTCTCCCGCCAGGACGACAGCCCGGCGATGAAGGCGGTCGCGGCGATGCGCAACCAGTTCGGCGGGCACGCCACCCGCACCGCGCCGCCCCCCGGCGGCGACAAGGCTCCGGACTGACCCGGCGGCCTGCCCGACCGTGCACGTCGTCCACCTGTCGCTGCACGACTTCCGCTCCTATCCCGAGGCCGAGGTCGCCCTCGGTCCCGGCGTCACCGCGTTCGTGGGCCGCAACGGCCAAGGCAAGACCAACCTGGTCGAGGCGGTGGACTACATCGCCCGACTGGCCTCGCACCGGGTGGCGAGTGACGCTCCGCTGGTGCGGTTCGGCGCAGACCACGCGGTGGTCCGCGCGGCTGTGGTGCGCGACGGGCGGCAGGCGCTGCTCGAGGTGCAGATCAACCCAGGTGCCTCGAACAGGGCTCGGGTGAACCGCTCGCCGCTGCCGCGGGCCCGGGAGCTGCTCGGTCTGGTGCGCACCGTGCTGTTCTCCCCCGACGACCTGGCGCTGGTCAAGGGCGACCCGTCCGAGCGGCGGCACTTCCTCGACGACCTGCTGGTCCAGCGGGCCCCGAGGTTCGCCGGGGTGCGTGCGGACTACGACCGGGTGCTCAAGCAGCGCGGCTCGCTGCTGAGGACGGCGCGGACGGGCGGCTCGTCGCGCCGGGAGTCCGCGCTCGGCACGCTGGGAGTGTGGGACGCGCACCTCGCGCGAACCGGCGCCGAGCTGCTCGCGGCCCGCCTGACCCTGGTCGAGGACCTGCGCCCGTTCGTGGCGACGGCCTACGAGGCGGTCGCCGAGGGGTCCGGTCGCACCGACGTCACGATGACCTACCGGTCGTCGTTCGAGCTGCCCGTCCCAGCGGACCGGCAGGGCCCACTGCGGGCCGACCGCGACGGGCTGGTGGTTGCGCTGCTCGCCGAGGTCGAGCGCCGGCGCGACGAGGAGATCGAGCGCGGGGTCAACCTCGTCGGGCCGCACCGCGACGACCTGACCCTGGTGCTCGGGTCGCTCCCGGTCCGCGGCTATGCCTCGCACGGGGAGGCCTGGTCGATGGCGCTGGCCCTCAGGCTGGCGTCCTACGACCTGCTGCGCTCCTCGGGTGACGACCCGATCCTGATCCTCGACGACGTGTTCGCCGAGCTGGACACCGACCGCCGCGATCGGCTCGCGGAGCTGGTCGCCGGTGCTGAGCAGGTGCTGGTCACCGCCGCGGTGCCCGACGACATCCCCGCCGCCCTGGCCGGGGTGCGGGTCGACGTGGTGGACGGGAAGGTGCTCCCCGGTGTCGGCTGAGCCGCCGGTCGGGCCCGACCGGGACCAGCCGACCGAGGACGACCACGACGACACCGGCCTCGACCTCGCGCGCAGCGTCGCCCGGTCCCTGGCCAGGCCGGGTGCCCGCCGTCGTACGCCGGGTGGCCGACGCCCCGCACGGACGGACCGGCAGGCCTCGGGCGCACACCCCGACGAGCGGGACCCGCAGCTGCTGGACAGCACCATGAGCCGGCTGATCGCGGACCAGGGGTGGGGCACCGACGTTCGCGTGCACGGTGTCTTCTCGCACTGGGACACCATCGTCGGCCGAGAGGTGTCCCAGCACTGCCTGCCCGACTCGTTCAGCCCGATCCAGGACGGCGCCCGGCTGGTGGTCCGCACCGACTCCACCGCCTGGGCGACCCAGATGAGGCTGCTCGCGCCGACCGTGGTCCGCCGACTCAACGAGGAGCTCGGGGACGGCACCGTCACCGTCATCGAGGTGCTCGGCCCGCGCGGACCGTCCTGGAAGCGGGGCCTGCGCTCGGTGCGGGACGGGCGGGGTCCGCGGGACACCTACGGGTGACCGGCGGCGTCCCGGTCGGGGCCGACCCGCCGCCACCCCAGGACAGGCCCTGAGGAGCGATCTGCGGGCCGCGGGGCGGTACAGGGACTAGAAACGCCCCCTGCGCAGCCCTCCAAGCGGCCTTCCAGGGCCCACAATCGCACGTCTCGGTGCACCATGGCCCCCTTGCCTGGGGACGACACCCTCGTTCGGGGGCTCTGACGCGGTATACTTCCGTTGGGTCGTTTCCCCTCCTGGGACGGCCTTCGCCATGTGTGCAGACGTGAAGAGGATGGCTCGTGGCTGACGAGATGCCCGCCAACACCCCGACGACCGACAGCACCGACCCCGCACCCGACACCCTTCCCGTCACCAGCGCCAGCCTCGATGACCGGGCGGACGGCACCGACCTCGCGCCCGAGGCGGTGGCGGAGGCGGCGGCCAACCTGGCGCCGCGCACCGAGGGGCACGCCGTCGAGGCGGGCAAGTACGACGCCTCCGCGATCCAGGTGCTCGAGGGGCTCGAGGCGGTGCGCAAGCGGCCGGGGATGTACATCGGGTCGACCGGCGAGCGCGGCCTCCACCACCTGGTGCAGGAGGTCATCGACAACTCCGTCGACGAGTCGCTCGCCGGCTATGCCACCCGCATCCACGTCACCCTGCTCGAGGACGGCGGCGTCCGGGTCGCGGACGACGGTCGCGGGATCCCCACCGACGTACACCCCGTCGAGGGCATCCCTGCCGTGACCATGGCCCTGACGATGCTGCACGCCGGCGGCAAGTTCGGCGGCGGGGGCTACAAGGTGTCCGGCGGGCTGCACGGCGTCGGTGTGTCGGTCGTCAACGCACTGAGCTCCAGGCTCCAGGTCGACGTGCGCAACCGCGGCTACCACTGGCGCCAGACCTTCACCCTCGGCGAGCCGGACGGCCCGCTGGAGCAGCTCGAGGCGACCGACGAGACCGGCACCACGATCACCTTCTGGGCCAGCCCGGACATCTTCGAGACGACGACCTACTCCCTCGACACCGTGACCAACCGGGTCCGGGAGATGGCGTTCCTCAACAAGGGGCTGGAGATCACCGTGCGCGACGAGCGGCCGCACGAGGCCGAGGTCGTCGACGCCATCCAGGACGACGCCATCCAGGACGACGCTCTGCAGGCCGACGCCGCCCGGGCCGATGCCCTCCCGGACGAGGTGGAGCAGCCCCGCGACCCGCGCGAGGCCGCGTCCGTCGACAGCCGGACACCCGAGGAGCGGCTCTCCCGGGGGGCCGTCGAGCGGGTGTTCAGGTTCGACCGAGGCCTGGTCGACTACGTCGAGCACCTCAACAAGCGCAAGGACAAGGCGCACCCCACCGTCATCGAGTTCGAGGCCGAGCAGCCCGACAACGGGATGAGCCTCGAGATCGCGATGCAGTGGACGCTCAGCTACACGGAGTCGGTG
>JAICWH010000176.1 GCA_025934895.1 Nocardioidaceae bacterium | reverse complement strand
CGTGACCGAGGGACTCGGTGACGTCCTGCTGGTGGCTGTTGGTGATGGCGTCGCCGGCGAGGTCGCGGGCGCCAGCGGCTTGGGGGAGCCGGCGTGGTCGGAGCAGGCCGAGAGAGCGCCGCACAGCACAAGCGCGACGACCGGAGTGACGGCACGCCTGCGCAACATCGACGCACCTCTCGTCACGACCCCGGTCCCCCATCTGACCCGAGCAACCTAGTGGCATGGCCGGCCCGGCGATAGCCCCATATCGCCCACTGTGGACAACCCGCCCAGATGGTGCGGCTGGCGCGCACCCTTCGGCGGCACTCCTGGACCGGGCCTGTGCCGCCGGGCAGCTGGCCTCCTTGCTCCACAACCTGAGCCCGTCACCTCAGGGCCGCCCGCACCTGATCGACGGGAGACGAGACACGCTCGTGAACCGACCGCGCGACGCGAGGCGGGAGGAGATCGCTCCCAGCGTCCTCTACCTCGCAAGCCACGCCTCCTCGCTGACCACCGAGTCGATGGCGGTGGGGGATGGGCTACTCGGTCTTCTGACGGTGCCTCGCCGGCTCGGCGCGTGGGCGCCGGCCCCTCGACCTCATCTGCTCCCAGGCCCGCGCCAGGAGGACGAACACCAGCAGGAGGCACAGTGCCGCACCGAACCCGGCGCTGCCGGTCAGTGCCCAACCTGCGGAGCCGTGACCCTCGCGAGCCGCTCTGCCGAAGTCGATCGCCGCCCGGACGAGGAACACCCACGCTGCGGCCGCAGCCACCACACCGAGGAGCAGAGCCACGACCGGCACCAGCACCGCACGCCTTCGGCCGGCCGCTCCCTTCCTGCGGCCCGTCTCCATCTGCCTCATCGCGTCCGGGCCATGTCGCTCAGGCGACGGTGAGCACCATCCGGAAGCGGGCGTCACCGGCCATCATCCGTGCGTAGGCCTCCCCGGCCCGCTCCAGTGGCATCGTCTCGACGCGGGGTCGCACGCCGCTGAGCGCGCTGAACGCGAGGGTGTCCTCGGAGTCCTTGGACGTGCCGGAGGCGTGCCCGGCGACGGTGCCGCCGCCGATCAACACGGAGGCCGGGACGGCGATGGGCTGCTCGGCTGCACCGACGACCACCAGTCGACCCCCCACCCCCAGACCGCCCAGCGTGGCCGAGACCGCGTCCCCGTTCGTGACCGTGGAGAGCACCACCGAGGCGCCGCCGAGCCGGGTCAGCTCCTCGGCCGGGTCGGCGGTGGTGCTGTCGACGAAGTGGCGTGCTCCCAGCTCGCGCGCCAACGACTCCTTGTCGGTGCCGCGGGCGATCGCCACCGTGTCGAAGCCCATTTTGGCGGCGTACTGCACACCGAGGTGGCCGAGTCCGCCCACGCCGAGCACCGCGACGAGGTCGCCGGCCCGCGCACCGCTGTGCCGCAAGGCGTTGTACGTCGTCACGCCGGCGCACATCAGCGGAGCGGCCTCAACCGCCTCGAGCTCGTCGGGGATCGCCGCCAGGGCACCGGCCGGCACCACGACGTACTCCGCATAGCCGCCGTCCATGCTCACGCCCGGGATGCGGCTGTTCTCGCACGAGATGAGCCGCCCGCGACGGCACGGCGTGCACCACCCGCAGCTGCCGCCGAACCAGCCGATCCCGACCCGGGCGCCCTGGGCCCAGCCCCGGACGCCGTCGCCGAGCGCCACGAGCCGCCCGGCCGCCTCGTGGCCGGGGACGACGGGATAGGTGACCCCGGGATAGAGCCCCTCCTTGGCGAACAGGTCGCTGTGGCAGATGCCGCACGCCTCAACCGCTACGAGCGCCTCGCCGGGTCCTGGGGTGGGGATGTCCCGCTCGACGAGCTCGAAGTCACCGCCCCGTTCGGTGACCTGGACGACGCGCATGGTGTCTGCCATCTCATCCCCTCTCGGTGGCCTGCCGTGCAAGACCGTACGCCGCCGGTCAACCAGCATTGGGCGCCGTACCCCCCGGTCGTACGCCCGCTGCGCCGGTGCACGACACTGGGGCGAATGGACGAGGAGAAACCCAGGGTCGACATCAATGTCGTCCAGGTGGTGGCCAGTGCTCTGGCCGCAGTCTCCTCTGCCGTCCTGCTGAGCACCGTGGGCGTGGCGGGCACCATCATCGGCGCAGCGGTGGGCAGCGTCATCGCCACCGTGGGCAGCGCCGTCTACTCCTACTCGCTGCAGGCCAGCCGGGACCGGGTCGCCGCCGCCGCGCAGCTCGCGGCGTCCGCGCGGATCCGGCGCACTGCCCAGGACCAGGACCCCGGCAGCCGGAGGCTGTCCAGCACCGAGGAGCTCGAGCAGCCGGACCCCCGCCCCCGACCGGAGCACCAGGACTCCGCTCGGCCACCGTGGCGCGAGGCCCTGGCCGGGCTGCCCTGGAAACGGCTCGCCCTCGTCACCATCGGGGTGTTCGTGGCGGCGATGGCCGCGATCGTGGCGTTCGAGCTCATCGCCGGGGAGCCGGTCTCCCGGATCACCCACGGCACCTCGGGCGACCGGACCGGCACGTCGATCCCGGGGCTCGGCGGCTCGTCGAAGAAGAAGGCGACCCCGAGCCCGTCCGAGACACCGAGCCCGTCCCTCAGCCCCACCGAGTCGCCCACCCCGACCACCAGCTCCGCACCGGCGTCGCCGACCGCGTCGACCACGACGACGCCGACCGGCTCGGCGACCCCCTCCGCGACCCCCTCCGCGACGCCCGTCGGCAGCCCCTCCGCGTCCGTGTCGCCGTCGACCTCGGGCACTGCGAGCCCGGTACCCTGACGTCTCACCGCCACCTCCTGGAGTCCTTCCTTGAACCGTTCCCTTCTCGCGTCGGCCACCATCGCAGCCTCAGTCTCGGCAGCCGTCGCGCTGGGTTCGAGTGCGACCGCGGTGCCTCGGGTGACCCAGCGCGCGGTCCTCGCGGTCTCGCCGGGCATCTCCCAGAACAGCGGGTCGCTGGCCAGCCCCGACGCCGCCTCACTGATGGGCACTGTCACCTTCAGCCCGGTCCGCCCGGGCCGGATCGTCATCGTGCAGCGCCGGGTCACCGGTCAGTCCTGGCAGACCGTCGTGCGTGCACGGGAGGACGCCCGCGGCCAGGTGCGCTTCATTCGCGACGACAAGCGTGGCCTGCGCGCCTACGTCTACCGGGCGTTCGCCGCGCCCCGCGGCGGCCTCCCACGCGTCTACAGCAACCCGGAGGGCAGCACGGCCTGGAGGCTCCGCTTCGAGGACCGGTTCGGCGGGGCCTCGCTGGACACCTCGAAGTGGGGCTACCGCAACCTCGGGGTCCGCGAGGGAAGTCGGCTGCACGCGCAGAGCGACACCTCGGCGGTGCATGTCGGGGGCGGCGCACTGACCCTCCAGGTCCGCAAGAACCCCTACCACCCGACCCGGCGCTATTACTACAACGGTCACATCGGCACCCGCGACAGGTTCTCCTTCCGCTACGGCTATGCCGCCGCGCGCATCAGGTTCGAGCGGGGTCAGGGCCAGCACGGCGGCTTCTGGATGCAGCCCCAGTCCTCGCTCGCGCCATACGGGAGCCCGGCCCGGACCGGCACCGAGATCGACGTCGCGGAGTTCTTCGGCCAGGGCTTCAAGCGAGGAGGGATCGCGAGCTTCGTCTACTCCTACCCGGCGCGCAACCGGTCGGTGAAGACCGGCGACGTGCTGCCCTCGGCCTCCCGCGCCCTGCGTGGGCACGGCGACGCCTGGTGGTCCCGCTACCACGTCTTCTCCGTGCGCTGGTCCGCCAGCGGCTACATCTTCCGCATCGACGGGGTCGACACCTGGCGGCACTTCGGACACGTCTCGCGGCGCCCGGAGTACCTCATCCTCAGCCTGTTGAGCTCGGACTGGGAGCTCCCGCGACTGGACAGGAGCACGCTTCCCACCTCGATGAAGGTCGACTGGGTGCGCGTCTGGCAGCGCTAGATGCGCTGGCGAACCCGCCCGGCGACGGCGGGCATCGGGCTGCTGCTCGCCGCGGCGGCCGCCTCCTGTACGTCGCACGCGTCCTCGTCGAGCCGACACCGGGAGGGTCTGCAGCTCGACGTGCTGCCGCCCGTGGCGCAGACGGGGGTGGCGCCCGCGCCTGCGGACGACGCGACACCGGTGCTCGTCGCCACGTCGACGCCGGCCCGGGCCGGCAGAGTCCTGACGCTGCAGCGCCGGACCGCCTCCGGCTGGCAGCAGGTCGGGACGGCGAGCACGGACGGCTACGGGATGGCGGAGTTCCCGGCGCCCCGGTCCGCGGGCGGGACCCCCGACTACCGGGTGGTGGCCGCGACGTCGAAGGGCCACTCGGCGGGCACGCTCACTGGCTGGCGGCGCGCCTTCTCCGACGAGTTCGAGGGCTCCACGCTCGACAGGAGCTGGGGCTACCGGGCGCTGGGGGTGACCAGCAAGACGTCCGGGCGCCGCGTCTCGGCGAGCTCGAAGGCCGCCGTCCGGGTCGGGGGCGGTGTGCTGCGCCTGCAGGTCAGGACGGACCCACGCCGCCGGGGGCACTACCTCAACGGGCACATCAGCACCGAGTCGACGTACCTCTTCCGCTATGGCGTCGCTGCTGCCCGGATCAGGTTCGAGCGCCCTCGCGGTATCCACGGCGCCTTCTGGAGCCAGAGCCCCGAGGCTCGGTCCTATCCCGGGGACCCGGCCAGGTCCGGCACCGAGATCGACGTCGCGGAGTACTTCGGCAGCGGGTTCCCCGCCGGCGGGTTGGCGAGCTACGTCTACCACGTCGACACGTCCGGCAAGAACATCAAGGACGGCGACGTCCTGCCGCGAGCCGTCCACGTGGTGGGCTCCGCAGACGCCTTCTGGCGGACGTTCCACGTCTACTCGGTCGAGTGGTCTCCGGGCGGCTACGTCTTCCGCATCGACGGCAAGGTCACCTACGTCACCCGCCGGGCGGTCTCGGCGCGCAGCCAGTACCTCGTGCTGAGCCTGCTCAGCTCCGACTGGGAGCTTCCGGACCTGGACACGAGCCGGCTCCCCGCGACCATGCAGGTCGACTGGGTCCGCGTCTGGCAGCGCTGACCGGGTCGCCAGGCGCTTCAGTGCTGCCCGTCCCGGCGCCCCGTCCCGGTGCCCCGACACGCCGTTCCACGCCGCCGGCAACGTCCTGACCTGCGCTTTTCCGGGGCTGCCGAATCTCCTTCGGTCAATGTCCTGGAACCGCTTGCGCGCCCCGGCATGCGGACCTAGTGTTGCCACTACATCTAGTAGTTACACCGTTGTGGTTTTCCACATCTAGGTCCACAGGGCCCTGTGGAGTTCTGCACAGGCGACTGCTGAGTTGTCCCCACGTTACCCACAGGCCAACCCACATCCGGACCCGTCGAGCCGGGAGGAAACCGGCTGTGGTGGGTGTTGAGGTAGGTGGAGCCAGTCGATCGATCGAGTGAACGGAGCGGCCGACATGCACTGTCCCTACTGCCGCCACACCGACACCCGGGTGCTCGACAGCCGGGTCACCGAGGACGGCAGCGCGATCCGCCGCAGACGGTCCTGCCCCGTCGACAACGGCGGCTGTGGCAAGCGGTTCAGCACCGTGGAGCAGATGCAGCTCATCGTGGTGAAGCGGTCCGGCGCCACCGAGCCGTTCGCCCGGGGGAAGGCGATCGCCGGGGTGCGCAAGGCCTGCAAGGGCCGACCGGTCTCCGACCACGACCTGGACCGCCTCGGTCAGCAGGTCGAGGACGCGCTTCGCAGCGAGGGCTGGGCGGAGGTCCCGGCCCACGAGGTGGGGATGGCCATCCTGGCCCCGCTCCGCGAGCTCGACGAGGTGGCCTACCTCCGCTTCGCCAGCGTCTACCGCGCCTTCGAGTCGGCCGACGACTTCGAGGCGGAGATCGCCCTGCTGCGCGCGGAGCGTCCCGCCGGGGCGGTCGAGCCCACCGACGTACGACCTCAGCCAGCGCCCTCCACGGGCTGAGACACAGACTGCCCGGGCGTCGTGGGGAAGCGGCGCCCGGGCATACCACCGCAGCCGTGGCAGACACGGCGCACGCAGACGCACGGACACATCCCTGGGAAACGACGAGGAGCTAGGCATGACGGAGACGGTCAGCGGTGCACGCACCCGCAAGAACGGGCGAGGCCTGAAGGTCGAGCGGGTCTTCAGCACCGAGGGTGTGCACCCGTACGACGAGCTCACCTGGGAGCGTCGCGACGTCGTCCAGCAGAACTGGAAGACCGGTGAGACGGTCTTCGAGCAGCGCGGTGCCGAGTTCCCGGACTTCTGGAGCGTCAACGCCTCCACCATCGTGACCACGAAGTACTTCCGGGGCGCGCTCGGCACCG
>JAICWH010000178.1 GCA_025934895.1 Nocardioidaceae bacterium | reverse complement strand
CCGCTCGAGCACCGGTCGGGCCGCGTCGTACTCCGGCTCGGTCATGTCCCGGAGCACGACCCGCCCGGTCACCGGAGGAGCGGGCGTGACCCCGAGACGCCTGCTCACCGTGGCGGCCTCGACCCTGTAGCCGAGACTGGCGTAGAGCCCGAGCGCCGGCGAGTTGTGGCCGAAGACGTTGAGCCTCATCACGGTCGCGCCGAGATCGCGGGCCTCGAGCTCGCCGGCGAGCATGGTGGCCCGTCCCAGCCCGCGGCCGCGCGCATCCGCGGCGATCTCCACGTCGAAGACGAAGGCCTCGACCTCGCGCTGTGTCGGCCGGACTCGCAGCCAGAGGTGGCCCACCGTGGGGCCCCCGTCCACGTGCACCGTCCAGAACGCGTGCGTCGGCGTGGCCAGCCCCTCGGGAAGGACCGTGTCGAAGAAGTCCGTGGCGTACGCCGTCGCCTCCTGCTCGGAGCCGAGACCGGCAGCGACCTGCTGCGCCGCGAAGCCGCAGACGGAGTGTCGCGACCACGGGTCGAAGTCGGCCCACGTCATCGGCTCGAGGCGGAGGCCGCTCCGGTCGGGCCGCGACCCACTGCGGCTCAGACGGGCTGCATGCTCTCGTCGAGGGTGAGCAGCGAGGATGCGTGAGCGGCGGCGGCGAGGGTGTCGTTCTCCGCCTGCAGACGCAGGACGTGCGCCTCCAGGTCGGCGACACGCTGTCGAAGCTGCCGGTTCTCCGCGGTGAGCTGGGCGACGACGCGGGGGTCGGTGCTGACGCTCATGTAGCCGAGGAGGGCCTTGGCCATAGTGTGTGTCCTCCAGTTGATGTCAGGTGCTGACAACTGTTGACCCATGGCGACAGGGCCAGGGTGGTGGCACGCGGTCGGGCCGGCTTGGCGGCCGAAGTGACAGGGTGTGGGCTCCCAGGCTCCCACGCGGACCGAGGCGGGTCAATCCCGGCGCCGCCGGACCGGCCTCCGCGGGCTACCGTGACCTGGTGCCCCGTCCCCTGGAGATCGCCGCCTGCCGCTCGCTGTGCGGATGGTCGGACACCGGGCGCCGTCTCGAGGGCGAGCAGCTGTTCGCCTGCACCGGGTGCGGCAGCGAGTGGGTGCCCTCGGAGCCCTGGACCCCGGTCGACTACACCGGTGAGGTGCCGGCGCCGGTCTCCGAGGCGCGGTCGGCGCGGAGGACCCGCGGACGCGGCTGACAGCGGGGGCAGAAGAAGGACGAGCGATTCATGAACGTCACCCGCCTGATCGCGGTGCCGCAGCGGTCGCAGGGCCTGCCTTCCTGTCCGTAGGCGTGCAGCGACCGGTCGAAGTAGCCGCTCTGACCGTTGACGTCGACGTAGAGCGCGTCGAACGACGTGCCACCCTCGAGCAGGGCCTCCGCCAGCACCTGCCGCACGGCCTCGAGCACCCGACGTACGTCGGCGGGGCGGAGCCTGGTCCCCAGCCGGTCACCGTGCATCCGGGCCCGCCACAGTGCCTCGTCGGCGTAGATGTTCCCCACCCCGGAGACGACCGTCTGGTCGAGCAGGATCCGTTTGATGCCGGAGTGCCGCCTGCGGACCCGGGCAACGAACGCGTCCTCGTCGAACATCGGGTCCAGCGGGTCCCGGGCGATGTGGGCGATCTCGGGCGGAAGGTCGGCGCCCTCCGGGGACAGCGAGACCCCGCCGAACATCCGCTGGTCGACGAACCGGAGCTCGGTGTCGTCGGAGAGGGCGAACCGGACCCGCAGGTGCCGCTCGTCCGGGGAGCCTGCGGGCTGGACGAGCAGCTGACCGCTCATCCCGAGGTGCGCCAGCATGGCGTCACCGCTGTCGAGGGGCAGCCAGAGGTACTTGCCGCGGCGGTTCGCCCCCAGCACCAGCCGTCCGCCGGCGAGTGCGATGAAGTCCTCGGCGCCCGCGAGGTGGCGGCGGACCGGCCGGGGGTGCAGCACCTCGACCCGACCGATCCGGCGTCCCACGACGTGGGTCTCCAGGCCGCGCCGGACGACCTCGACCTCGGGCAGCTCGGGCACGGACGCTCAGCGGCCGAGCGGGTCGCCGTAGGAGGCGGCGATGGCCAGGTACGCAGTCTCGGCGGCCTGCTGCTCGGCCTCCTTCTTCGACCTCCCGCTGCCGTCGCCGTACAGGTTGGACCCGACGCGCACCTGTGCGGTGAAGGTCTTCTCGTGGTCGGGGCCGGTCTCCCCGATGACGTACTCCGGGACACCGAGGGAGTGCTCGGCGGACAGCTCCTGCAGGCTGGTCTTCCAGTCCAGGCCAGCGCCGAGCCCGGCGGCGTTCTCCATCAGCGGGTCGAAGAGCAGGTGCACGACAGCGCTGGACGCCTCGAACCCGCCGCTGAGGTAGATCGCACCGATCAGCGCCTCCACCGTGTCGGAGAGGATCGAGGGCTTGGTGCGGCCTCCGGTGGTCTCCTCACCGCGGCCCAGCTTGATGTGCGTGCCCAGCCCGATCGCGTGCGCAACCTGCGCGAGGGCCCGGGCGTTGACCACCGCGGCCCGCAGCTTCGCGAGCCGACCCTCGGACAGGTCCGGGTGGGTCCGGAACAAGGTGTCGGTGACGAACACGCCGAGCACCGAGTCGCCGAGGAACTCCAGCCGCTCGTTGGTGGGCAGCCCGCCGTGCTCGTAGGCGTAGGAACGGTGCGTCAGTGCCCGGTCCAGCAGCTCGGCCTCCAGCACGGGGTTGCCGAGCGCCTCCCGGAGGTCGGCGTACGACGGTCCGGTCGTCATGTCCGACGGCCCGGCGGGCGCGGTCGTCAGAGGACCTGACGGCGGTCGGCGCGGCTGCCGTACTGACCGCACGTGGGGCAGGCACGGTGCGGCAGGTGCTTGCCGTTGCACGCCGGGTTGGCGCAGGTCACCAGTGAGGGCGCGACGGCCTTCCACTGCGAGCGACGGTGACGCGTGTTGCTGCGCGACATCTTCCGCTTGGGGACAGCCACGGTGTACTCCTCTTGTCCGCCGCGAACGGCGGGACTTCGTCTCGGATACTGCTGGTCTGGTCGAGCGTCCCGGTGGGTCAGTCCCCGGTCCGGTCCTGCACCGAGCCGGCGAGCCCCTGCAGCGCCGACCATCTCGGGTCGACCGGCTCCTCGTGACGGTGCCCGGGCTGGTCCTCGAGCCTGGCACCGCACTCGATGCACAACCCCGGACAGTCGTCCCGGCACAGCGGCTGGAACGGCAGCATCAGCACCACCGCGTCCCGCAGCAACGGCTCGAGGTCGAGCAGGTCGCCCTCCAGCCGGCCGGCCTCCTCGTCCTCCCCCGACCGGGCCGTGTCGCTCTCCTCGTAGGCGAAGAGCTCCTGGAAGTCGGCCACGACCTCGTCGTGGATCTCTGCCAGACACCGGACACACTCGCCCTCGAGCTCGGCGTGAGCCGTGCCGGTGACGAGCACCCCCTCCATGACCGCTTCGAGCCGGAGCTCGAAGCCGACCGTGGAGCCTTCGGGGACGCGGAGAACTTCGATGCCGAGGTCTGCTGGCGCCGGAGCCGAGAAGCTCATCCGACGCTGCGACCCCGGGCGGCGGCCGAGCTCGCGGGTGTCGAGCACGAGCGGCGCTCTCGGATCGAGACGCACGGGTGTTCACTTCCTGACAGGGACCCAACGGACCTGGCCCCTCGAACAGCAACCGGGGGTCCGCACCGAGTCACCGGCACGTCTCCCGTCTCCTGCACGAAGAACCGTCGACCAGCCTACCGAAGGGAGGGCGCGGCGGCCAAAACGACGGCCGGCCGGCACCCGGGGTCGTTCCCGCGGTGGTCCCGGGGGGGGCCGCACCGGGGCGGTCAGGCGGGCTCGGCGAGGCGGGCGGTGAGCCGGTCCCACACGAAGCCCGGGACCAGGCCGGAGACGTCCCCACCGAACCGCGCGACCTCCTTGACCAGGCTCGAGGCCAGGAAGGAGTACTCCGGGCTGGTCGGCACGAAGACCGTCTCGATGCCGGAGAGGCTGGCGTTCATCTGGGCCATCTGGAGCTCGTAGTCGAAGTCGCTCACCGCGCGCAGGCCCTTCACGATCGCGTGCACCTCGTGCTCCCGGCAGAAGTCGGTGAGCAGGCCGTCGAAGCCGGCCACCCGGACGTTCGGGTAGGGCTCGACCGCCGTGCCGAGCATCTCGATGCGCTCCTGCGGGCTGAACAGCCTGCTCTTCGACTGGTTGACTCCCACCGCGACCACCACCTCGTCGAAGAGCGTCCCGGCCCTCGAGATGATGTCGATGTGCCCGTTGGTCACCGGGTCGAACGACCCCGGGCAGGCGGCTCGGCGCACGGTGGCTCCTCTGGCAGGTCGGGTGGTCCTCAGGCGGTGCGGTGCGGGTCACGCGGTGGCGTGACCGTACCAAAGCACCGTCTCGCCGTATCTCCTCGCGCGGTCCCCCGTGAACCCCTCCGGCCACTCGAGCCCGGCCCCGCGGCCCGCGCGTTCGACCACGACGAGCGCCTGGGCGGCGAGCCAGCCTCGGTCGAGCAGGGTCTGCAGCGCCGCGGTGACCTCCTCGGCCGGCGCGGCGTACGGCGGGTCGAGGAACACCACGTCGTACCGCGAGAGAGGAGGATCCCCGAGCACCCGGGCGGTGTCGGAGACGATCACGTCGACGTTGCTGAACCCGAGGGCGGCGATGTTGTCACGGATCACCCTCGCGGCGCGGCGGTCGTGCTCGACCAGCGTGACGGCCCCCGCGCCGCGGGACCGGGCCTCGAGGCCGACCGCCCCGCTGCCCGCATAGAGGTCGAGGAACCGCAGCCCGTGCAGCGACCCGAGGGCGGCGTCGACGGCGGAGAACAGCGCCTCCCGCACCCGGTCGGAGGTGGGTCGCGTGCGTTCGCCCGGAGGTGCCTTGATCCGGCGGCCTCCTGCAGAACCTCCGATGATCCGCGTCATGGCTCCAGCCTGACCCGGTGCGCGGGCCCGAGGCCTCAGGCCTTGCCGAGGAAGTCGGCCTGCTCGGTCTCGTCGAGCCGGCGCACCTCCTCCGCCAGCCGGGGGTGTTCTCTCAGGTCGGGGTCGCCGCCGACGATCGCCGCCGCAACCTCGCGGGCGGCCACGATCACCTCCTCGTGCTCGAGCACATGCAGCAGCCGCAGACTCGAGCGGCGACCCGACTGCGAGGAGCCGAGCACGTCACCCTCCCGCCGCTGCTGGAGGTCCACCTGGGACAGCTCGAAGCCGTCGGTGGTCGCGGCGACGGCCTCCACCCGAAGCCGACCAGGGCTTCCTGCCGGTGCCTTGGTGACGAGCAGGCACAGACCGGGCAGCCCGCCGCGGCCGATGCGACCGCGCAGCTGGTGCAGCTGGGAGACCCCGAACCGCTCGGCGTCGAAGATCAGCATCATCGTGGCGTTGGCGACGTCGACCCCCACCTCGATGACGGTGGTCGCGACCAGGACGTCCACCTCGCCGGCGGCGAAGGCGAGCATCACCCGGTCCTTCACGTCCGCGGCGAGCCGGCCGTGGAGGGCGGCCACCCGCAGGCCCGCCAGGGCGCCCTCGGCGAGCATCGGGGCGACCTCGTCGACCGCGGCCATCGGTGAGCCGTCGTCGGCGTCGACGGGCTGCCGGGTGCCGTCGTCGTCGACTCCGCTGATCCGTGGACACACGACGTAGACCTGGTGGCCCTTCGCCACCTCCTCGCGGATGCGCTCGTAGGCGCGATCCAGCCAGGACGGGTGCTCGGGCAGCGGTACGACGTTGGTCTGCACCGGGGCGCGGCCGGCGGGGAGCTCGCGCAGGGTGCAGGTCTCGAGGTCGCCGAAGACGGTCATCGCCACGGTGCGCGGGATCGGCGTGGCGGTCATCACCAGGACGTGCGGCGGCGCGGCTCCGCTCTTGGCGGCCAGCGCTGCCCGCTGCTCGACACCGAACCGGTGCTGCTCGTCGACGACCACCAGCCCCAGGTCGGCGAACTGGACCTTATCCTCGAGCAGCGCGTGGGTGCCGATCACGATGCCTGCCGCGCCGGACGCCGCGTCAAGCATCGCCTCACGACGGGCGGGCGCCGCCAGGGCGCCGGTCAGCAGGGCCACCCGGGTGCCGTCGTCGGCTCCGCCGAGCATGCCGCCGGTGGCGAGGTCCCCCAGCAGCTGGGTGATCGAACGACGGTG
>JAICWH010000214.1 GCA_025934895.1 Nocardioidaceae bacterium | reverse complement strand
GAAGGTGCTCGGTCGTCGCCGGGTGTCATCGGGACTGCTGATGGCGAACCACGTCGCGACGGTGGAGTACCTCCCGTTGGGCGTCGTCGGCGTCATCGGTCCGTGGAACTACCCGGTCTTCACGCCGATGGGGTCCATCAGCTACGCGCTCGCCGCCGGGAACGCGGTCGTCTTCAAGCCCAGCGAGCTCACCCCCGGCGTCGGCGTCTGGCTCGCGGCGAGCCTCTGCGAGGTGCTGCCCGGCCAGGGCCTGCTGCAGACGGTCGTGGGACGCGGGGAGACGGGCGTCGCCCTCTGCCGCGCGCCGATCGACAAGGTGGCCTTCACCGGCTCGGCGGCGACGGGGAGGAAGGTGATGGCGACCTGCGCGGAGAACCTCGTCCCGGTGATCATCGAGGGGGGCGGCAAGGACGCGCTGCTCGTCGACGAGGATGCGGACGTGCACCTGGCCGCGGATGCCGCCGCCTGGGGTGCCTTCTCCAACGCCGGCCAGACCTGCGTAGGCGTCGAGAGGGTGTACGTCCACGAGCGGGTGTACGACGGGTTCGTCGCCGAGCTCACCCGTCGGGCGCGCGACGTGCACGCGGGAGCGGAGGACGGGGCGCAGCTGGGTCCGATGACGCTGGCCGGCCAGGCGGACGTCGTACGACGCCACATCGACGACGCGGTCAACCGGGGCGCCGAGGTGCTGGTGGGAGGCCCGAGCGCCGTGGGCGAGAGGTTCGTCCAGCCCACCGTGCTGGCCGGGGTGCCCGAGGACTCGTGCGCGGTCACCGAGGAGACGTTCGGGCCGACCGTGACGGTGAGAAGGGTGCACGACATGGAGGAGGCGGTGACCCTCGCGAACGCCAGCCGGTACGGGCTCGGGTCTGCCGTGTTCTCCCGGTCGCACGGAGCGGACCTGGCCCGGCGGCTGCGATCGGGGATGACGTCGGTGAACGGGGTCATCTCGTTCGCCGCCATCCCGGCCCTGCCCTTCGGCGGCGTGGGCGACTCGGGGTTCGGGCGGGTGCACGGGCCGGACGGGCTCAAGGAGTTCACCTTCGCCAAGTCGGTGGCGCGGCAGTGGATGAACCCGGCGACGGCGCTCACGACGTTCGACCGGACCCCCAGGACGGACGCCCTGTTCGCGGGGCTGATCCGGGTGCTGCACGGTCGGTCGAGGCTCTCCCCGAAGCGACCGCGCCGGGACCGCGGCGATCCCTGACCCCCTCGGCGCCGACGTCGACGTGACCCGGCGATCACCCCGGGACATCCGATGGCGGAGGCCGCCATGACAGGCTGCGGACCATGCACCTCGACATCCGCAGCCCCGACTGGTGGAAGTCGGCGGTCGTCTACCAGGTCTATCCCCGCTCGTTCGCGGACAGCGACGGTGACGGCGTCGGGGACATCCCGGGCATCACGTCGCGCCTGGACCACCTGGCGCAGCTCGGCGTCGACGTGCTGTGGCTCTCACCTGTCTACGCCTCGCCGATGGACGACAACGGCTACGACATCAGCGACTACCAGGACATCGACCCGCTGTTCGGGAGCCTGGCGGACCTCGACGCCCTGGTGGCCGGCCTGCACGAACGCGGCATCCGGCTGGTCATGGACCTCGTCGTCAACCACACCTCCGACGAGCACCCGTGGTTCGTCGAGTCGCGGGACCCGCAGTCGCCCAGGCGGGACTGGTACTGGTGGCGGCCGGCCCGCGACGGCCACCAGCCGGGCACCGCGGGCGCCGAGCCGACGAACTGGGAGTCCGCCTTCTCCGGCTCCGCGTGGGAGTACGACGAGCGCAGCGGTGAGTACTACCTGCACCTGTTCAGCCGCAAGCAGCCGGACCTCAACTGGGAGAACCCGGTGGTCCGCGACGCGGTCCACACCATGATGCGCTGGTGGGTCGACCGCGGGGTCGACGGGTTCCGGATGGACGTCATCAACCTGATCTCGAAGCCCGCCCGGCTCGTCGACGGGGTGCCGCCGCCGGGCCGCCGCCTGACCCCGGCGTTCCACCCGGTCGCCAACGGCCCGCGGCTGCACGAGTTCCTGCGGGAGATGAACGAGCGCGTCGGGCTCAGCGAGCGTCACCTGCTCACGGTCGGGGAGATGCCCGGCAGCAGCGTTGCGCTGGCCCGTGACGTCACCGACCCGGCCCGTCGCGAGCTCGACATGGTCTTCACCTTCGAGCACGTGCAGCTCGACGAGGAGCCCGGCTTGGGCAAGTGGGCACTCAGACCTCTCGCGCTGCCGGTGCTCAAGGCCAACCTGGACCTCTGGCAGCGCGGGCTCGAGGAGACGGGATGGAACTCGCTCTACTGGGACAACCACGACCAGCCGCGGGCGGTGTCCCGCTTCGGTGACGACAGCCCAGCGCACCGGGTCGCCTCGGCCAAGACGCTCGCGACGGTGCTCCACCTGCACAAGGGCACGCCCTACGTCTACCAGGGTGAGGAGCTCGGCATGACGAACGCCGACTTCACCGACATCGGACCCTACCGTGACATCGAGTCGCTCGGCTTCCACGGCGACGCGACCAGCCTCGGCACGGCGCCCGACACCGTGCTCGCGGCTCTCGCCGCCAAGTCGCGGGACAACGCTCGGACGCCGATGCAGTGGGACGACTCGGAGCACGCCGGCTTCACCGCCGGGGAGCCCTGGCTGCCGGTGAACCCCAACAAGGACGTCATCAACGCGGCCGCGGCGGTCGCCGACCCCGACTCGGTGTTCCACCACTACCGGAGGCTGATCCGGCTCAGGCGCGACGAGCCCGTGGTGGTGCACGGCCGCTTCGAGCTCCTGCTCCCCGAGCACGACCAGCTCTGGGCGTTCACCCGCACCCACGGGGACGACGTCCTGCTGGTCCTCGCGAACTGCTCCTCGCTCCCGGCGTACGTCGACCCCGTCGACGTACCGGACCGCGGCGGAGCCAAGATCCTGATCAGCACCCACGTGGAGGGGGACCCGGACCGGCTGCGCCCCTGGGAGTCGAAGGTCTACCGGCTCACCGGCGCCTGAGCGACCGGGCGCGCTGCCTGGGCAGCCGGAACGGCGACGTGGACGCCCCCGCGCCCCGGAGCAGCGCCTCCAGGTCCGCCGCCGCCACCGGTCGGGCGTAGAAGTAGCCCTGGGCCAGCTCCGCGCCGACCTGCACAGCCGTCAGCCGGTCGATCTTGGTCTCGACACCTTCGATGACGACCTGCAGGCCGAGCGCGTGCGCCAGTGTGGTGAGGGCCGAGATCACCTCGCTGGACCGGCCGACCCCTCCATTGCTCTCGATGTGCTGACGGTCGATCTTCAAGATGTCGATCGGCAGCCGGTTCAGGTAGCTCAGCGACGAGTAGCCGGCCCCGAAGTCGTCGAGGGCCACCCGGACGCCCAGCGCCTTGAGGTCCAGCAGGACCAGCCGGGCCCGCTCCGGGTCCTCGACCAGGACGCTCTCGGTCACCTCGAGGACCAGGCGCTCGGGCACCATCGCGGTGCGGTCCAGGATCCGGCCCACCTCACCGGCGACGTCCGGAGCCATCAGCTGCACGGTCGAGATGTTGACCGCCAGGTCGAAGGCACCGTCGGGGTCGTCCTGCTGCCAGCGGACCCAGTCCCGGCAGGCCCGCTCCAGGACCCAGGCGCCGAGCTCGGACACGACCCCCGTGCGCTCGGCGACCGCGATGACGGACGCAGGAGGCATCGGGCCCTCGACGGGATGGGTCCAGCGCAGCAGCACCTCGACCGCGGAGAGCACCCCGTTGGCCGGCTCGACGATGGGCTGGTAGGCCACGTCGAGTCCCTTGCCGGTCAGGGCCGCCCGCAGGTCCCGGCCGAGGGCCACGCTTCGACCTCGCGAGGGCAGGCTGTCCAGATCGGACGTGGCGCGACCGAGCGCGCTCTCGCGCTTGATCTGGTACATCGCCTGGTCCGCCTCGGCGATCAGTGCCCCGGAGACGAGGTCCCCGGGGCCCGCGTAGGCGACTCCCACGCTGGCCGAGATGGAGACGCTCACGCCGTCGAGGGTGAACGGCGGGTCGAACGAGCGTCGGATGCGCTCGGAGACCCGGTCCACGTCGGACTGGTCGCGCAGGTCCTCGCAGAGCAGGACGAACTCGTCGCCGTACACCCGGGCCAGGGTGTCCCCGGGGCGTACCACGTCGGTGAGCCGCACCCCCACCGCCCTGAGCAGCTCGTCGCCCATGTCGTGGCCGTAGGTGTCGTTGATGCTCTTGAACCTGTCCAGGTCGACGAACAGCACCGCGGCAGGGGCGTGCGAGCGACGGGCGCGCTCGGCGGCGTGGTCGATGCGCTGGAGCAGCAGCATCCGGTT
>JAICWH010000241.1 GCA_025934895.1 Nocardioidaceae bacterium | reverse complement strand
TGGTGAACGGGCAGAAGACCTGGACCACCCTCGGCCAGTACGGCGACTGGATCTTCTGCTTGGTGCGGACCGACCCGGAGGTGAAGAAGCAGGCGGGTATCTCGTTCCTGCTCATCGACATGACCACCCCCGGGGTGACGGTCCGCCCCATCGAGCTCATCGACGGCGGCCACGAGGTCAACGAGGTGTGGTTCGACAACGTACGCGTCCCGGCCGAGAACCTGGTCGGCGAGGAGAACAAGGGCTGGGACTACGCGAAGTTCCTCCTGGGCAACGAGCGTGTCGGTGTCGCGCCGGTGGGGTCCACCAAGCGGGCGCTCGCTCAGGCCAAGGACTATGCCCGCTCCGTGTCGGTCGGCGACGGTCTCACGCTTCTCGACGACCCGCTGACGGCTGCGCGGGTCGCCGAGCTCGAGAACGAGCTCCTCGCGCTGGAGCTCACCGCGCTCCGGGTGGTGGCGCACTCGGCGGACGGCAAGCCGCACCCCGCGTCGTCGGTCCTGAAGCTCAAGGGCACCGAGCTGCAGCAGGCGGTCAGCGAGCTCGTGGTGGACCTCGCCGGGCCCGGGTCGCTCGCCTCCGGTGCCGGTGACGACTCGGACGTCGCGGGCTGGATGCGACGGTCCGCGCCGGTCTACCTGAACCTGCGCAAGGCATCGATCTACGGTGGGTCCAACGAGGTCCAGCGCCAGATCATCTCGAAGACGATCCTGGGACTCTGAGGAGCGGCTGACATGGACTTCACCTATGACGAGGAGCAGGTTGCGCTCCGCGAGGCGGTGCGTGGACTGGTCTCCAAGTCCTACTCCGACTTCGAGAACCGCCGCCGAGCGGTCGCCGAGGAACCCGGCTTCGACGAGGAGCTGTGGACCCGGCTCGCCGAGATGGGCGTGCTGGGGCTGCCGTTCGCCGAGGAGCACGGCGGCATGGGTGCCGGACCAGTCGAGGTCGGCATCGTCGCCCAGGAGCTGGGTCGGGTGCTCGCGCCCGAGCCGTTCCTGGCGTCCGTGGTGCTCGCCGGCGGTGTCGTTGCCGCGGCGGGCACCGAGGAGCAGAAGGCGGCTGTGCTCGAGGCGCTGGCCGCCGGCGCGAGCGTGCCCGCCTTCGCGCACGCCGAACCCCGCACCCGGTACGCGTCCGCGGTGCGCTCGGTGACGGCGTCGGGGGCCGGGGACGCCTGGACGCTGTCCGGGGTCAAGGAGCCGGTCCTGCACGGCGCGCGCGCGGACCTCCTCGTGGTCAGCGCCCGCCTCGGGTCCGGGGACCCCGGACTGTTCCTGGTGACCCCGGACGCCGCCGGGCTGTCCCGCTCGGGCTACTCGACGTACGACGGCGGGCGCGCGGCGCGCATCGCCTTCGACGCGACGCCCGCGACGCCGCTGGGCAGGCCTGGACAGGACTGCACGGCCGTCATCGACCGAGCTCTCGACGCTGCCCGGATCGCCGCGTGCAGCGAGGCCGTCGGGGCGATGGAGTTCCAGCTCTCCGCGACCTCGGACTACCTCAAGAGCCGCAAGCAGTTCGGCGTCCCGCTCCGGACCTTCCAGGCGCTGACCTTCCGGATGTCTGACATGTACGTCTCCCTCGAGCTCGCCACGAGCATGTCCCTGTGGGCGACCATGGTGCTGGCCTCCCGGTCGGCCGCTGAGATCTCACAAGCGGCCGCTCGGGCCGGCCTGCAGGTCAGCCGCGCGTCCCGGCACGTCGGGCAGGAGGCGATCCAGCTGCACGGCGGCATCGCGATGACCGCCGAGTACAGCGTCGGCAGCTACACCAGCCACCTGACCGTCCTGGAGCACCTGCTGGGTGACGGGCAGCACCACCTCACTCGGCTCGCGGCCGACGTGGGCGACCACGACGAGGTCGACCCGCTCACCTGAGGTCCCTGTTCGCGGACCCGCCGACGTGGGGCCGGATCCCAGCGGCCGTGTCGACCTGCACGTTCGACCCCGGAACGTCGCAGGACCGGCATCCGGCCTGCGGACGCGCCGGGTCGGCACCATCCGGCCCTGCGGACGCGCCGGCTCGGCACCATCCGGCCCTGCGGACGCGCCGGGTCGGCACCAGCCGGCCCTGCGGACGCGCCGGGTCGGCACCATCCGGGCCGGCGGGTCGGGGCATGCGCAAGACTGCACTCCACCAGCACACCGAGCGAAGGAGTCCCCCCGCATGTCCGAGACGAACCCGCAGGACACGGCTGAGAACGGCAGTGACGCGGGCAGCGTGACCGATGCCCAGGAGAGGACCGGCGACCACAACATCTTCCTCCGCAACACTGGTGAGGGCCGGCCCGTCGTACTCAT
>JAICWH010000194.1 GCA_025934895.1 Nocardioidaceae bacterium | reverse complement strand
TCGAACCCCTGACCTTCTCATTGCGAACGAGACGCGCTACCAACTGCGCCACAGCCCCGGAACGCCGATCATCCGGCGCGAGGAGTCAAGATACCACCCACCCCGGCTGCTCCGAGAACCCCTGTCCGCGAGGTGCCTAGGTGCCCACGGCGCGCTGTCCGGCCTTGGACGACTGGCCGGTGACGGCAGGAGGTTCTGTGGCGCGAGCAGCGATCTCCGCGTCCTCCGGGGTGTGCCCAGAGGTCCAGGTACCGGCCTCACCGAGGTCGATGGTCCGCACCGTCCGCTTGGCCTTGGGCTTGGTGACGTAGGTCGGCAGGGTGACCGGCACCGGGTCCCACAGCGGGCCCCGCTCGGCACCCGCCACGTCCTGGGCGGTCGGGTGGGCGGCGGCCTCCGCGACCGGCGCCGGCACCGGGTCGGGATTCGGCTGCACCTGCTGGGCTGCGGACATCTCCGTCGCTGCTGCGCCCGCCGCCTCAGCGGCATCGTCGCTGATGGAAAGCACTGCCTCGCGCTCGACCTCCACGGTCGGGGAGGCGGCGTTCATCGGCCGCTCGGCGCGGGACCGGTGTCGGCGCGATCGCTGTTGCTGGACCTGTGTGCGGCAGAGCAGCAGGAACCCCAGGGTAAGGCCGCCAGGGACGACTGCAGACCACCACGGGGTGTGTCCCAGGTACGCCGCGGCAGCGGTAGCGCTGATGAGGAGCAGCAGGACGGTGAGAACGCGCCGGCGTCGGCGGGCCGCCACCCTCCCGGCCGTACGACGGTCCTCTCCTCGTCGCGAGGACGCACCAGGCTCGACGGACTTGCGCAGCGAAGCCGGCTCCTTGCCCGGGTCCGCGGCACCCGGGTTGACGACGAGGCGGGCGTCGCGCCTGCTCACGGGCTCGCGACGAGCCACGACCCGCGCATTGGGGGAGGACCGGTCGACCGAGCGGCGCCGCGCCACCTCGTCGTGCTGCCTGAGCGCCCTGGGGATGAGATAGACCGCCCAAACCGCGGCAAGCACGACGAAGATGATTCCTGACAGGTCCACGACACGAACGATAGGAGCCTGGAGCGACCCGCTCGGGCAGGCAACACGGTGTGTCGCGAGGCAACTCCTGTGACTGCTGTGGTTCAAGAGGTTAGTCGGGCAGCGAGCCCTTGAATCGCCGCAGCAGACCGCCGGCGGCCTCCTCGGTGGTGATCGCGAACAGCCGGTGGTCCCGCCAGTCGCCGTCAATGTGCAGGTAGCCCTTGGCGTAGCCGACCTCCGTCAGCCCGAGCTTCTCCACGACCCGCAGGCTGGCGACGTTCTCGGGCCGGATGGCCACTTCGATGCGGTGCAGCTTCAGCTCGAGCAAGCAGTAGTCCACGACCAGGGCCACCGCCGTCGGGATCACGTTCTGGCCGGCGTAACGGCGGTCCACCCAGTAGCCCACCTGGGCCCACCTCGCCGAGCCACCGACGATGTTGGTCACCGTCACCTGACCGGCGAAGACGTTCTCGACCGTCACCGCGAACGGCAGCGCCCGGTTGTCACGGGCCTGGCGCCGCAGGTCGCGGACCAGTGCCCGGAAGGACCGCGGCGCTGACGTGTCCCCGGGTGGCACGGTGGCCTCCCAGGGCCGCAGCCAGTCGGCGTTGCGGCGACGTACCTCCTGCCACGCCCGCGCGTCACTGGCCGCCAGCGGACGCAGTCCGACGCGACCGGCCCGCAGCTCCACCTGCCACGCCTGGCCGCCCGGCCGCTTGCTGACCCAGCTCAGTGGTCGCTCCCGGCGATCTGCTGCACAGCGTGCACCAGCATCGGCGCGAGCACGGCCAGCCCGTCCTTGACCCCTCCGCGCGAGCCCGGGAGGTTGACGACCAGGGCCCGGCCGCGGACCCCGGCCAGCCCGCGGGACAGCGCGGCTGTGCCGACCCCCTGCGCGCTGCCGTGGGCCCGGATCGCCTCCGCGATGCCCGGCACCTCCCGGTCCAGGAGCGGTCGGGTCACCTCCGGGGTGAGGTCGGTCGGCGTGAGGCCGGTGCCCCCCGTGGTCAGGACCACGTGGGCGCCGGCGTCGACGGCCTCCCGGATCGCGTCCGCGACCGGGTCGCCGTCGGGCACGACGACCGGGCCGGTCACCTCGAACCCGAGGTCCCGCAGCGCCCCCACGATCACCGGGCCGGTGGTGTCCTCATAGACCCCGGCCGCCGCCCGGTTGGACGCGCACACCACGGTGGCTCTCACGGATGCTCCCCCGAGGCCCGGCTCCAGTCCCCGCTCCGGCCACCGGACTTGGACTCCACCCGGACGTCGGTGATGACCGAGTGCTTGTCGACGGCCTTGACCATGTCCACGACCGTGAGGGCCGCGACCGACACAGCGGTCAGCGCCTCCATCTCCACGCCGGTGCGGTCGGTGGTACGCACCGTGGCGGTGATCTGCACCGCGTCCTCGACCAGGACGAGGTCCACCGTGACACCGGAGATCGCCAGCGGGTGGCAGAGCGGCACCAGGTCCGGGGTTCGCTTGGCGGCCATGATGCCGGCGATCCGCGCCACCCCCAAGGCGTCACCCTTGGGCACGCCGGATCCGCGCAGCAGGTCGACGACGGTCCGGGACACGAGCACCCTTCCGGTGGCCACGGCCTCGCGGCGCGTCTCGTTCTTGTCCGAGACGTCGACCATCCGAGCCGCCCCGGACGCGTCGACGTGGGTGAGGCGTGGCTGCCGGTCGGTCATCTCAGAAGCCCCGGTCAAGGGCGAGCACCTGCACCGTGCTGCCACTGTCGACCCGGACGGTCTCCGCAGGCACCACGATCAGCGCGTTCGCTTCGGCGAGGTCGCCCATCAGGTGCGACCCGTGGCCACCCACCCGCGACACGGTCGTCCGGGCGCCCTCGACCTCGAGGCGCGCGCGGACGTACTGGGCGCGGTCCGGGGCGGAGGAGAACCCCTGCGTGCACACGGCTCCCACGCTCGGACGAGAGTACGGCGGACGACCCATCAGACGGCGGATCGCGGGGACCGCGAACACCTCGAACGAGACGTAGGACGACACCGGGTTGCCAGGCAGGGTGATGATCGGGGTCGCGTCCTCGCCCACGAAGCCGAAGCCCTGAGGCTTGCCCGGCTGCATCGCGACCTCCCCGAACGAGACGGTGCCCAGCTCGGAGAGCACCTCCTTGACGACGTCGTAAGCACCCTTGCTCACGCCACCACTGGTCACCACCAGGTCGGCGCGCACCAGCTGGTCGGAGAGAGCGTCCCGGAACTCGTCCGGGTCGTCGGAGACGATGCCGACCCGGTAGGCGATCGCGCCGGCCGAGCGTGCGCAAGCCGCGAGCATGAAGGAGTTGGCGTCGAAGATCGAGTCGTGACCCAGGGTCGCGCCCGGATCCCGGAGCTCGGCCCCGGTGGATATGACGACGACGCGTGGGCGCGGACGCGAGCGCACCTGCCCCCGACCCACGGACGCGAGCAGTCCCAGCTGACGAGGACCCATCACCGTGCCCTCGTCGAGGAGCACGTCGCCGATCCTGACGTCCTCGCCCTGGTACCGGACGTGCTCGCCCCGCTGCGGCGCCCGGGTGATCCGCACCGAGGCGAGTCCGGCATCGGTCCACTCGACCGGCACGATCGCGTCTGCCCCGCGCGGGACGGGGGCGCCGGTCATGATCCGCACCGAGGTCCCGGGGCTCAACGCCAGCATCCTCGTCTGGCCGGCCGCCATCTCCCCCGTGACGGGCAGGTGCACGGGCTGGTCCACGGACGCGGACACCACGTCGTCGTAGGAGACCGCGTAGCCGTCCATCGCCGAGTTGTCGAAGGACGGCAGGTCCATCGGCGCGACGACCGTCTCGCAGATCGGCAGTCCCAGGCACTCGAGAAGCGGCTGGTCGTAGGGTTCGAGCGGCTGCAGCGCGCCGACGATCCGCTCCACGTGCTCGTCAACGGTGCTCAGCCGGTCGGACGGCATCAGGTGTGTTGCCCAGGCAGGCTCTGCTGACATGACTCGACCCTAACCGGCTCTCGTCACGCGAGGGAGGTGCCCGCCTCCACCCGGGCGGGCCGGCCGGTGTCCTCGAGCTCCACACGGCCCCGCACGGTGACGCCCTTGCCGAACGTCCAGTCCCCGTGCACGACGAGCTCCTCGGCCCCCCGCAGGGACGGCGTTCCGTCGGGGAACCGCTCGTCGAAACGGTGCACGAGCTTGTAGAAGCGCGGATCGAGATCCACGAACGGCACCGATGAGACGCCGTCCTCGAACTCCAGGTGGTGCTGGTCGGTGAGCCGGTAGCAGTCCGAGCGCAGCACCAGCAGGTCGTTGGTGGTCTTCACCGGGATGAACCGCGACCGCTCCACCTCGACCAGCTGGGCACCGTCGAACACCTCGATCGCGGCGCCCATGGCACTCTCGATCTGGATCACCTCGGGACTGCCTGGGTCCGAGGGGTCCACGGTCTTGGTGTTCTTGATCAGCGCGAGGCCGAGGATCCCGTTGCGGCGCTCGAGCTCGTCGCGGAGCGCCTCGAGGTCGACCCACAGGTTGTTCGTCGACGCGAACCGGTGCCGGCTCAGGTCGGCCAGCGCCTCCTTGTCCTCGTCCAGCGTCTGCGCGGTCTCCCGCAGCACGAGCCGCCCGTCCGACGTACGCCGCGCGAAGTGCCCGCCCTTGCGGTCCGACGGGGTCCGACGGACCGCCTCGATGGCGAACGGCGCACCGGAGCGGGCGAACCACTCCGCGACCCGGGGGTCGGGGGTGGCGCCGAGGTTGTCGGAGTTGGACACGAACGCGCGCCGGTAGCCCGCCTCGATCAGCCGGTCGAGCAGCCCACTGCCGCGCAGGGCGGTGTAGAGGTCGCCGTGTCCCGGCGGGCACCATTCGAGGTCCGGGTCGGCCTCCCAGGTGACCGGGCTGAGGTCGGCGGCCAGCAGCTTGGGCTCCTTGTTCTGCAGGAAGTCCAGCGGCAGGCCGTCCACCGCGAGGTCATAGGCGCTCAGCGCCGCGGTGGTGTCCTTCGAGGTGCGGAAGCTGTCCATGAAGACCAGCGGCAGGGCCACCCCGTAGCTCTTGCGGGCAGCCAGCACCTGCCGCGCGATGACGTCGAGGAACGTCAGTCCCTCGCGCACCTCGAGCAGCGACTTGGCCGCCTCCAGCCCCATGGACGTGCCGAGGCCCCCGTTGAGCTTGACGACCACCGTGCCGGCCAGCCCGTCGGTGGTGTCCGGAAGGTCGGCGTCGGCGAGCGCCGCGATGTCCACCGGGTCGATCGTCGACTCGGGGATCATCCCGGTCTCGCCGCTCTCGACCTGCCGGTAGTAGTGCTCGAACACGTCGATTGCGACCGGGTCCACACCAGCGTCGGTCATCTTCGCGCGCGCCTGCTCCAGACCCTGGTCGCTCATGCGCCCGAGGGTACCGACCCG